>NZ_JARWLB010000007.1:0-320943 GCF_047445835.1 Rhizobium sp. BR 317 | reverse complement strand
CTTTTGCATCATGCCGTCGTCGTTCAGATCGAAGGATCAAGTTACAGGCTGCGCCAACATGCCGAATTGATGCCTGAACATGTTCGCTCGAAAGCATTGATAACGCCTCCGTCCTTTGCCCCACCATCACGACCTCGCGGCAGACCGCCGAAAAATACCCAATTCTCCTCGTCGTCCGGGGCGGCATAATTGGGGAATTTTACTTCGGCACTTCTGGGGAAATTTCATCCGGCATTGACACTTGTTTTTCTAGATCGGCGGCGGCATGAATCGCCGCAGCTTTTATTTTCGTCTGCTCAACAAACTTTCCGGCATCCTGTTTTGTCTTTTTGACAAATTCGTCGCGCTTCGCATCAACAGTCGCAGCCTCAGCCAATGAGTTTTTCAGCGCCTGCGCCGCCTGCGTTTCTGCTTGCCATTCCGCCCGCTTCAACCGCCGAACTTGCGGGCCTATTCTGGTCAAACCGCACGGAGCGCCGACATTCTGATAATAGTCGTCCTGCCACTGACGCATGACGGCACGATAGGCCTTATCGCCGCGCTTATTTAGAGCTTTATCATCCTCTCCGAACCGTGGCCCCTCAGCCATCACGGCGGCCTTTGCCACATGGCCCGGATGAATTTCAACTGCCTTCATCATGCCGTTCGCAGGCAAAATGTAGCTATGAAGGTGACAATGTCGTTCGTCTACGTGTCGGACGACTGAAACAAGCTGATCGCCGAATTGACTTTGCAACCACTCAACAGTCCGACGCTCCCATTCTTTGACTTCCGCAGCTTTGGCCGGATCGGCACGGACCTCCTCAACCGTGAGAGGATGACTTGCGATAACGGTGGCGAGAGTCATTTGTGTCGAGCGAATCGCACGGCTCCTGCCGTTCTTCATTATGTCCTTCGCGTCCGCCGCACGTTCATCGTGAAGCGCCCTGACTTCTGAAACAGCCAGACCGAAAACGACTTCAGGCGGCGCGGGGTTGGAAACATGAAGACTGGCGTTTGGCCGTCGTTCAGCCTCACCAAAAACGAAGTCAGTAGACTGGCCTTGTTTATTGCCCTTACGAGAAAAAGCGCCAAAATGAACGAATTGAAAACCCACAAAAGAGGCCTCCGTTTTGCTCAAATCATGGACGCCCGAGATGCAAGAAACCGCATTGTATTAGTGACAGACTAAGCCAATGCGCTGCGGTTATTGACGTCTGCCCCGTCTGGGGACCCCTGCCGGGGAGACCTCGCCGAGGGCCCCTCCATCGCCGGGGAGGCGATCCTTAAGCCGCAAGCGCCTGCCAGATTTCCGAGAACTGCGGAAATACGCATGGCAGCTTGGCTGCATCCGCTGCCGCCCGGTGCGCGTCGAAGGCGGACTGCATCGCCCGACCTTTGTTGCCGTGGAATTGCAACACCGCAGTGCGGTTGATCTCGTCGACGAGATCATCCAAGCCCGGCGCGTAAGTGCTTGGTGGCTTGACAATCCGCACCGCCGGTAACTTCACACACAGCTCGTCCCAGATTGTGTCATCGTACGGCTGCCCCACTGGCTCAACGGACGGACTGTCCTCCTCGCCCAAGCAAAGCCGCACCATACTGTCAATCTGCGACCATGGTCGGAGATCGCCGACCGCCCTCAAAACGTCGGCTGCATATCCGTTCCTCAGAACTTTATGCCATCGCCGTGTTTCCAAGCTGCCGACGACAATTTTGCCGTCGTCCTCTTCGGCCTGCTGGTCAGATTCTGTGTTATCCTCGTTCGACACAATGCCGAGCTTGTCGGCGAGCCCTTTTGTGATCACGCACGACTTCGTGCCGGGCATGACCCTAGCATATTCAACAAACCGTGCTGCGGCTTGCGCGTCACCCTTACCGGCAAGCGCTGCGATGTCCCAAGGTGTCATTCCGCCGATCCGACGGTTTTTCGTGCGGGTCTTGGTCGCGCCAGCCGCAGCCACTTCCCAAGCCCCGGAACCCTTTGCAAGGTAATCGCCAAGGTCTTCCCGCCGCCAAACCACTTGCACGTCTTGCGCTTCCCGCAGGGCCGCAGGCTCGCCCTCTTTTGACTTGCAATAGCGCCGTTTGACCTTGCCGCCCTCGTTTCGAATGTAAGAGAGATAGCGGTTGATGATCCATTCACCCGCTTCCTTAGCCCGTTCCTCAGCGGTTTTTTCACCATTGGCTTTTTCGACCATCGGCACAGCAAGATGGAGATGAAAATGCCAACCGGCCTTTTTGCTCCATGTTACTTCCGGACCGACCATGACCCCTTGAATATCGTGGCGCTTCACAGCAAGCGCCCACGGCTTGCCCTGCCTTGCCTTCCGGCAAGCCTCAGTTACTAGCTTCTTGAGGTCCTTCAAACTATCTTCCGGGCCGTGGCGAACGGTTAGGGTGACAAAGACGACTTGCCCGCCTTTCCTTTCGGTCGCGTCGAAGACGCGCTGCACACTCTCCGCCCGCTCAGCGGCGCACCTCGGCGCGCAAGTCGGGCACAGCCAAGGAGAGTCGCAGTAATAAACTCCCTTGATTCCGGGTTTTCCGTCCTGATTGTAAAACGTCACGAATGGCGTTTCCCCGTCAGCCGTGCGTTTCGCTGTCCCGCATTTGCAGACCCCCGGAGTTTTTCCGCCTGTTGGTGTTGCTGCGCGCAGAACATTGGCGACCGTATGCTTCAGCCGCCATCGTTTGATTTGTTGGGATTCTTTTTCCTGTGACGTCGCCCCTAAGTCGACACCTGCCGGTGTCAACGTAGCGTCTCCTTTATCGAGCGACCGGCCTGCGGCTGTCGACTGCGCGGCCTGCGGCCTTGCTATCTCGGTCTTAAGGCGAGCTGAAACGGCAGCACGGACGGCCCGCTCACCGCCTACGTGCGGGTCGTTTGCCTGATCGTCAAAGAGCTTGAGAGTGGAATTGGTTTTTGATGTGCGGCGGCTGGAGCCGAGCGGCTCCGAAATAATGTCAACATTGAAATTCGGAAAATGAGGAGGCTGGTTTTTTTGGGCTGGGCTATGTGCCAGCCCGGCGGTCACTCAGTCGTCAATGGGAGCTTTACAATAAACATAAAATCGTTCATCTTTATTAAACAGCAACATAAGAGACGCCGGAGGGTTCCCGCCCTGTGATGGCGTCTTTTTCAATGGTCAGAGGAAATCGAATCGGCGTCAAGCCATCTTCGGCTAAGGGGCGCGGCCCCTCGCGTCGCCTTCGGCTCTGCTACCCCCGCTGGTCCGCCCGAGCTCGGGAAGCAGGGAAGGGGCGGCCTTCGGCCTTTTCCTCCTGCTTCCAGGCGCAAGGATTAGGTCGCTCCGTCGCGTCAAGAAAAATAGACACGACCGTGTCGCTTCGCTCCCGCACTACTCGCGTCGATTTTTCGTGACCCGCCTCCCGCTCTTTGGCGTTCCAAACTGGGTGAGCGCCCCTTTCAAAATCCATTAAAATTCGACCGAACCTGTTCACGAATACCATCCCATAACCGACATCTTTCTTCCCGCAAGGATTCTCAATAGTCTCGATTTCTGCTATAAAATCTTCAATGAAATCAAATGGAAAGGAAGATTTTAGATGAAGCAAACGATCACAAAAATCCGGGGTTTGACGGTTAACATTGAGATCGTAGAGGTCTGCCAAATGGACCAAAACGGCGGCATCTTGTGCTACGTAGCAGCGGTCTATGTGCAGATGCATGGAACCACGGAAAAGCGCCTGGTTCGCAAGTCGCGGCTGCCCGGTGCGGCAGCGGCATTGAAAGTTGAAATTCAGAGGAACGGCATCCGCGCGTTCCGCGAACTTACTGGAGAGGTCGTCGCTACCTAGCCCTGATTTTGTTTCGCAGCTTCAATTTCTGCGTCGACGAGTGCAAAGTGCTCCGCAGCATAGAAAGTTGGCGATATAACTTGTCGTTTGGTTGGATTGAGCGCTGGTTCAGGTCCATTAAGGTAACGCTGAATCTCTGCTTCCACGTGTTCGGATTGGTAAATTCCGGTCGCAAATCCACCCCCGAGGACCCAAGTGCACTCATAAGTGCGCGGCGATAGTTTTATTTCCTTGATGATCCCCCGAACCATCGTTGTGGCTCGCTTGCGCAGTTCAAGATCGTCCGGCTGTTGCCTCAACTGGATCGTCAACGTGGCAACCTCGCGTCTTCCTTGACGCAATCTGTTACCGAGCGATTCGCGTTGTGCCCGAACCTCGACAGCCCCGAGCCGCGTCTCCAGGTCTTTCAAATGACCTTCGGCAGAGGTCAGCCTTCGCTGCAAAGCTTGGCTCATTCCACCACGCTCGACGGCATCGACCAGTTTTTCTATGCGCGTCCTTGTCTCTTCAATCTCAAGCTTGAGCACCGTATGATGCTCGGCCTCGCTACCGCTACCTAGATGCTGATGGGTTGATGTAAGCAGAACAGCCTGTGCCTCGATAGTCTGGTAATCATATTTCTCACTGTGACTGCAGGCGTTACTAAGCAATGACTTGGTGCAGCGAAGATATGGTCTACCCCCGCGTTTCCCTTTGTCGATGTAGTGCAGGCCAGAACCGCACTCCGAACATTTGATAAGCCCGGTCAATATGTTGCGGTGCTTGCCAACAGGCGACCGAACGTTGCTGGTCACTCGCGTAGTCAAAGCCGCCTTTGCTCGGAAAAATGTCTCCCGGTCAACAACCGCCGGAAAGTAGCCTTGAATCGGTTCGCCCGCCGTTGCATCGGAACCTCCAGCCCTTTTGCTTCTTGGAGTATACTCTCCATAGACGGCAGGATTTTCCAAGATTTTTTTGATGTAAGAATCATACCAGATGGATTTCTTACCTTTCTTAACGCTCCAGGTCGGCTCGCGGGAGGAGTTTAGTTGTTTCGCGATTGAACGCGTACCTACGCCTTCGATTGCCAAATCGAATATTCGCCTTACCACGAGGTCGCGCCCCTTGATGGCGACATAACTATTTCCGGTCTTTTCCAACCACCCGGGGCAGACTTTCGTCATCGCAGTACCGCTTGCACTCGCTCGTGATCGCTTTTTCTCCCAAATTTCCTTAAGGCGCATGGATTTGGTCGCGGATTCGTCATGCGAACGCATCATCAGCGCGATGCTGACAATCAAATCGGTTGGATTAGTTGCAATCGTGGTACCTGAATAAATCTTACCATCCGAGAGCGTAGCGAGAACAATCCCATGTTCGATCAGCATCAAAAAGAGGCGCAACGCTACGTGCACCTCTTGTCGCGAAAGGCGGTCGAGATTTTCAACAATCAGGTAGGAGCCAGATGGAACCGTACCATCTTCGACTTTCTTGAGGAAAGCGCCAAGACTGCCGTTATTTCTATTCCTTCCTCGAAATGCTGACACACCCTCGTCACGCAGTGAGTCATCGAGAATCAAATTATGGGATTCCGCAAACTTTCGGGCATTGTCCAACTGTCGCCGCAGGCTGTCGCCCTTAGCTTGCTCAGGGGTAGAGAAGCGTATGTAGGAAAATGCTTTGACCATAAGCTTCACTATCATTACAAGTGGTTACATGCAACATAGGATGCTTTTTGTTGGTCCGCCCGGTTCCGGCAAGTCGATGCTGGCGTCGCGCCTGCCGTCCATTCTGCCGCCATTGTCTACGGCGGAGCTGCTGGAAGTGTCGATGATCCATTCCGTTGCCGGTCAACTCTCGGGCGGAAAGCTCTCCGACCGCCGGCCCTATCGCACGCCGCATCATTCCGCCACCATGGCGGCGCTGGTCGGCGGCGGTATGCGTGCCCGCCCCGGCGAGGTTTCGCTGGCGCACCATGGCGTCTTGTTTCTCGACGAGCTTCCCGAGTTTTCGCCGCAGGCGCTGGACGCGCTACGCCAGCCGCTGGAATCTGGCGAATGCGTCATCGCCAGGGCCAATCATCGCGTTTCCTATCCCGCCAGCATCCAATTGGTTGCGGCGATGAATCCCTGCCGTTGCGGCATGGCCGGCGAGCCGGGTCACACCTGCGCCCGTGGCCCGCGTTGCGTCGCGGATTATCAGGGCCGCATATCCGGACCACTGCTGGATCGTATCGATATTCGTCTCGACGTGCCCGCCGTTTCCGCGGCCGATCTCATTCGGCCGACGACGGCCGAAAAGAGCGCCGATGTCGCGCTTCGTGTTGCTCGCGCCCGCGAACGGCAGCGCGAACGTTTCGAGGCTGCCGGCATGAAGGGAATATCCACGAATGCCCGCTGCTCGACATCGATGATCGAGACGATCGCCGAGCCCGACGCCGCCGGCTTGCAATTGCTGCGCGACGCGGCGGAGAAGATGAAGTTTTCCGCCCGCGGCTATCATCGCGTGCTGAAAGTGGCCCGCACGCTCGCCGATCTCGACGACAAGCAAACTGTTGGGCGCATCCATCTCGCAGAAGCCATTTCCTACCGCATTGCCGGCGAACGGCTGACCGCGGCGGCGTAAATCAAGCGGCTGAAATGACAAAGGGCGCTGTGGTACCCTTCCTACAATCTCCGGCAACGTGCAGACCGCTCATTGATTTGAGGCGACGGCTTCACATTCTTTCAAATTTTTTGCTGCAACTACGAAAATTTCTCGAAGACGTTTTGCAACAGGGTCTCGATATGGGCCGCAGACTTGTTTACAGAAACTTTCAAGCTGTTCGGATGGCCGCATCCGTTGCGTAAATCAAGGCAGCCTTTCAATTGTGCCTTAACATTCTTGCCGATAATCGAAAGGGCCTCAATCCGATCGAGAAAATCGCTCTCGCCCATTCTTCCGATATCATCTTAGGTTAGCGCCATCTTCCATTTGCTATTGACGCGTGTCGCTTCGGTGTTGAAACCTGCAAGGTGATTGAGGAGAACATGTTTCTGAAGTACATCCATGGCACCGAGCCACGACATGACTATGGCCGAGCGATAGAGTTCTGCCTCGTGGCACTTAATCGCTTCCTCAACAAAGTTTCGCGTCTGAGCGTCCACGACCTTGGATAGATGGTGCCGAAGATCGGTTGCAACTTGCATGGCGGCGGGGCTGATCGAAGCCACGCCCAGAGCACGGAGATGCATCTTACCTTCGGACGTGAGCTCCCAACCACTAGTTCTAATGGCCTTGCCTTTGGAACCAGTAAGTATTGCCGACACGTTCCATTTTTTGGGTTCTCGAAAACCCGCGCTTTCCGCTACTTCGATCAATTTTGAAACGCTGATGGGAGTGTCCTGAGTTGCAAGGACCAAAAGGAGCTTGTCTAGCCGGTCAAGGTTTTTATGGAGCCAGTCTTTAAGTTCAGTCGATTTCAGCAACCTTGACCTCAACCTTTTTCTTTTCAGAGGCGCTAAGAGAATACGACCCTGCTCCTACTTGATTGATGCGCTTAGCTTTCGTCAGATTGCTTAGGCTCTTACTCAAATTACTAGCAATGTTCGTGTTGAAGTAAGTTGTCGCGCTTTTCATCTCCGCAAGTATTTCGCTCCGACTGGATGAAGATTTTCCTTGAACGAGTTCGAGTTGTGCCATCGCGCATATGACAAGTTCAGGGCCGGTCTTAGCATCGAGATGGGCGGCGATGGTGTTAGTTGAGAAATGAAACCCAGCTAGTTCGCTTGGCGGGCTATTCGCGATTGCTATACCCGCCGCTTGAGCGGGCTCGTTCGGTATACGTCCCGCCAAATCACCCATGGTCGTCAGCAGAGCCTCGATGCCGCCTGTCAGAAACGCAGGATCGCCTTCATATTCGAGTTCCATCGAGCCGACTTTAATACGAATTTTCGCGCTAATCATTTGTCCCCCACATTCAGAAGCCAAGCTATAGTCTAAGTAATTTCATCGCAAGTTTCCATCTAAGATCGAAATTGACGGCGATTTAATCACTGGTAGGTTTTATAAAGACTTCCAACATCTCACGGAGGAAAGTGCTTCCAGAGCATTTCCAGCAGCCCAGTACGAAATTATCGCATCCTTAAGATGGCCCGCACGCTCGCCGATCTCGACGACAAGCAAACTGTTGGGCGCATCCATCTCGCAGAAGCCATTTCCTACCGCATTGCCGGCGAACGGCTGACCGCGGCGGCGTAAATCAAGCGGCTGAAATGACAAAGGGCGCCGCAGCGCCCTTTCGATAGCTGACGATCGAAGCAGGCCGTATCAGCCGCCCAGACCCTCGAACAGCGCCGTCGAGAGATAGCGCTCGGCAAAGGAGGGGATGATGACGACGATATTTTTGCCTTCGTTTTCCGGACGTTGGCCGATCTTGATCGCAGCCGCCAGTGCCGCACCGGAGGAGATGCCGACCGGCACGCCTTCGAGCCTGGCGATGTGACGTGCCTGCTGGAACGCCTCGTCATTGGTGACGGTGACGATCTCGTCATAGATGTGCGTGTCGAGAATCTTCGGGGCGAAGCCGGCGCCGATGCCTTGGATCTTATGCGGACCGGGATTGCCACCGGAGAGGATCGGCGAGTCGGCTGGCTCGACGGCAACGACCTTGATGTTCGGATTGCGGGCTTTCAGCACCTGGCCGACACCGGTGATCGTGCCGCCGGTACCGATGCCGGATACGAAGATGTCGACCTGGCCGTCCGTATCGTTCCAGATTTCCTCTGCTGTCGTCTTGCGATGGATTTCCGGGTTGGCCGGGTTTTCGAACTGCTGGGGGATGATGGCGTCAGGCAACGTCGCGGCAAGTTCCTCCGCCTTGGCGATCGCGCCCTTCATGCCCTTCGGACCTTCGGTCAGCACCAGCTCGGCGCCGAGCAGGAGCAGCATCTTGCGGCGCTCGATCGACATCGTTTCCGGCATGGTGAGGATCAGCCGGTAACCCTTGGCAGCGGCGGCGAAAGCGAGTGCGATGCCGGTATTGCCGGAGGTCGGCTCGACCAGCACGCTCCGGCCGGGGGTGATCTTGCCCTGCGCTTCCAGGCTCTCGATCATGGCGACGCCGATACGGTCCTTGACGGAGGCGATCGGGTTGAAGAACTCGAGCTTCGCCAAAAGGTTGGCCTTGACGCCCTTCTCCTTGGCCAGCTTGTCGAGACGTACGATCGGCGTGTCACCGATGGTGTCGGTGATCGAGGCATAGACGCGGCCGCGGCCTGGTTTGCGGGTGTCGGACATGGGTAGCTCCCCCTTTATTGGAATCGTAGAGGCACAATAAGATCAAACGCTGCCGGAAACCAGAATGAGATCACTTTGCCGATCCCCCACCGCGAGAAAAGAATTCCGCATAGGGTTTTATCGGGAAAGGTTTTTTCAGGCGGCCCGGGTGGCGATGAAGGCTGCCGTGCCGGCGAGAATGCTGGCGGCGACCCGGTTCAAAATCTGCAGTGCTTTCGGCCGCTTAAGGAAAGTGCGGGCGCGGGAAGCGAGCAGCATATAGGGGATCAGCACCACCAGAAGCACGACGAAGGTCGCCGCGAGCAGAATGGCATATTCGCGAAGCCCAATGCTGCCGATATCGATCAGGGTTGGCACGAGTGCCACGTAAAACAGCATGGTCTTTGGATTGCCGAGCGTCACCAGCAGTCCGGACAGGAAGGACATGCCGACGCTGGTCGATTTTTTTGCCGTGACATCGGTGGAGAGCAGCCCGGCCGTCCAGAGCTTCCAGGCAATGTAGCCGAGATAAAGCGCACCGGCGACCTTGATGACGATGAAGATCTCCGTGAAGGTCTGCGCCACGAAAGCGAGGCCGAGAATGACCGCCGTCAGGTAGATTGTGTCGCCGAGCACGAGGCCGAGGCCCATGAAGAAGGTCTCGCGAAAGCCGGAACCAAGCGCGCGGGCAACGATCGCCGTAATGCCTGGACCGGGAATTGCTGCCGCAATGAAAAGCGCACCGCTATAGGCGAGCAGAGTTGCGAGCGTCATGGTCCGTTCCTCCCAGGATAGCTCATTGCTCTATCGCACCGCTCCTGCCTTTTCAAGCGATTGCGCAAACGGCGCGAACATACTACCAAGAGTTAACGGCCCGTCGAAACCGTGTTGCATAAGGCTCTCATGTCGTCCGCATTGCTCCTGATCGACCTTCAGAATGCCATATTGACCGGCCTCGGCACGCCAGAGCGCCAGCCGGTGATCGACGCCGCTCTGGAAGGTGTCGTGGCCCGGCTTGCGGAACTGAAACACAAAGCCCGCGCCGCCGGCATTCCTTCCTTCATCGTGCAGCATGACGGCCAGGGAACGCATCGTCTGGCCAAGCGTGGCGAAGGCTGGCAGTTGCGCCGCGAAATCGCGCCGGAAGCCGGCGATGTCGTGGTGCATAAGACGAGCTGCGATTCCTTCTTCGAGACCGATCTGGAGGCGCGCCTCCGCGCAAAGGGGATCACCCATCTCGTCATCGGCGGCTGCATGACGCAATTCTGTGTCGATACCACCGCACGACGTGCCGTTTCGCTCGGCTTCGACGTGACGTTGCTCTCGGATGGTCATACGACCGCCGATATGGGCAAGCTGACATTCGAGGCGATCATCGCTCATCACAATATGCTGCTGGACGGCTTCGATGCCGGCCCGCATGAGATCAAGCTTATCCCGACCGCCCAAATTGCCTTTTAAATTTATTTCCCCCGCCGGAGACCTCCATGCCGCATCTGACCAGTATCATCACCTTTGCCCTGATCGCCGTCGGAATGGTGGTAACGCCCGGGCCAAACATGATTTATCTGGTGTCGCGATCGATCTCGCAGGGGCCGGCGGCCGGGCTGATCTCGCTCGGCGGCGTGGCACTCGGCTTCGTCTTCTACATGCTTTCGGCCGCGCTCGGCATCACGGCCTTCCTGTTCGCCGTGCCCTTTGCCTATGACGCGCTGCGTCTCGTCGGCGCGGCCTATCTCGCCTGGCTTGCCTGGAATGCGTTGAAGCCGGGCGGCCGTTCCGCCTTTCAGGTCCGCGATCTCCCGAAGGATGGGCCGCGCAAACTCTTCGCTATGGGCCTGGTGACCAGCCTGCTGAACCCGAAGGTCGCGGTCCTCTATCTTTCACTGCTGCCGCAGTTCATCGATCCCGCGAACGGTAGCGTCTTCAGCCAGTCCGTCATTTTCGGCTTCACCCACATTGCCGTCAGCGTGACGCTCAACTCCATCTTCGCGCTGACGGCCGGTTCCGTCGCGCTGTTCTTCTCAAGCCGCCCGTCCTTCATGCTGGTGCAG
The DNA here is from genome assembly GCF_047445835.1 of Rhizobium sp. BR 317. Lineage (NCBI taxonomy): Bacteria > Pseudomonadati > Pseudomonadota > Alphaproteobacteria > Hyphomicrobiales > Rhizobiaceae > Rhizobium > Rhizobium sp. BR 317. Next base: position 309,853 of record NZ_JARWLB010000007.1, on the reverse strand, counting down.
CGCTGGCTGATGGGCACGGTGCTTGCGGGGCTTGCCATGCGCATGGCCTTCGAGGCGCAGCGCTAGATCAGAACACGGGCTGCCTGAAGTGATCATTCAGCGGCTTCCTTTGAAAGAGGACCGCTTTTAAGACGCGGCAAGGCGATCGTCCAGCCGAGGTTCATGCCTGCCGCCGCGGCCAAAATGATCACGGCACCGATGATCTGTGCCAAGCCGAGCACATGGCCGAAGGCGAAGCGATCGACGACAATGGCGGCGATTGGATAGATGAAAGACAGCGCCCCGGTCAGATGCGTCGGCAGCTTCTGGATGGCGCCGTAGAGCAGCACATACATCACGCCGGTATGTACAACGCCCATGGTGACGAGGATCGACCATCCGCCCGCGTCGCGCGGCAGGGCGGAAAAGTCGGCGAAAGGCAGGAGCATCAGGATGCCCGTCGAAACCTGGATCAGTGCAATCAGATGCGGCGGCGTGCCCTTCAGCCATTTGGCGGCCAGCGCTGCCAGCGCATAGAAGAAGGCGGCGCCGAGCGAGAACAGGATGCCGATGGCATAGCTGCCGGCGCCCGTTGCTTCCGCCGGCTTGCCTTCGACGATGACGGCCATGCCGGCAAAGGCGAGACCCAGCCAGAAAAGCTTGGTGAGCGTGATCTTTTCGCCGAGAAACAGTGCGCCGAGGCCGAGCAGCATGAAAGGTTGCGTATTATAGACCGTCGTCGCGATCGAGATCGAGGCATGCGAATAGGCGGCGAAGAGCAGCAGCCAGTTGAGGACGATAGCGACACCGCCCCCGACGGCGATCACGAAGGTCCGCAGGCTGAGAATGCCGGGGCGCAACAGACCCATGGCTCCGCAGATGACAAGAAGAGTCAGCGCCCCAAACAGGCAACGCCAGAAGACGACGCCGGTGACAGGCTGCTCCGACATCAGCACGAACCAGCCGATGGTCCCCGAAATCAGCATTGCTGCCGTCATTTCCGCTGTGCCGCGTCTTATCTCGTTCATTGTCAGGACTCCCGTTTTCCAGAGCCTGATAATATTGCGGCGAGCGAGCGCATGATGTAGTCTGAATGAAGATTAATGGGTAAACAGCCTAATTATATGAGGCATTGTTATGGGTATACCTAATGCAGCTCTGGAGCTCGATACAATAGACCAGCGCATGCTGGACGCCCTGGCGCGCAATGCCCGGATTTCGCTGAAGGAATTGGCCGAAGTGGCCGGCCTGTCGTCGCCGAGTGCTGCCGAGCGGCTGCGCCGGCTGGAGGAGCGGGGTGTCATCGCGGCCTTCACCGTGGATATAGCGCTGGAAGCGGTTGGTTATCCCCTGCAGGCGATCGTGCGCATCCGGCCGCTGCCCGGCCAATTGCATGTGGTCGAGCGCATTATCCAGGAGACGCCGGAATTCATCGAATGCGACAAGGTTACCGGCGACGACTGTTTCATCGGCCGGTTGGTGGTGCGCTCGATGGGTGAGCTTGACGGCATTCTCGACAAGATCACCGAGCGCGCGGAAACCAATACATCGATGATCAAGGCGACCCCGGTCAAACGGCGATTGCCGCCGCTTTCGCGTTAAATTCCGCCGTCACACGCCGGTCGAGCCGAAGCCGCCGGCCCCGCGCGTGGTTTCGCTGACTTCGGCGATCTCAGCAACACGCGCCTGCGTGACCGGCGCAATCACCATCTGCGCAATGCGCATGCCGCGCGTGATGTCGAACGGCTCTTCGCCAAGATTGATGAGCAGTACCTTCACTTCGCCGCGATAATCGCTGTCAACGGTACCCGGCGTGTTGAGGCAGGTGATACCGTGCTTGAAGGCGAGGCCGGAGCGGGGGCGGATCTGGGCTTCGAAACCCTCGGGGATCTCCATGATGAAGCCCGTCGGCACCAGTGCCCGTTTGCCCGGTGCGATCGTCAGGGTCGCACCTTCCTCGACGGCCGCGCGCAGGTCCATGCCGGCGGCCCCCTTGGTCTCGTAGGCGGGCAGATCGAGGCTCTGGCCGTGGGCCAGGCGGATGAGGTTCAGCGTCGGGCGCGTATCGGTGTGAATGGTCATACGGCATTAGTTTGTGCTCGAACCGCTGAGGTCAATTGCAATTGCGCCTTTGAATCGCTAGATACAGCCGCAATTCACAGGATTTCACAAGCATGGCCGAAAGTCTCGCCGAGGCGGTTTCCCGCCGCCGCACATTCGCTATTATCGCCCACCCGGACGCGGGCAAGACGACGCTCACCGAAAAGCTGCTGCTGTTCGGCGGCGCCATTCAGCTTGCCGGCGAGGTCAAGGCCAAGAAGGATCGCATGCAGACGCGGTCCGACTGGATGAAGATCGAGCGCGAGCGCGGCATCTCGGTCGTGACCTCGGTCATGACCTTTGAATATGACGGCAACGTCTTCAACATTCTCGATACGCCCGGTCACGAGGACTTCGCCGACGATACCTATCGCACGCTGACGGCAGTCGATGCCGCCGTCATGGTCATCGACGCCGCCAAGGGTATCGAGCCGCGGACGCTGAAGCTGTTCGAAGTCTGCCGCATGCGCGACATCCCGATCATCACCTTCATCAACAAGATGGACCGCGAAAGCCGCGATCCCTTTGAAATTCTCGATGAAGTGGAAGAAAAGCTGGCGCTGGACACCGCTCCGGTCACCTGGCCGATCGGCCGATCGAAGACCTTCTGCGGTTCTTATCACCTAGCGGACAATACCGCCCGTGGCTCCGATACCGAGGTAGAGGCGACCCTGGTCAACGGCCCGCAGGCCATCGCCAACCGGTTGCCGGAAAATGAGCGGCAAGCCTTCATCGACGAGACCGAGCTCGCTATCGAAGCCTGCCGTCCCTTCGACCGTGAATCCTTCCTGGAAGGCCATATGACGCCGGTTTTCTTCGGCTCGGCTCTTCGCAATTTCGGTGTTCGTGATCTCATCAACGCATTGGGTGACTTTGCGCCGCCGCCGCGCGATCAGGTTGCCGATATCCGGACCGTGCAAGCGACCGACGACAAGATGACGGCCTTCGTCTTCAAGATCCAGGCCAACATGGACCCGAACCACCGCGACCGCATCGCCTTCGCGCGCATTTGCTCCGGCAAGCTGGAACGCGGCATGAAGGCCCGGCTGTCGCGCACCGGCAAGCAGCTTGGCCTGACCGCACCGCAATTCTTCTTTGCCTCGCAGCGCCAGCTCGCCGATACCGCCTATGCTGGCGATGTCGTCGGCATTCCCAATCACGGCACGCTGCGCATCGGCGACACGCTGACGGAAGGCGAATCCCTGGTCTTCCAGGGTGTGCCGAACTTCTCGCCGGAAATCCTGCGCCGCGTCCGCCTTGAAGACGCGATGAAGGCGAAAAAGCTGAAGGAAGCGCTGCAACAGATGGCCGAAGAGGGCGTGGTGCAGCTCTTCTCACCCGAGGATGGCTCTCCCGCCATCGTCGGCGTGGTCGGCGCACTGCAGCTCGACGTTCTGAAGGAGCGGCTGATGGCCGAATATGGCCTGCCGGTCTCCTTCGAAATGTCGCGCTTCTCCGTCTGCCGCTGGATATCTGCCGATCAGGCTGTCGACCTCGACAAATTCGTCACTGCCCGCCGTGGCGACATCGCCCGCGACCTCGACGGCGATCCGGTCTTCCTCGCCCAGGACGGCTTTTCGCTGCGCTACGAATCCGAACGTTATCCGGCTATCAAGATGGTCGCCATCAAGGAATATCACGCCGTCAAGGCGGCGTGATTTCAGTTCTCATCTGAACGTCGCAGCGCCTTATGCCTGCACGTTCCGTGTTATCTTTGACCAATCGGCATTCCGATCGGCCGGGTAGCGGTCGAGCGCTACCGACGGCATTTTGTCCGGATCGTTGTAGAGCGCCATGATGGCCGCTTCCGTGACAGCGGTCGCTGCCGGGATATCGGCATCGCCATTGCCCGCGTCCCAGGCCGCCTGCCAGATCTTCGCCAGATAGCGGGTGCCGCGCGCCATGCAGGTGATGGTGCGGTCGCCGAAGTCGTCCCACATCGCCGCCGCCTTTTCCTTGGCGGGTTGGCCGATAAGCTCAACCCATTTATCGACGATATCCCTTGGCGCGATATCCCTTTGCGTGTCGGCGATCAGAGCAATGACCGCCTTGCTGGCATCATAGCCATTGGCGATTGCCGGCATCGGCTCGGCTGCGAGAGCTGTAATGCGCTGTGCGAGTTCCTGGCCGAGTTTTTTGTTCTGATAGCCATAGGCGATCATGTCGTCTTCGTAGCCCACATGGACGCCGTCGGCTTCCAGTTTCATCTTGGGTGACCGTGGGCGGGGAACAACCTTGGCCGGATCGCCCTGCGAAAGATAGGAGGTGTGCAGCGGTTGGCAGGCATCGCCCATATAGTGGATGAGGACGCCGCCGGCGCAAAGGAACATCGCCGCGTCGCCATCCCTGGCTGCCTTCACCATGATGTCGAATAGCTGATGAACTCTGAAGGGCAGGGCTCCCCAGTGCTTGTTGCGCAGATCGGCATTGGGATCGAGCAATTGCGCCCAGGCGTCATATTGAGGCTTGATCGAAGCAAAATAGTCGATCCAGGCTTCCGGATTGAGGTAGGTGTCCGGTGCGGATTGATTGAGGGCGAGAAACGTCTCGCCATTCTGATAGGGAAGGTCCAGATCGGCAAAATGGTTCGGATTGTCATTCTGTCCGCGACTGCCGGGTCCGATCTTGCGCTGCTTCTTGCCGTCAGGCCCCTCCACCATGATGAAATTGACATTGCTTTTCCAGACATTGTCCGGAACGTCGGCCAGCGGCACGAAATGAACCTCGGTATCATCCTTTTCGAGAACGCGGGGATCGTTGCCGAGCGCGTCGTCCGGAGTGAGCGCCAGCAGATCGAGATTATTGTCGAGCAACCTTTGCAGGGTCTGTGACGTCACGAGATCTCCGGACAAGGGCAGGGAGCGGCCGATGATGTAGTGCCCGACCCATCCCCAGATGAAATCCTGATCCAGATTGATGTCGCGCACCAAATCGAGGTCCAAGTGATCGAGCGCCGTGCTGAGGGATGTGGCGAGGGCATAGGGCTGGGATAGGCTTTCGCCGCCTTCGAAGAATTCCTCTTTCCCCCACAACAGCGCGAAGGGGTAATAGGTGATCTTCCTGGCATCCTTCGGATGGTCGCGGTCGCTCTCCTCGGCATGTTCGATGAAGAAGACCGTGCCGGAATCGCCATGATGAACGCCGAGACTGATATTCTCCGCCCGATCGTGCGCTTCAGCTTCTTCCTCGATCTTCAGGCGATCCCTGTCGATGCCATAGGTTTCCGGCCCGATCAGGAAATCGCTGATATAGTCCGATCCACCCATCGCCTTATAGCGATAGAACAGGCCGTGGATTTCGCCCCTGATTTTGCCGGTCACAGCCGACTGGCCGACCACTTTCATGGTGATCAGCTTGAGGCTGAAGCTGTTGTCATAGAGATCCAGCACCGAACCGATGGGCGCGATGCCGGGAAACTCGGTTTTCCATTGTAGGATGTTGTCAAGTTCCACCAATCCGACATCCATCAGCAGCCGCTGGTTCGTGGACGGGAAATTCGGATAGATCGTTCGGAAGTCCTGTCTGCCAAGGCCCTTTTTTGCGGCGACGCCGATCTTGGGGCGGCGATGTGTCTGCAAGGCGCTGATCTCCGTTCCCGGTCCGCCGACGACATGCCGATTGGTCATCACGAAATAGCGTTCGCTATCGCGCACGATGCAGCCCGCGGTMGCGAGACGCGTCATGCCCTGGCCATCCTCGTTGATGATGGCCGAGCCCGGCGCCAGCAGATTGCGCGGCGTCCGGGTGTCGAGCTTGACCTTCAGGTCTTTGGATAGCGGCTGTTTGCGCGCTTCGATGACACATACCGGCACGGTCCGCCCGTCCGGGAGATAGAGCGTCTTAGGAACGACATCGGAGGGATCTTGTTTCGCCAGATCCTTCTCATATTCCCAACTGGAGACGAACACATAGACGCAAGGCCAGGAATAGGGGCGTACTTCCGAGTTGAAAAGCGTTCGCCGTTCGCTCTCCGGTGAACGCTTGCGCAGCGCCTGCTCGTCTTTCGAAGGCCAGGGGTCGCTCTTGCGAATTCTGTAGAGACCGAGCGCCGTCGCCACCACATTCTTCTTGTTCATCAAATGGTAGTGGAAGAGATCGCGCGCCTCCACCAAGTCCTTGAGCGAAAGAGAAGCGAAATTGCTGCTGCTTTTGAAGAGAGTATCCATGAGTCCGCCCACCAGGTTTCAGAGTGATTTGGATGTGGATTTCGAAAGCATGCGCCGAGCGCGAAACTGATTGCATCAAACGGCATTTCATCGCGATCACGATCGGCGCGATGGCATTTTGCAATAGAGACACATGATCCTACAATTTTTATGACAGGTTATCCATCGGTAATACAACTGTCGTCGCAGGGGCTGAAAAGCCGGCTAACGATGATCATGCCGCCGCCCTCTATGAAACCCGCTTGACCACACGTCGCTCGACGCGCGCGACGTAAAGTGCAGCCAGCAATGCGAGCGATGCCGATACGAGCATCAAGGCAAACAGTGTATGGATTGCCGCCGATCGTTCAAGAAATAGACCGGCGATGGAGCCTATCAGCGCTCCGCCGGCAATTCTCATGGCAGCGGCCAGTCCCGCAGCGGTGCCGACAAGATCGGGTCGCACGGACAGTGCGCCGCTATTTGCGGCGGGCATGGTCAACCCATTGCCCAAGCCGATGAACATGCAGGGTCCAAAGAATGCCAGACTATGGGTGATGCCCAGCGTCGAAAGGATCAGGCCGACCGACAGACCGACGCAGGTCAGGAGACGCGCAAGAACGAGAATGGTGGCGAGCGGGATCTTCGAGGCGTAACGGCCGGCCAAATAGCTGCCCAGAATGAAGCCGGCGGGAACCAGCCCCATGTAGAAGCCGAGCTTCGCGCTCGATCCGCCAAGTGTGTCGCCGACAACCAATGGCGCACCGCCCAGGAACGCATAAAGCACCCCCATCGAGCAGGCCATGCAGAGGGTGTAAGCCCAAAACCGTACCGAGCCGAGCAGCAGCCTATAGGAGGCAAGATAGGCCCCGCTTGTCCTCGATGAGGGCACTGCCGTTTGCCTCAGTTCGCGCATGGACAAAGCGAAGGCGCCGACGCCCAGGATCGCCAGGACAACGAAGCATGCCCGCCATCCGAACAGCTCGTCCAGCGCTCCGCCAAACAGAGGGCCGATCATGGGTGCTAGTGCCCATCCCATGGCCAGATATCCGAATTTGCTGGCGGCTTCGCGTTCGCCCGACGTTTCCTTGATGACGACTAGGGCGACGGAATAGCAGGGTGCGATACAGGCCTGCATCGCGCGAAACAGCAGGAAAACGCCGATATTCGGAGCCAAAACGCAGCCAATGGATGCGACGATGAAGATGGAGAGAGCGATCAATACGACCTGCCTTCGTCCAAACCGATCCGATATCGCGCCGCCGATGACTTCTAAGAGCGCGGTGATAATCGAATAGCCGGCGACTGAAAGGTTCACGAGTGCGAAATCGGCCTGGAACGTCGCGGCTATATGCGGCAGTGAGGGCAAGATCATGTTMACCGGCAGCACCGCAAGAGCCGAAAGCAAGATCAGGGTTGTCAGGCGGGGAGGGGCAGCGATCGCGGTCATCTGCGTGCTGGAAGTCTGTAGGGGACTATCGCTCGTCATGGTCTCGTCCGTCTTATGGTGGGAAATAGCGAAAGTCTGACGAGGCGCGGCCCAATTTCCGGGCATAAAAAAAGGCCCCGTCAGGAGCCTACTTTCCGCGCATGGGTGCTTTCGCCGGATGGCTACGCCATCCTGCCCATGCGCTCTACCACTACGATAAGAACCGTTGCGATCTTCATGACGATACAGCTAGACAGAAATTTCCACATCGTCAATGCGCCATCTGTTGCACCAAACAGCGTGCATTTTGGCGCTCGGGATATTCCTTGAGATATAACGCTATGCCATAGTGCCGTCGAACTATTGTTCCGTTGGATGATGGTGCCGACGCATCGGAGGGAAATCATGGTCCGTGAAAACGAAATCCGCGAAAACGAAGTCGCCATTGCGCCGCCGGCGGCGACAGACGCCGGTCTTGTCTTCATCGGCCGCATTTCGACGCCGTGGACTTCCCGCATGGAGACGCCGCGCCAGGGACGGCATGACGGTCCGCTCTGCCGGATCGAGATTTTCGAGCCCTGGGTGCCGGCGCTGAAGGGCGTGGAGAATTTCGAGCGGCTGGAAATCCTCTATTGGCTGGACCGCTCGCGTCGCGATCTCGTGCTGCAAAGCCCGGCCAGCAATAGCAAGGTGCACGGCACATTTTCGCTGCGCTCGCCGGTGCGGCCAAACCCGATCGGCACCTCCATCGTCAAGTTGGAGGCAGTCGAAGGCGCCGTCTTACTCGTGCGCGGTCTTGATTGCCTGGATGGCACGCCGCTTCTCGACCTGAAGCCGGACCGCACGCTGTTCAAACCGATCGCGCCGCCGCGGCCTGGCGATTTTCAGACCGGCGACGGCAAGACGGCGCATTTTTGTCAGAAGGCGTGAACCATGATCCCGAAGCGGTTTTCGGACAAGATCATGCTCATTTTGGGTATTAGAGCACTTCCAGGAAAAGTGCGTAGCGGTTTTCCGTCCGGAATGCGTCAAACCAAAGGGATAGAGCGGGAAAGCGATTCCGTGAAACGCTGAACCGCTCTAGTCGACAGCGACCATGACGTCGGAGGCCTTGATGACGGCATAGGCGTCGGAGCCGACCGTCAGGCCTAGTTCATCGACCGCCTCATTGGTGATCGAGGAGGTGACGATCGAGCCGTTGCCGATATCGATGCGGATATGGGCCGTCGTGGCACCCTTGGTGACTTCGACGACTTTGCCCCTGAGACGGTTGCGTGCACTGATTTTCATGAATATTTCTCCGATATATCGGCGCGACCATATCGACTTCCGAAAATCTCGGCCACAAAAACCTTACTCTCCACGCGGAAAACGCTGGTTCTCCTCCAGCACGTTCAAGTCCATATGGTTGCGCATATAGCGCTCGGACGCCTTCTGCAGCGGCTGGTAGTCCCATGGATAGTAGGCACCGTTGCGGAGCGCCGCATAGACCACCCATCGCCGCGCCTGGCTTTCGCGCACGGCGGCGTCGAAGGTGGCGAGATTCCAGCGCTGCCTGGCTTGCTCGGTCAGCCGCGCCAGGATTTCTGCGTATGCGGGATCGTCCGCAAGATTGGTGAGCTCTTTGGGATCGGCGTCGAGATCGAAAAGTAGGGGCGGGTCCTTGTCGCAGAGCGTCAGCTTGTAGCGACCGTCACGCAGACCGACGAGCGGCGCTTCCGATCCTTCCGCTGCATACTCCATCGGCACCGGGCCACGGTTTCCCCTGCCATGGACGAGCGGAGCAAGATCCTCTCCATCCGTCCATTGCCGCAGCGAGGCGATATCGAGCCCGGCAAGGCCGGCAAGCGTCGGCGTTACATCGAGCGTCGACACCGGCTGATCGATGCGCCGGGCATTCCAGCCGGGCGCGGCAATCATCAGCGGCACGCGGGCGGAGCCTTCGAAGAAGTTCATCTTGAACCACAATCCGCGTTCGCCGAGCATATCGCCATGGTCGGAAACGAAGAGCACGATGGTGTTGTCGGCCATGCGACCGCGCTCCAGCGCGTCGAGGATTTCGCCGATCTTTTCGTCGACATAGGAAATATTGGCGAAATAGCCGCGCCGGGCTTGGCGCACCTGTTCGGGCGTGATGTCGAAGGCGGTATGGTCGCTCGCCTTCATCAGCCGCTGCGAATGCGGGTCCTGTTCGTCGAAGGGAATTTCCGCGACATCGGGGTCGAGCGCCGGGCAGTCCTCGTAGAGATCCCAGAAGCGGCGGCGGGCGACATAAGGGTCGTGCGGATGGGTGAAGCTGACGGTCAGGCACCAGGGCCGCTCATCATGTCCGCGCGACAGGTCGAGCAGTTTGCGGGTGGCGTGATAGGCGACTTCGTCGTCATATTCCATCTGGTTGGTGATCTCGGCGACGCCGGCTCCGGTCACCGAACCGAGATTGTGATACCACCAGTCGATGCGTTCGCCCGGTTTCGTATAGTCCGGCGTCCAGCCGAAATCGGCGGGGTAGATATCGGTGGTCAGCCGCTCCTCGAAGCCATGCATCTGGTCCGGCCCGACGAAGTGCATCTTGCCGGAGAGCGCCGTCTGGTAGCCGGCTGCCCGCAGATGATGCGCGAAGGTCGGGATATCGGAGGCAAATTCGGCGGCATTGTCATAAACGCGGGTGCGGCTCGGCAGTTGTCCCGACATGAAGGAAGCCCGCGCCGGCGCGCAGAGCGGGCTTGCCGTATAGCTGTTGGCGAAGCGCACGGAGCGTTTCGCCAGTGCCTTCAGCACGGGTGCATGGAGAAAATCGGTCGGGCCGTCGGGAAACAATGTTCCGTTCAACTGATCGACCATGAGGATGAGGATATTCGGGCGCGCCATGTTGGATGTCCTCGACGGATTAAAGGCCGACCGCGGCCTTGACGGCATCGACGCCGGGCTTGCCGTCGATCGTCGTCACGCCAGCAAGCCAGGGCGTCAGAGCCTCGGGATGTGCCTTCAGCCAAGCGGTCGCCGCAGTCTTAGCATCCTGGCCACCGAGAATCGAACCCATCAACGAATTTTCCATGCCGATGTCGAAGGTCAGATTGTGGAACAATTTTGCGGCGTTTGGGCAGGTGGCGGACCAACCGCTGCGCGCCAGCGTGTAGACTTGTGCACCGCCGTAGTCCGGGCCGAAATAGGCGTCGCCGCCGGAGAGATAGGCAATCTTGAAGCGTTCATTCATCGGATGCGGCGCCCAGGCGAGGAAGACGATGGCGTGCTTGTCCTTGCCGGCGCGCTCGACCTGCGACAGCATTGCCTGCTCGCTCGATTCCACCAGTTCCCAGCCCTTCAGGCCGAAGTCGTTGGCGTCGATCATCTTCTGGATATTAGCATTGGCCGGCGCGCCGGGTTCGATGCCATAGATCTTGTGGTCGAAGTCGTCGGCATGTTTCTGCAGGTCGGCAAAATCCTTGATGCCCTTGTCGGCGATATAGGTCGGAACGGCTAGGGTGAATTTCGCGCCCTGAAGATTGCGGTTCAGCACTTCGACAGCTTTCGCCTTGTTGAGGTCATCGACGAAGGCTTTCTGTGCCGGCATCCAATTGCCGAGGAAGACGTCGATCTCGCCTGTTTTCATCGATTGATAGCCGATCGGCACGGAGAGCGTCTTGATATCTGGCACATAGCCGAGTGCGCCAAGCAGCACGCCCGTCACCCCATTGGTCGAGGTGATGTCGGTCCAGCCCGGATCGGACAGATGGATGGTGCGGCAGGAATCGCCATCGGCCTTGGCGACGCCGGCGAAGGACAAGGCGGACAAGAAAGCGCCGACGGCAAGCCGGCCCATGGCAGAAATTCGCATGACGACAGTTCCCTTTTATTATTTGCTCATTTTATTGAACATCAGTAGCATTCGGCCTGTGAAGCAGGCTTTTTTCAATGGGTGACAAAAGGAATTTTTATGGCTGAGCGGCCCGTAGACCTCGGATGGCTGCGAATTTTTGTCGAGGTGGCGCGCTCGGGCAGCCTGTCATCCGCAGCCGCAAACCTTGGATTGACCCAGCCTGCAGTCAGCTATCAGATCCGGCGGATCGAGGAGCAGATGGGCGTCACGCTCTTCGAGCGCCAGCATCGCGGCGTCGAGCTGTCCTCGGAAGGCCGCCGTCTGTTCGAGATCGCGGAGAAGGTGGTCGGTGGTATCGATTCGCTGGTGCGCAGCTTTCGCGCTGAGGCGCAGCGGCCGGCAGTGCGGCTCAAGACCGACTATGCCTTCTCGGCGCTCTGGCTGATCCCGCGCATGCATCGGTTTCGCCTGCTTCATCCGGAGCTGGATATTCAGATCGTCGCCACGCAACGGCAGGAGCGTAGCCATTCGGAAAGCGGCGATGTCGCCGTCGTCTTTGGCGCGCGGGAAGAGTTCGGGCCGGAAGTGGCATTGTTGTTGCCTGAGAAGGTAGCGCCGATTTGTACGCAGGGCTTCGTCGATAAATACGGTCCTTTCAGCGATCCCAGCCGTCTGGCGCAAGCGACGCTGGTGCATCTGGACACGGAAACACCATCGCCCTGGTTCGATTGGAAGAGCTATTTTGCGGCACTTGGCATCACTCGGGATACCTATGCTGGCCATGGCGACCTGCGGTTCAACACCTATTCGCTGGTCGTCCAGGCTGCGATCGGCGAACAGGGGCTGGCACTCGGTTGGATGGGACTGGTGGATTCACTGTTGGCCGGGCGCATGCTGGTGACCGCCGGTCCGGTGCTGGACGGGCCGAACCGCGGCTATTGGCTTCTGCCGCCGAAGTCGCAGAGCATGCATGCCGAGCGGCTGACGGAATGGCTGGTCAGGGAAGCGGCAGCAATGTAGCCGTTGCTCATTACTCCGCCCTCAAGTCGGTCAGGAAGGTATCGCACCAGCGCGAAACATCGTTTTCCAGCAGATGGTCCATCATGCCGCGCCAGCGCTCGCGCCGTTCTTCCAGCGGCATATTGATGCCGCGCGCCAGGGCATTTGCGGTGCCATCGACGTCATAGGGGTTGACCAGCAGCGCACCTTTCAATTCGCGCGCCGCACCGGCGAAACGCGAGAGCACCAGCACGCCGGGATCATCCGGGTCCTGCGCCGCCACATATTCCTTGGCGACGAGGTTCATGCCGTCGCGCAGGGGCGTCACCAGGCCGACTTTCGCCAGCCGATAGAGGCCAGCCAGGACCGGGCGGCTGATCGAGCGGTTGATGTAGCGGATCGGCACCCAGTCGACGGTGCCGATCGCGCCGTTGACCCGGCCTGCCTGCTCAGCGACGGCATGCTGCATCGCCTCGTATTCCGGCACTTCGGAGCGCGATTTCGGCGTGATCTGCAGATAGGTGACGCGGCGGTGATGGGCCGGATTGTTGGTGATGAAGCGTTCGAACGCGTCGATGCGCTGCGTGATCCCTTTGGAATAATCGAGCCGGTCGACGCCGATGATCAGGTCGCGGCCTTCGACGCTTTGCCGCGCTTTGCGCACCATGCTGTGGGCTGCGGCCTTGCGGGCGAAAGCGGCGAAGGCCGCGGTCTCGATGCCGATCGAGTAAGCACCGCCGCGGAAGTTGTGGCCGTGTGCGCTGAAATGGCCTGGGCTGTTTTCGACGCCCATGCCTTCGCGCTTCAGGCAGCCAGCGAAATTTTCGAGATCGTATTTGGTCTGGAAGCCGAGGAGGTCATAGGAGGAGAGACCCCGCATGATTTCCTCGTGCACGGGCATGGTGAAGAGCACATCGGCCGGCGGCCAGGGAATATGCAGGAAGAAACCGATGCGGTTCTTGAACCCCATTTGCCTCAGTTCTGCCGCCAGCGGAATAAGATGGTAGTCATGCACCCAGATGATATCATCGGGCTCGACGAGCGGCGCTAGCCGGTGGGCGAAGAAGCGGTTGACGCGGAAATAGCTGGCCATTTCCTTGCGGCCATATTCGGCCAAGTCCAGCCGGTAATGGCAGATCGGCCAGAGCACGCGGTTTGCGAAGCCTTGGTAATATTCCTCGACATCGGTCTGGGTGAGATCGGTCAGCGCGTAGGTGATGTTGCCGTCTTCGGTCAGCACCAGCGGTTCGGGTTCGATATCGCCGCTCGATTTGCCGGACCAGCCCATCCAGACGCCGCCGCGTTCGGCAAGGGCAGCCTGCAACGCCACGGCAAGCCCACCCGCCGCCGCCGCACCTTGGTTGTCGGGGACGGAAACACGGTTGGAAACAATGATGAGACGACTCACGGAATGCTCCTTTCGAGAGGGCCGCGGCGGTAGGCCGAAATGACCAAAAAGTGATTATTTGGCGAGCGCTGCGAGTATCTCTCTTAAACGCGCGGGCGAGGGAATGGATGCACGGGCGAGCGTCTTGCCCTTGGGCGGGCCGATGCGCACGGATTGACCGCCGAGGCGGTTCGCGACGGCGAACATGGTCTCGTCGGTGACGTCGTCACCGATCGCGAGAGGCCGCCGCCCGTTGAAGGGGGGCTCATTGAGAAAGGCCTCGACGGCATGCCCTTTGCTCGCATGCGCCGGACAAATTTCGACMACAAGCTTGCCGTGCTGCAGGATCCAGTCCGGGCCGGCTTCCTGCAGATAGCGCTGCATCACTTCGGCGACGTCAGCTTCGCGCTCGGGCGCCAGCCGGTAGTGAACGGCGACCGCAGCCCCTTTGTCCTCGACGAGAACGCCGGGCCAGGCCTCGACCTCCCGCGCGATCATGAGCTTCATCTCATGGAAGGCATGCGGTATCAGCGCGCGCCGCAGGCGTCCCGCCCCATCGCGTCGTTCGGCGCCATGCAGGCCGGCGACAGAGAAGTGGAAGGGAGCAAACAGAGGGTCCACAAAGGCAACCGCGCGCCCGGTCACCAGCGCCAGCGCGCCGCCGAGCCGGCGTGAGAGCGTCTCAAGTACAGAGGGCAGGCTCGGAGGTACGGCGATCGCTTCCGGGGTCTCCGCGAGATCGAGCAGCGTTCCGTCTATATCGAGGAACAGCGCCCATTCGTCAGGATACAATGAGAGTGCGGTAAGCGCCGGCTCATTCGGCGGCGCTGGCTCGGCTTCACCCTGTTCGGGCTGTTCCTTGTAAGTCATGGAGGTTTAGCTATGGCGCACTTTTCGTTCGGCAAGAGAAAAACGACCACGACGGAGGTTTATTCCGGCAATGACAGCCCTAAGTACCGCAATATAGGCAACCGATAGATGCAAAAAAGGGCCGCACGAAGCGACCCTTCCATGAGTTTTGGCCCGTAACTGGCCTGAAGCGCAAGACGCTTCCGGAAGGCTTGATCAGAGCGAGGGCTGCCTCGCAACGCTCACAACCATTTCCATGCCTGATACGCGGACCGAAATCTCACTAGACATTGGATCACCTTCCTTTCGCTACGTTGACGATATGCCTAACGTAACTCAAATTTCACTGAATTCAAGGGTGTTCAAAGGCGGAATGTTTCACTCTTCGTGACGCATTGAAACGCAAGGGTTCGTTCAACTTTTGCGTGATATTCATCGTGGCAGTTGGTAGCGGAAGTGGCACCTGTCTGTGCCAGCGGACAGGATCGGGGAAGATGTGCAACCTCGACCGTGGCGATCGGCCTCGCCGTCAACAAGGAGGTGAGCTATGTGGTTTCCATTTAGCGTCACGTTTCGCATAAGAAAAACCCGGACTAGCTGGCAGCTTGAGGTCCGGGTGACTTTCTAATCGCGAAATAAACGAGGGGTGGGCTGCAACCCGCCCCTCACTCCGGAAATATAGGCCAAGCCGACATTTTCATCAAGCTATGCAGCGTGGGGCGAAAAGCCGCTTAAAAGTCGGCACGTTCACATAAGAATAATGTTGCGACGCCGAAACGTGATCGGACGGCGTGTCAAGAATCTGTCACTTTCACCCCTCAATTCTTGGTAAATTAAGAGTTTATTACCTATTCCGCACGAACAATCGTCCTTGATTTTGACATTCTCCCGCGGGACAGGGAGCGAGCGGGAATTGGAGCGAAAGACGTATGTGTCGCTGGGCAGCCTATCGTGGAGACCCCCTCTATCTGGAGGAGCTGGTGTCTTCGCCTGCCCACTCCCTGATCGAACAATCCCACTGCGCCACACGCGCCAAGACGGCAACCAACGGTGACGGATTTGGTATCGCCTGGTATGGCGACCGGCCAGAGCCCGGCCGTTATCGCGATATCCTCCCGGCTTGGTCCGATTGCAATCTCAAGAGCTTGGCGCGGCAGATCCGTTCGCCACTCTTTCTCGCCCATGTCCGCGCCGCGACCGGCGGCGGCACGCGTCGGGACAATTGCCATCCTTTCGTGCATGGGAACTGGTCTTTCCAGCACAACGGGCAGATTTCCAATTTCGACCGTTTGCGTCGGCCGATGGAATCCATGCTCGACGATCAGCTTTTTCATGCCCGCGGCGGCACGACCGATTCCGAGCTTCTGTTCCTGCTGGCCTTGCAATTCGGTCTTGCATCCAATCCGTTTGCCGCGATTTCGGAAGCCATCGGTTTTGCCGAGGGCCTGTCGGTTCATCTGACCGGTTCGGCGCTGGTGCGCTTCACGGCCGCTTTTTCCGATGGAAAGTCGCTATATGCGGTGCGCTACGCCACCGACCGCAAGGCGCCGACACTTTATGCCTCGCCTGTCGGCATTGGCTATTGCCTCGTATCCGAGCCGTTGAACGACGATATCGATGCCTGGACGGAAGTTCCGGATGGCAGCGCAGTATTGATCGACGATATGGGCGTGCATATCACGCCCTTCCAGCCGGAAAAGCGCGCGTCCGCCGGGCCGCAGGCGCCCGTCACGATCCCGGCTTGAACTGTTCGGCAATCAAAGCCGCCAGACGCGCTGCCACTTCTTCCTTGTCGAGATCGGGCCACTGCTCCACGCCGTGATGGCGGATGAGTTTTACGCTGTTCCGCATACCGCCCATGATGCCCGTTGCCGGCGAGACATCGTTGGCGACGATCATGTCGGCGCCCTTGCGCTCCAGTTTCGCCCTGGCATTCGCCTCGACATCCTGCGTTTCGGCGGCAAAGCCGATGACGAGCTTCGGCCGCTGCGTGTGATGGCCGACGGTTTTCAGGATGTCGGGATTTTCGGTGAGCGCCAGCGTCGGAATGGATTCGCCCGGATGTTTCTTGATCTTCTGATCGGCGGCAGAGGCGACGCGCCAGTCGGCGACGGCCGCGACCATCACGGCGATATCGGCCGGAAGAGCCGAAAGCACGGCATCGCGCATCTCTTCTGCCCGCTCGACATGAACGACGTGCATGCCCATCGGATCGGGGATCGAAACAGGCCCGGTGACTAGTGTGACATCGGCGCCAAGGGCCGCGAGTGCCGAGGCGATAGCATGCCCTTGCCGGCCGGAAGAACGATTGGCGATGTAACGCACCGGGTCGATCGGCTCATGCGTCGGACCCGACGTGACGACGGCCTTTCTGCCGGCGAGCGGTCTTGCCCCATCATCCAGCCGCATCTCGGCGGCAGCGACGATCTCTAGCGGCTCCGCCATGCGGCCGGTGCCTGCCTCCTTGCTCTCGGCCATTTCGCCGGCCATAGGCCCGACGAAGCGGATGCCGTCGCCCCTCAATGTCTCGATGTTGCGCTTCGTCGCCGGATGCGCCCACATCTTCGGATTCATCGCGGGTGCTGCGAGTACGGGCCGGTCGGTCGCGAGCAGCACGGTCGACGCAAGGTCATCGGCCAGGCCATTGGCCATCTTGGCGAGGAGATCGGCAGTCGCCGGCGCAATCAGCACCAGGTCGCAGTCCCGCGCCAGCCGGATATGGCCGACATCCTGCTCATCCTGTCGGGAAAACAGGTMGGTGAAGACATGATCCGCCGCCAATGCGCCGACGGCAAGCGGCGTGATGAATTGCTGTGCCCCCGATGTCATGATCGGGCGGACTGAGGCGCCGCGCTCGCGCAGCCGCCGGATGAGGTCGAGGCTCTTATAGGCCGCGATGCCACCGGAAATGATAAGAAGGATGCGTTTTCCCGCGAGAACCATGGCTCGAACCCGTCGCCTGTTTTTGTGCCCATGAACCTAAGCCTTTGGCGCATAATAGGCAATCGGCAGCAGCGTCAGCCGAGAATGTCGACGCAGAAGTCGATGAAGGCGCGCACCTTTGCCGGCACATGGTGGCGGGACGGGTAAAAGGCGTAAAGCGGGTAAAGCTMGTCCTTCCAGTCCGGAAAAAGGTCGACAAGCTCTCCGCGGTCCAGAAAATCCGTGATGCCGAGCGTGAAGACCTGAGCGATACCGAGGCCAGCAAGGCAGGTTCCGAGCGTCGTCCCGGCATCGTTGACCAGGATGCGGCCGCGCGTCTCGACCGGGATGACCTTGCACCCGCGTCGGAATTCCCATTCGAATGCGCGCCCGGTGCTCGGGTCCTGATAGTGGATGCAGAGATGGTTCGCGACGTCGGCCGGCGTTTTCGGCCGGCCATAACGCTCGATATAGGCGGGTGCTGCAACCGTCATCACGCGGGTTTCCAGAAGCAACCGGGCAATCAGCGAGGTCTGCGGCGGCTCGCCGAAGCGCAGGGCTACATCCATGCCGTCGGCCACAAGATCACCGATCTCGTTGCGGGTCAGGATCTCGATCTGCAGGTCGGGATAGAGGTCGAGGAAGGCGCCGAGCCGCGGCGCCAGGACGAGGCGGGAAAAATAGGGGTCGACATTGATGCGCAGACGGCCGCGTACGGATTGAGCGACACCCGCCACCGTCGTCGCGGCCTCCTCGATGCCGCCGAGCAGCGGCACGACCTGCTCATAAAACCGCGCGCCATCATCCGTAAGCCGCAATGCTCGCGTGGTACGATCGAGCAGGCGCACGCCGATGCGCGCCTCCAGCCGCGAAACTGCTCGGCTGACTCCTGATGGCGTAAGGCCAAGCGCTTCCGCCGCCCGCACGAAGCTGCCACCCTCGACCACGGCCGTCAGCACGCTGACGCCATTCAGCAATCGTCCGTCGAACATTGTCCCATCCATGATTTTCCGTCAGCAATCATGAAGTCACGATGCATTTCCGTCAAAGTCTTTTGGATGCGAGGAGGCCGCGGAGGGAGAGGGTCCGCGGCCTTTCTTCAGTCATTCCGTACGTGGTTAGGTACGCGTGATCGAGGCGCCGCCATCGACCAGCGATGCAGTACCGGTGACGAAGCTTGCATCATCGGAGGCGAGGTAGAGGACCGAGCGGGCCAGTTCGTCAGGACCGGCGACACGCTTCAGCGCATGCAGATTGGTGATGAAGCCCTGCTTGTCGGGAGTGTCGTTCATCTCGCGATACATGTCGGTATCGACGGCGCCCGGCAGCACGGCATTGACCCGCACATTCTGCTGGCCGAATTCGGCCGCGAGTGCCTGCGTCAGGCCGATCAGGCCGGACTTGCTGGCGGCATAAGCGGCAACGCCGGGGAAGGCAAAGCTGTAGCCTACAAAGGTCGACGTGAAGATCACCGAGCCGCCTCCATTCTTGACCATTTCGCCGATCTGATGCTTTGCGGCGAGGAAGGAAGCGGTCAAGTTGATTGCGAGCGCATCGCTAAAACCTGCCTCGGAAACCTCAGTGCTCGGGCCGGCTTCGCCCAGCGTGCCGGCATTGTTGAAGGCGATGTCGAGCTTGCCATAGCGCTCGACGGCAAGGGCGACCAATGCCTTGTGGTAATCTTCCGAACGCACGTCACCGGCAAGCGCGGCCGCTTTGCCGCCCGCAGCCTTGATTTCTGCAACAAGGCTTTCCAACTCGGCCCCACGCCGGGCGCCCACGATAACTTTGGCACCTTCGGCAGCGAAGAGTTTTGCGGTGGCGCGGCCAATGCCGGAGCTGGCGCCGGTGACGATTGCGACTTTTCCATTCAAGCGGTTCATTGTTCCATCTCCTGTGTGTGGACGTGTCTGTTGTTCCGTCCGATGCGCAGAGAATGGTATTTTTCGATCGTTCGGATTAGTCTTCTAATCATGGAATTCGAATTCGGGATTGCCGAACGATGCTCAAGATTGAAGGAATCGCTGCTTTTGTGGCCGTTGCCGAAGCGGGATCGATCAGTGAAGCCGCGCGCCGGCTGCGCCTGTCGAAATCCGTCGTCAGCGAGCGGTTGGCGGAAATGGAGAAGACGCTCGGCGCGACGCTGCTGCATCGCACGACCCGTAAGTTGACATTGACGGAGGATGGTGCTGCTTTCCTGGAGCGCGCGTCTCGGATCGTGCACGATGTGCGGGAGGCGGCGGCCGATCTGGCCAGGCGACGTGGCACATTGGCGGGCCCCTTGCGCATCACTGCCCCCGTCACCTTCGGCCGCATGCATCTCGGTCCGGCGCTCTATCCCTTTCTGGCCGATCACCCTGAAATTGAATTGACGCTCGATCTCGACGACCGGCGTGTCGATGCCTCCTCGGACGGCTATGACGCCATCATTCGCCATGGCCTGATTGCCGATTCGCGCCTCGTTGCCTGGAAGCTTGCCCGCAGCCGCCGCCTTCTMGTGGCGTCGCCGGACTATCTCAGCCGTCACGGCAGGCCAACATCGCTATCCGATCTCGAGAACCATCGCGGTATTTTCTACAGCAATCGCGGCGTGGCCGACTGGCGTTTCCAAGGGCCCGATGGCGCTGTCGTCATCAGAGGGAAGCTGGCATTCGGCGTCAACAATGGCGATGTCATCCACGATGCCGCCGTCGCCGGCTTGGGGATCGCATTGTTGCCGGTCTTCATCGCAGGCCCGGCGATCGGGGAGGGGCGGCTTGTCGAGATCGACGTCGGCTACCGGCCCGAACCGGAGTTCATCTTCATGGCCCATCCCGAGGGGCGCAATCCCTCGGCAAAGCTCCGAGCCATCGCCGACCATCTGAAGCAGGCGTTCGGCGATCCGCCCTATTGGGAGCGAAACCGCTGACTACGCGATCAGGCTCATGAGATTGGCAACGACAGGCGATCGCTGCGCCTTGAGGCTCGCGAGGCCAAGCCGTGCCACGACCGGCGGCCCATCGATCTGCCGATAGGCCACGCCGTCGAGCTTGATCTGTGCGATCGAAGCCGGAACGATGGAAACGCCCAGATTGGCGGCGACGAGATTGACGACGGAGGGAATCTGCGGCGCTTCCTGCATCACCACCAGCTCAAATCCCGCTTCGCGGCAAGCTCCAACGATATCGTCATAGAGGCTGAGCCCCACCATGCGCGGAAAGAGAATGAAGGGCTCACCGGCCAATGCCGCGATCGGTACGCGTTCCTTTTCTGCCAGCGGATGATGCGCTGGCAGCGCGATCAGCATCGGCTCGTCGGCAAAGCGCTTCAGCCGGACATCCCGTGGGTCTTCCAGGCCAGGACGAATAAAGGCGGCATCGATCTCGCCGCGCATCAGCCGCTCCATCAGCGCGTTGGTGTTCATCTCCGTGAGCGACAGCCTCACTTCGGGCCAATGGCCTCGAAACTCGCGGATGGTTTCCGTGACGATCGTGTTGAAGGCGGAAGAGGCGGTAAAGCCGAGCGCCAGCCGGCCAATCTCGCCGCGATTGGCGCGCTGGGCGGCAAGTTTGGCTTTTTCCGCCTCATCCACGGCGGCTTTGGCTTCGCTGAGGAAAGCCTCTCCCGCCTCCGTCAACTCTGCCCCATGGGGAACACGGTGAAACAGCATCGCGCCCACCTCGTTTTCGAGATCGCGGATCTGTTGGCTGAGCGGCGGCTGGCCGATGCCGAGCTTGGCGGCGGCTCGGGTGAAATTTCCCGCTTCCGCCAGCGCCAGAAAATAACGGATATGACGCAGCTCCATCGCTATCTCCAAAAGCTATTGAGATCGCCTGTTCCATATATTGGACTAATGAAGCGGATCTGACTAGATTCCGGGGCAAGAAAGGTTGTGTGCCCCATGTTCCGCGCCGCCAGCAAGCAGCAAACCATTGCTTCCGAAGTCCCATCCCGTCCCGAACTGACGCTCGTCAGAAATGAGCCGCCGGCCGAGTCCCGCCAATTCCTCACGCGCGGCACGCCCGCCTTCCGCCGCGCCACCATTGCCCTGTTTCTCTCGGGTTTTGCCACCTTCTCGCTGCTCTATTGCGTGCAGCCGCTAATGCCGATTTTCTCCGAGGATTTCGGTGTCACGCCGGCTGCAAGTTCGCTGTCGCTGTCGCTTTCGACCGGCTTCCTGGCCTTCGCGATCTTCGGCGCGGCCGCCGTTTCCGAAAGCCTCGGCCGACGCAGCCTGATGTTCATATCGCTGTTGGGCGCAGCAATCTGTACGCTCGTCTGTGCGGTCTCGCCGAGCTGGCATATGCTGCTCGTCGCCCGCGCGCTCGAGGGTTTCCTGCTGGGTGGTGTGCCCGCCGTTGCCATGACCTACCTGGCTGAAGAGATCGAACCGCGCGGCCTCGGTAGCGCCATGGGTCTCTATATCGCCGGCAATGCCTTTGGCGGCATGGCTGGCCGCGTGGTCACGGGTACGATTGCTGAATTCCTGAGCTGGCGGCCGGCACTGGCCGCTGTCGGCATTCTTGGCCTGATCGCCTCCATCGGCTTCCTCTATCTTCTGCCGCCGTCGCGCAATTTCACGCCGCGCAAGGGATTTGATGCCGCCTTCCACCTGAAGGCCTGGAGCGGCCACTTCCGTAACCCGGCGTTGCCGCTGCTGTTCGCCATCGGCTTTCTCGTCATGGGCTCCTTCGTCACGGTCTATAACTATGCCGGTTTCCGCCTCGTCGCCGATCCCTATGACCTCAGCCAGACCGAGCTCGGCCTGATCTTTACCGCCTATCTCTTCGGCATCGCCGCCTCATGGGTCGCGGGTCTACTCGGCGATCGCATCGGCCATTTCGTCGTGCTGCCGGCGGGCGTATTGATCGCGGCGCTTGGTGCGGCGGTGACGCTTTTCAGCTCCCTGCCGCTCATCATCCTCGGCATCGTTCTGGTGACGATCGGCTTCTTCATGACCCATTCCGTCGCCAGCGCGCTTGTGGGACGGCTTGCTCGCAACTTCAAGGGACACGCCTCCTCGCTCTACCTGCTCGCCTACTATCTTGGCTCCAGCATTGCCGGTTCGGTCGGCGGCTATTTCTGGCTTGCCGACGGCTGGAATGCCGTGGTTGCCTTCATCCTCGTCATGCTGGCAATGTGTGTCATTAGCGCCCTTGCCGTTGCCAGACTGGCGCGTCGTTGAGGCCGGAGGCCGCCATGATCCGCATCGACCATCTCGATCATCTGGTGCTCACGGTTGCGAGCATCGATGAAAGCTGCGATTTCTATGTCCGCGTTCTCGGCATGGGCGTCGAAACTTTCGGCGAGGGCCGCAAGGCTCTCACCTTTGGCAACCAGAAAATCAATCTGCACCGCGCCGGCCACGAGTTCGAGCCCAAGGCCGATCGGCCGACACCGGGCTCGGCCGACATTTGTTTCATCAGCACCACTCCGCTCGATGACATCACAGCTCACTTGCATGCCGAGGGCGTTGCGATCGAAGAAGGTCCCGTCCGCCGAACCGGCGCGACCGGCCCCATTCTCTCGGTCTATTTCCGCGATCCGGATCAGAATCTGATCGAAGTATCCAACAACATTTCCTGAGATTGCCCCGCCGACCGGCGCTTCTCGACAGAGCATTGTTGCGGCCTATAATAAACCTATTAGTTAATTAACTATATGGTTTATGAAGTCGCATGGACACATTGAGCATCACCCTTTCCGCCTTGGCTGACCCAACCCGCCGGGCAATCCTGGCGCGGTTGGCGACTGGCGAGGCATCCGTTTCCGAACTGGCCGAACCCTTCGACATGTCGCTGGTCGCTGTCTCCAAGCATCTGAAGGTGCTGGAAAAGGCCGGGCTGATCTCGAAGGGGAGGGAAGCGCAATGGCGGCCTTGCCGGCTGGAGCCGAAGCCGCTGCGGCAGGTCGATGACTGGCTGGAGAGCTACCGTCAGTTCTGGAACGACAACCTTGATCGCCTGGAAGCTTACGCGGAACTATTGCAAAAGGGAGGAAAGAATGACCCCAGCAACTGAGGGCGGCAGCATGCGGCCACCGCGCGAGATCGTGCTGACCCGCGATATTGCCGCGCCGCGCGCCCTGCTGTTTCGCATCTGGACCGAGCCGGAACATCTGATGCGCTGGTGGGGGCCGCAGAACATGACGGCGCCATTCGTCTCCGTCGACCTTCACGAAGGCGGCGCCTGGCGGCATTGCATTTTGACACCAGAGGGCAGGGAATATTGGAGCCACGGGCGCTATCTGGAGATCGTCCCGCCCGAGCGCCTCGTCTTCACCTTCGCCTGGGAAAATCTGGATGGAAAATCCGGCCACTCGATGCAGGTGACCGTGGAATTTCAAGAGCTTGGCGAGAAGACACGCCTCATCTTCCGCAAGGTCGAACTGCCCGACGACACCGAACTAAGATTGCAGACCGGCGGCTGGGAGCAGGCCCTCGACAAATACGTCGCCTACGCAGAAGCCACCTCAAGGGAAGGATGAGAGTGATGAAAAAGACCTATCATGGAAGCTGCCATTGCGGCGCCGTCGCTTATGAAGCTGATCTCGATCTGCAGGGCGGCACCTTCAAATGCAACTGCTCGATCTGCAGGAAAAAGCGCAATTGGCTGGCCGTCGCCACGCCAGCAGATTTCCGCCTGACCTCGGGCGAGGACAGCATCGGCGAATATCAATTCGGCCCGCGCATCCTGCATCATCTCTTCTGCAAGAGTTGCGGCATCAGTTCTTTCAACTGGGGTGAAAATCCCGCACTCGGCGGCAAATTCTACGCAATCAGCATTAGCTGCCTGGACGATGCCACGGATGAAGAACTCGCCTCGCTTCCCGTCGGATATTTTGACGGCCGCGATGATCGCTTCGATCGCGCGCCGGAGGAAACGCGTTATCTTTAGCGAAAGGGTTCTAGCCTTTGGTAGCCAACCAGATGACATGACGGGCGCCGCTTTTGCCATTGGCGCGCGTATTGACCACCTCGGCGGCAAAACCGCTGTCGCGCAGCCGCCGTGTGAAGCGATCGTCAGGTCCCGAAGACCAGACCGCGAGCACGCCACCGGGCCGCAGCGCATCGCGTGCTGCCTTCAATCCCTKATAATCGTAAAGACCGTCATTGGCTTCTGATGTGATGCCATCCGGGCCGTTGTCGACATCGAGCAGGATGGCGTCGTATGTCGCCTTGCGGGCTCGGATGAGCGGA
Organism: Rhizobium sp. BR 317; assembly: GCF_047445835.1. Taxonomy (NCBI): domain Bacteria; kingdom Pseudomonadati; phylum Pseudomonadota; class Alphaproteobacteria; order Hyphomicrobiales; family Rhizobiaceae; genus Rhizobium; species Rhizobium sp. BR 317. Next base: position 285,049 of record NZ_JARWLB010000007.1, on the reverse strand, counting down.
CGCACATCGCCTTCGTGGATGGCGACGCGCGGGTCGTCGAGGCAGCCGTTGAAGACTATTGCCATCGGCCCGCGTGCCCATGTGACGACGGCCGGAACCAGCTCCGCAACCGTGACCTTGGCGTCCGCACCGAGTTCACCGAGGGCTGCCCGCAAGGTAAAGCCCATGCCGAGGCCGCCGATCAGGATGTGCGGCGCCTTCCGGTCCTTGATCTTTTCGTAGGAAAGCGTGGCTAGTGCCCGCTCCGAGCCGCTCAAGCGGCTGTTCATCAGCTCGTTGGTGCCGAGCATGATGGAGAATTCCTGGCCGCGCTGCTTCAAGCGCAGCTCGCCGCCACCGGGGATTTTCGCAGTGTCGAGCAAGGTCCAGGGGATCACGGGCACTCTCCAAAGCAATTCCAGGAAAAATGCGTGAGCCGCTTTCCGTCCGGAATTGCATGTAAAATAGGTCGTTTCGAATTGCCCGGGACCATAGTCTTTCAAAGCTGCAAATAACAGACGTGCTTATCCGAGACGGATATAGGGCACATCCTTTTTCGCAACTTCGTCCAGCGCTTCCTCATAGCCGGCGTCGGCATAGCGCATGACACCAAGCGCCGTGTCATTGGTCAGCGCGTGATCGAGCCGTTCATCGGCCGCCGGCGTGCCATCGGCGACCACGGTGACGCCACAGCTCGTCATATAGCCGGCATAGCCGCCGCCGCCGGAATGGACGACGACGAGATCGGCCATGGATGAGCAGAGCATCATGGCGTCGATCAGCGGCCAGTCGGCGATGGCGTCGGAGCCATCCTTCATGCGCTCGGTCATGATATTCGGATGCGCCATGGCGCCGGCATCGAGATGGTCGCGCGAAAAGGCGATCGGCCCCCTCAGCTCGCCGCTTGCCACAAGCTCGTTGACGCGGCGGGCAAGTGCTGTGCGCTCGCCATGGCCAAGCCAAGCGATGCGCGCCGGCAGCCCTTCGAAGGGCACATGCTGGCGGGCAAGGCGGATCCAGTTGGTGATGATCTTATTGTCCGGGAACATCTCCAGCAGCAGATCGTCGATGCGGGCTATATCGCTTTCCTCGCCCGAAAGCGCCATCCAGCGGAATGGACCGATGGCGCGGCAGAAGAGCGGCCGCAGATAGGCTTCGGTGAAGATCGGGATATCGAAGGCGTTGGCAACGCCGCCTTCCTTCGCCTGGGTGCGGATCAGGTTGCCGTTGTCGAAGACTTCGGAGCCCTTCTTCTGGAAGTCCAGCATGGCCTTCACATGCTCGACGATGGAGGCGCGGCTGGCTGCCATGAGCTGGCCCTGGCCATCGTCGCGCAAATCCCGAACCTGTTGCAGGCTCATGCCCTTTGGCACATAGCCATAGACGAGATCGTKGGCGGAGGTCTGATCGGTGACGATATCGGGCACGATGCCGCGCCGTGCGATCTCAGGGTAGATCTCGGCCGCATTGCCGACGAGGCCGACGGAAAGCGCCCGCTTTTCCTTGACCGCGGCGTCGATCATCGCCAGCGCGGAATCGAGATCGGGCGCGATCTCCTGCAGATAGCCGATGTCCTGGCGTTTCCTGGCGCGCTCCGCATCGATGTCGACGCAGAGGATCGCGGCACCCGCCATGCGGCCGGCGAGAGGCTGCGCGCCGCCCATTCCGCCGAGACCGGCGGTCAAAACGAAGCGGCCGAAGAGATCGCCGCCGAAGCGGCGCTCGGCGATGCGCATGAAGATTTCGTAGGTGCCCTGGATCACGCCCTGGCTGCCGATATATTGCCAGGCGCCGGCCGTCAGCCCACCCCAGCAGATCAGCCCCTTGCGCTGCAGTTCGTAGAACACTTCTGCCTTCGCCCACTGCCCKACGATATTGCAGTTCGCCATGATGACGAGCGGCGCCTTGTCATGCGTGCGGATGAGGCCGATCGGCTTGCCGGATTGAATGAGCAGCGTCTGGTTCTCATCCATTTCCGTCAGCGCCTTCACGATGCCCTTATGTGCTGCCCAATTGCGGGCCGCCTTGCCGAGGGCTGCGTAGACGACAAGATTGTCTGGATCTTCGCCGACCGAGAGCACGTTTTCGAGCAGGCGCAGCAGGGCCTCCTGCCGCCAGCCTTTGGCACGCAGCTCCGGGCCGCCCGGAATGGGGAATTTCGGGTGACGTGGATTGGCTTTCGGCATGGTCCTCTTACCTCTTGTTTGGTGGTCTTCCTTCTCCTCCCCGATGAGGAGAAGAGGGTGGCACCCCTCGGCATTCATTTCGGCGGCAGGCCTTCAACGAAATTCAGCGCGGCCAAAAGCAGTCGCTTGCGTAGCATGTCGTTGCCATAGGCTTCCGGCCCGGCGCGCACCCATCCCTGCATTTCGCGGCCGCCTGACAACATGGGTTTGATATCACGCTGCTCCAGCGCCCAGGCATCATTGCCCTTGCCGAGGCGGATCAGCATGCCGTCGTCGCGGGCGCCGCAAAGCAAGTTGCCGTTGAGCAGAAGGGCCCAACCCCCGAACATCGTTTTTTCGCTGAGGCCCGGCCGTTGCCCGATTTCTTCTTTCAGCAATTCCTCAAGACCTGCGTCGCGTGCCATTGTCTTCTCCCGGTGCTGTCAGCCTTTCTTGCCGGCCAGAGCGTATTTCGCGATCTCTATCCCCATGGCTTTTTCGACAGAGGGATAGACGGTCGGATCGAGCACGCTGGCAGACAGCGGAATGATATCCATCGGCACATGCAGGATGAAGACGTGCATGCCTTCGCGCAAGTGACCGACGCTTAAGGGCTCGCCTTCCGGCGACAGCGTGGTGATGACGGAGGGGAAGGTCGCAAGGCGCTTGCCGCCGGCATCTTCGACCGCCATGTATTCGTTCATCACATGCATGACCACGGCCTTCTCGCCGCTGCCGACCGTGACGGTGCCGATATCGAAGGCTTCCTTCGTGTAGACGACATCCTTCCTGGTGATCGTGCCTTCGGCCAGGATATGGCCGCCGGTGGTCTTGCAGATCGCGTCTATGACGGCGCTGCCGCCCTTCTTCTCTGCCTCGATGATCGCTTCGCCGAGCGAAAGCGCCATGGAGATGCCGCCCAGCGCCGCATGCGTGCGGACATAGGAGGCGCGCAGCGGGTTGCGGCAGGAGGCGATGAAACCGCCGGACTGGTCGGAGGCCGCGCGCAGGATCGGCGAAATCTTCGCCGTCGCGCCCTTCACGACCAGCTCGATATAGCGGTTCTCGGCGCGGTTGCCGCCGACCGCGGTCTGGATCATCTGCTCGGGCGAACCCGCCATGCCGATCGAGCCCATGTCGCCCGTCGGATGGGCGCGGATGTCGCCGACCGCGTCCACGACCTTCGTTCCGAGGATGGCCGATGGCAGCCAGCCGTTCAGCGTCGAGGACTTACCATTCTGGCCGATGATCAGGCCGGAAAGCTTTTCGCMAAGCTCGTCCTGCAGCAGTTGCACGGCTTTCACGTAATCGATGCCCTGCATTTCCCAGGCGGTCGTGGAGGCAGGCGCGCCAATGGCGGCGGCCGTTGCGATCCAGTCGTTGTCGTCGAGCTCGTCGATCGACACCAGCTCCGGCTTGCCGACGTTGACGGCCGCATAGCCGAGCATGCGGCCGTGATCGGCCCAGCCGCCGCCGCCGGCAGCGTAAACGGAGCCACCCTTGACGGCCGCTTCCACATCCTTGGCAACGAGTACGCGTCCCATTGGCTACTCCCGGTTTTGCTTGAGGTTCCTGTCCATGTCGCGCACCGCTTCGAACAGAACGGCCGCGCCCATGGCGATGTCATCATTCTCGGCCCATTCCTCGGCGCAATGGCTTCGGCCTTCCTTGCAGGGCACGAAGATCATCGCTGCCGGTGCGACCTTGGCGATCCACGCCGTGTCGTGGCCGGCGCCGGAGGCCATGCGGCGATGCTTAGCACCGACCGTGTCGCAGGCGCGCTCCAGCGTTTCCAGCAGAACCGGAGCGCCCGGCGTCGGGAAATTATCGGAGACACGGACCGGCGACTTGATGGTCACTCCGTAAGCTTCCGCTATCCGTTGCACTGCAGCGTCGATCCAGGCCAGGAACTCTTCCATGTCGCTGCGGATTTCGGCGCGGCCGTCGATCAGCAGCACCACCTTGGACGGCACGACATTGGCGGCATTCGGCTCGATGCGGAATTCGCCCACGGTGGCGGCGAAATGGCCCGGCGTCTTCGCCTGCTCGGCCGCTCGGCTCCGGATATCGAGCACGAGCTGCGAGGCGGCCACCAGCGCATCCGCGCGGCGGTCCATCGGCGTTGTGCCGGCATGGTCGGCGCGGCCTTCCACGGTGATCTCGATGCGCGTGATGCCGGCGATCGCGGTGACGATGCCGATATCCTTGTTCTCTGCCTCCAGCACCGGTCCCTGCTCGATATGCAGTTCCAGGAAGCCTGCGAGATCCGGGCGCTTCTGGGCGAGCAGCACCGACGGGTCGCCGCCGACCTCTGCAATGCCCTGCGAAAGCGTGCGGTCACCGCTCACGCGGGAAAGCCACGCCTCGGGGATCTGCCCGGTCATGCCGCGGCTGCCGATGCAGGATACGCCGAAGATGCTGACCTCTTCGGCCAGGAAATCGACGATCTCCAGATCATGATCCAGCTCGATATCGCGATCTTTAAGGGAGCGCGCAACTTCGAGCGCAGCAATGGTGCCGGCAATGCCGTCGAAGCGGCCGCCATCGGGTACGGTGTCGGAATGCGATCCGACGAGGATCGTGCCGAGACCGGATTTTGCGCCCGCGCGCCGGCCGATCAGATTGCCGGCGGCATCGATGCGCGTCGTGAGCCCCGCCGCCTTCATGCGCGCCTCAATGTAAGTGCGACCTTTCAGAAACAGCGGCGAGAAGGCGCGGCGTGTCCAGGGGTGATCGGGTTCCGTGATGCCAGCCAGCGCCTCGATATCCTCGGCGATGCGATCGGCGTTGACAGGCAGGTTGTGGCGTTTTGGTTGGTTCATCAGGCAGTCTCTCCGGCGATAATCTGGCGAGGAAGCGGGTGGACAAATCTGCCGCTGCCCGGCTCGGCCAATACTTTGTTTCCGTCAGTAATCTGCTTGCCCCTAAGATAGGTGGCGGATACCGTCCAAGGCAGGCGGATGCCGTTATAGGGGCTCCAGCCGACGACATTGTTGCCGCTCGAAGCAGCATCGTAGACGGTTTCGCGCGGTTCCAGCACCACGATATCGGCATCCTTGCCAGGGGTTAGCGCCCCCTTGATATGGTCGAGGCGGAAGTGCCTTGCGGGATTTTCCGCCATCAGCTTCGCCGCCCAGGTGAGCGGCACGCCGCGCTCCAGCGCGCCCTTGACGAAGAGCGGCACCATGACTTCGAGGCCCGGAACACCCGATGCGTTTGCCAGCATGTCCGGATTGGTCTTGCGGTTTTCCGACCAACTGACATGGTCGGTCGAGACAAGCCAGACATTGCCTTCCGCCACCTTGCGCCACAGCGTCTCCACTTCGGCACGCGGGCGGATCGGCGGATTGATCTTTGCCTTGCCGCCAAGGCGCTTCACGTCGTTTTCCTCGTCCAGCGTCAGGTAGTGAATGCAGCACTCCACCGTCGCCTCGAAGCCGTCGCGGCGGTAGGCGCGGGCAATATCGTAGCCGCGGCCGAGCGAGCAATGCACCACATGCGCCGGGCAGCCGGTGTCCGCGCCCGTCTCGAAGATCGTATGCATGGCAAGCAGTTCGGTGATCGGCGGTCGTGACAGGCCGTGTGCGCGATAGTCGCTGATACCGCTCGCCTTCACCTGCTCCATATAGGTGCGGACGGCTTCATCATCCTCATTGTGCACACCGGCCGTCAGCCCCGTCGGTGCGATCGCCGCGAAGCAGGCGTCGAGCAGGGCCGGCGGAATGCGCGGGAAGCGCTTCGGGTCCGTGCCGAATGTGGAGAATTTGAAGGCGGCGACGCCGGCCTCGACCATTTCGCGGATGCGTGCAGGCCCTTCCTCCGGGTCGACCGTGCCGTAAAGCGCAAAGTCTACGCGGGCTTGCGGCGCGGCACGATCGATCTTCTTTTTCACCGCCGCTGCCGAGCAGACCAGATTGCCCTCGTCATAGGGCATGTCGACTATGGTGGTAACGCCGCCGGCGGCTGCCGAGCGCGTCGACCAGATGAAATCCTCCTGGTCTTTCTGGGAGAGCGAATGGACCTGCGCATCGATCGCGCCGGGCAGGATCATTGCTTTGCCGAGCAGATGCCGTTMGCGCGCTGCGGGTGGGGTGCCGATGCCGATCTCTGCGATCTTGCCATCGCGCACGGCAACATAACCCTCTTCCACGATGCGTTCGGGAAGAACCACGGTGCCCTGCAGAACGAGATCGAAATCAGCCATATCCAGTCTCCCCGTTCACCGGTTGATCAGATCGCGACAGTGTCGTGATAGAGCCGCTCTTCCACTCGCTCCAGCGAGCCGAGGGCGAAGAAGTCATCATAGGCGAGGATCGGCGCATGGGCGATCATCTCGGACACGAAGGCTTCTGAGGCCAGTTCCTCTTCGATCGCTTCAACTTCGGCCGATAACGGTCGGTCGACGACATAGAAGTCCGCATGTTTGCGCACGACGTCGTAGAGCATGCGCGCCACACCTTCCGGCGTGTCGCCGAGAATGTCGATCGCCTGCGCCGAGAGCAGGGCTTCCAGTGCCGCAAGACGCTTCAGCGCCCGCATCTGCCGCTCGAAACGTTCGATCACCAGCGGCAAGAAGGCGGCTTCATCCTCCATGCCGGCGGCAACCACCAGTKACTGCGCCGAGACCGGATTGGACATGGACAGCACCCGCGAAAAGATCTCGCCGGCAAGCTTGATGATCGGGCCGAAGCCGGTGGCGATCTTGCCTTCGGGCACCAGATTGACCGGCAGGCCGCGCCGTTGGCCATTGCCGAGCAGGACGCAACGATTGAAGGCATTGCGCGCCGCATGCGCCATGCAGATGACCGCAGCCTCGAGCAAGATGGTCACGTCGAGTGGCAGGGAACCACCCGATGTCATGACGCGACCGTCGACGATGACGGGATTGTCGTCGGAGCGGCCCGTCGCCGCCAGGATCTTATGACCGGCGGCCAGAAGATTTTCGATCACCGCGCCGAAGACCTGGCCGATCATGCGTAAGCTTAAGGGGTCCTGCACATGTGTCGCGACGGGCCATGGCCATTCGTCGGAGGCTTTGCAAAGCCATGCACCGATCAGGGCTTCGCGCGCCGTGCCGACGTGTCGTACCGCGTGCCAGGGATCACGCGAGGCACCGAGCGCGCCGGCCGCCATCATGCCGGTCGCGAGCAATACGCGGATCGAGGAGGCGGCATTGCGGGTCGTTTCGGCGGCCGCCGCGAAACTGACGGCGTTGACGCTGAGCGACGCCAGGCTGTCGCGCGGCAGCATCCTCACCGGCTTGATGCCTGCCGCGGCAAAGGCATCCGCCGCCTGCATGCGCCGGCCGTGATAGACCGCTTCGCCGACCCCGGTCAGCACCGCGCCGATCTGCCCCATCAGGCCAATATCGGCGCAGCCGATCGAGCCGGTGCGGCGGACGACGGGAATGACATCCGCATGCAGAAGCTGGAGATAGGCGTCGATCAGTTCCGGCGAGCAGCCGACCCGGCCGGTAAGCGCGGTATTGACCCGGATCGCCATGGCATTGCGCACGACGGACAAGGAAAAGGGTGCCCCGGTGCCGAAATGATGGGCGCGTACCAGGCCAAGATTGAAGGTGTCGAGGTCTTCCGGCGACCACTCCACATCCTTCATCGCTCCAACGCCGGTGGTCGAGCCATAGACGGGCATGCCGGATTCGATCGTGCTTTCGAGAACTTCGCGCGCCGCGCGCACGCGCACCAGGCCGCTTTCCGATGCCGAGGGGATCACGACGCCAGCGCCGATCCGCACCAGATCGCTGAACCCCAGGGGTTGCCCGGTGAGTTCGATGCCGGCCTTCTGACGCTCCATCTTTGCGGTTCTCCTTTCCCGTGAGGTTATGCGAGCATAATTGATAATGGGATATCCCAAATGTCGAACACCTGCCATACCGCGCGAGCAGAAGTACATGCAAAGCAGGCTGCTGCATCACCCTGCAATGCGGCAGGATTGACGAATGGACGTCGCCGCCGTTTCTATGCCGAACGATCCGCTCAATCTCGGAAAAGCGCGGCGATGAAGATTCCTGAACTACCTTTTACAGTAACGAATTGGGATGAGATTTCGCCGACCAAGCATACAGGCGAAAGCGGCTATGCGCTCTGGCGGACATTGAATATCGGCGACATCCGTGTTCGAATTGTTGAATATACGCCCGGCTATGTGGCCGATCATTGGTGCGATCGAGGCCACATTATCTACGTGCTCGAAGGCGAATTGATCTCCGAGTTGAAGGATGGGCGGGTATCGATCCTCACGCAGGGGATGAGCTATCAAGTGTCCGATTTCGGCGACGCCGCGCACCGGTCATCGACGAAGACAGGCGTTAAGTTGTTCATCGTCGACTGAAATCGCCCAAGGGGCTACCGCGACATAGCGCATACGAGTGCCCTGGCCGCAACGGCGCGGCCACGGGAGCAGGTCAGCTCAAAAGCCATGCAATATAAATCAGCACGAGCGCGATGATCCAAAGCGCCAGGCGTCCGGAACGGCTGTGCTTCGCCTCGGCCTTGCCGATCGCCTCCGCCGTCTGCGGATCGAAGCGCAGACCGTTTTCGCTCATGGCGAGGAGTTCGTGGTGGAATTTCTCGGTCTTGGCCGCGATTTCGGGGACGGCTTCGGCAAGTTTCACGGCCGCTTTCAAACCGTCCTTCAGGTCGGTTACGATACGCTTGGGTCCGAGATTGGTGCGAATCCAGTCGCCGACGACGGGTTCCGACGCCTTCCACATGTTGAAGCGCGGATTGAGCATGCGCGACACGCCCTCGACCACGACCATGGTCTTCTGCAGCATCACCAGTTCCGGCCGCGTCTCCATATCGAAAAGCTCGGTCACTTCGAAGAGCAGTGTCAGCAGTTTGCCCATGGAGATCGTTTCGGCCGGCTGGCCGTGGATCGGTTCGCCGATGGCGCGGATCGCCTGCGCGAAACTCTCTGTGTTGTGATGCGCCGGCACGTAGCCGGCCTCGAAATGCACCTCGGCGACACGGACATAGTCGCGGGTGATGAAGCCATAGAGAATTTCGGCCAGGAAGCGGCGTTCCTTTTTGCCGAGGCGCCCGACGATGCCCATGTCGACGGCGACGATCTCCCCTTCGGCATCGACGAAGAGATTGCCGGGATGCATGTCGGCGTGGAAGAAGCCGTCGCGTAGCGTATGTCGCAGGAAGGACTGGATCAGCGTGTCGGCGAGCAGGTTGAGATCGTGGCCGGCGGCCTTCAGCCCCTCGACATCGGACATCTTGACGCCGTCGATCCACTCCATGGTGATGACGTCGCGGCCGGTGCGTTCCCAATCGACCTTGGGGACGCGGAAGCCTGGATCTTTCTCGGTGTTTTCGGCGATCTCGGAAAGAGCCGCCGCCTCGAGCCGCAGATCCATCTCGACCTTGGTCGTCTGCTCCAGTGTCCGCGTCACTTCAACAGGCCGCAAGCGGCGGCTCGACGGCATGAAGCGTTCCTGCAGACCGGCAACAAGATACATCGCCTTGATATCGTTGACGAAGCGCTGGCGGACGCCCGGCCGGACGACCTTGACGGCAACGCGCTTGCGGCCTTGCGCGGTCTGCACTTCCGCTGGATGCACCTGCGCAATCGACGCGGCGGCAATCGGTTCGTCAAAGCTTACGTAGAGATCGTCGAGCGGGCGACCGAGCGAACCCTCGATTGCAGCCTTTGCCGCCGCATTCGGAAAGAAAGCCATGCGGTCCTGCAATTGCGAAAGGTCGTTGGCCATGTCGACGCCGACGACATCGGGTCGCGTCGCCAGGAACTGGCCGATCTTCACATAGGAAGGTCCGAGACGCTCGACCGCCTTGGCCAAACGATCGCTGCGCGCCTGGGTCTTGGCACGCTTGCGGGCAAAAATGCTGACGAAGGATTTCGCAAGGCTGACGGAGGGCGGCAGTCCCTCGGACGGAAGCGCGATGACCACGCCTTCGCGCACCATCACCCAGCCGACCCTGATGAGGCCGAAATATGCGGTGAAAGCACTCATCGGGTCTCAATGTCTCGCTGGATGCCAGCCGAAAACCGCGTCACATTTTTCGGTATCATGCGTCAGAGCTTCCAGCCGGAGTGCAGGGCGGCGATGCCGCCGGTATAGTTGGTAAAGCTCACGCGCGAAAAGTCTGCCTCGCGGATCATCGTCGCGAAATCCTGCTGGTTCGGAAATTTGCGGATCGATTCCACCAGGTACTGATAGGGTTCGGCATCGCCGGTGATTGCCTTGCCGAACTGTGGAATGGCGTTGAAGGACCAGGCATCGTAGACGCGGTCGAGCAGCGGCAGGTCGACTTCGGAAAATTCCAGCACCAGCAGCCGGCCGCCGCGCTTCAGCACGCGGTAGGCTTCCTTCAATGCCACATCGATACGCGGCACGTTGCGGATGCCGAAAGCGATCGTATAGGCGTCGAAGGAGTTCGGCTCGAAGGGCAGTTCCTCGGCGTTGGCTTCGACGAAGGTGAGGTTGTCGGTAAGCTTCTTCTTCGCAGCGCGCTCTGCGCCCACACCCAGCATCGAGCCGTTGATATCGAGCACGGTGGCGTGCGCCAGCCGGTTCGAGGCCTCGACGATGCGGAAGGCGATGTCGCCCGTACCGCCGGCAACGTCGAGGACCTTATAGGCAGGGTCCTTGCGCGGATTGAGCGCGGCGATCATCGCATCCTTCCAGGCCCGGTGCAGGCCCATGGACATGACGTCGTTCATGATGTCGTAGCGTTTGGCGACCTTGTGGAACACCTCGTTGACGAGACCTTGCTTCTCGCMATCGGCCACTTCGCGGAAGCCATAGGATGTTTCCATGCCGCCATCGGCGGAGGTGCGGCTTTCTGCCATCAGCTCAACTCCGTTACATAAATTCGTGGCGGACCATAGCGAAATCGCGTTTGCCACGCTATCTCCTGAGCCAGGTCACCAGCCGCAATGCTTTGGGCTATAGCTCAGATCATAAGCGGTTGAAACATAAAGATGGATAGCAATGCCGGAATTACCAGAGGTCGAAACCGTCAGGCGCGGGCTTGCGCCTTCGATGGAAGGTGCGCTGCTCGCCGAACTGGAGCTGCGGCGCAACGATCTTCGCTTTCCCTTTCCGCCCGAGTTTTCGCGCCTCGCGTCCGGCCGCGGCATCACGTCGCTGTCGCGCCGCGCGAAATATCTGCTGATCGATCTCGATGATGGCATGACGATCGTATCGCATCTCGGCATGTCCGGCTCGTTTCGCATCGAGAATGGAGCGATTGCCGATACGCCGGGTGACTTCCATCATCCGCGCTCGAAAGACGAGAAGCATGATCATGTCATCTTCCATTTAAAGGGCGCCAACGGCCCTGCGCGCGTCATTTACAACGATCCCCGCCGTTTCGGCTTCATGGACATCGTCCGGCGCGCGGATCTTGCGAGTCATCCTTCCTTCCGCGATCTCGGCCCGGAGCCGACCGGCAATGAATTGAGCGCCGACTATCTGGCCGAACGTTTCTCGGGCAAGGCGCAGCCGCTGAAAAGCGCATTGCTCGACCAGAAGAATATCGCCGGGCTCGGCAATATATATGTGTGCGAGGCGTTATGGCGTTCGCATCTGTCGCCGCAGCGCGCCGCCGGGACATTGGTGACCGAAGCCGGCCAGCCGAAAGAGCAATTGCTTCAGCTGGTCGTCGCAATCCGCGAGGTCATCGCCGATGCCATAGCCGCCGGCGGTTCGTCATTGCGCGATCATATCCAGACGGATGGCTCGCTCGGCTATTTCCAGCATTCCTTTTCCGTCTACGATCGCGAGGCGGAGCCTTGCAGGACGCCCGGCTGCGGCGGTACGGTCGCCCGCATCGTCCAGGCGGGGCGCTCTTCTTTCTATTGCGCCTTCTGCCAAAGCTAATGTGAAGGGAGAGACACATGGCCTATGAAACCCTCATCGTCGAAACGCATGAGGCCGTCGGTCTCATCAGGATCAACCGGCCGCAGGCACTGAATGCGCTGAATTCGACGGTGCTTGCCGAATTGAAGCAGGCGTATGGCGCTTTTCATGCGGACGAGGCGATCGGCGCAATCGTGCTGACGGGCTCGGAAAAGGCCTTCGCCGCCGGCGCCGACATCAAGGAGATGCAGCCGCTCGAATTCGCCGATGTCTATAAGAGCGATTTCATTAGCGGCTGGGACGAGGTCGCCAAGGCGCGCAAGCCCGTCATCGCGGCCGTCAGCGGCTTTGCGCTCGGCGGCGGCTGCGAGCTTGCCATGATGTGCGACTTCATCATTGCTGCCGATACGGCAAAGTTCGGCCAGCCGGAGATCACGCTCGGCATCATTCCGGGCATGGGCGGTTCGCAGCGCCTGACGCGCGCCGTCGGCAAGGCGAAGGCGATGGATCTGATCCTGACCGGCCGGATGATGGATGCCGCTGAAGCGGAGCGTTCCGGCCTCGTGTCGCGCATCGTGCCGGCCGACAAGCTGATCGACGAGGCGCTGACCGCCGCCGCCAAGATCGCCTCACTATCGCGCCCCTCGGTGCTGATGGCCAAGGAGGCGGTCAACCGGGCGCTGGAGACGACGCTGGAAGAGGGCCTGCGCTTCGAGCGCCGGCTGTTCCACAGCCTGTTTGCCACCGAGGATCAGAAGGAAGGCATGGCGGCCTTCATCGAGAAGCGCAAACCCGTCTTCAAGAACAGGTGAAGCGAGATTCCGGAATTGCGCGGGTTCCGTGAGAATCCGCGTTGACGCCGACGCTCATTCCGGTTATATGCCCGCCACAGTTTGGAAAGCCGATCTGGTTTTCCGCAATTGCTCCCGCATTGCTGGATGAAGTGGCCGCAAGGCCCGCGCTGCACTGACGGAGTTATGTTCGAATTCTAAGAGAGGCATACATGGCCAATACCAGCTCGGCGAAAAAAGCGACCCGCAAGATCGCCCGCCGCACCGATGTCAACAAGGCTCGTCGCTCGCGCGTTCGCACTTTCGTCCGCCAGGTCGAAGAAGCCATCGCATCGGGTGATGCGGATCGTGCGAAGGAAGCCTTCCTCGTAGCGCAGCCGGAACTGGCTCGCGCTGCCACCAAGGGCGTCCTGCATGCCAACACCGCTTCCCGCAAGGTCTCGCGTCTTGCCAAGCGTGTGAAGGCACTTTCGGCCCCGACCGCGTAATTTTTCCTTAACGATTTGATCGTTAGACTTGAGCCCGGCCCTTGTGCCGGGCTTTTTGGATTCAGCCAAAATTGGGCTGTATGGTAAAAATGTAGCCGGCTGACCATGTCACTGAGGTGACAGAAAAAACCGTTTAAAAACAAGCGGTTATAGCAGGATGCCCCGATATTGGGTGATCTGCATGACGGCCCGCGGGCTCCCGGGTGAGTCAAGGATTTTTTTTATTTTTTTGTTTTGAAAGCTGTGGGAATCGCGCTGAACGGGAATCTCCTTGATTCAAAAGCGATTCTTTTTTGACGGGGTTGTGACACTCAAAAACGGCCTCCGGAGTCAAGGACCGCCTCTTAATTTTGTGTAAAATTCATCGTTGATCTCAGCCTACGATCCTGCCTAAATGACTTTCAACAAGGGGCGCGGACATCATCTCAAACGGCTTCGGCGAACACTGCCAGTCACGGCAGCGGGGGGTGGTTTTTGTTCCTTGTGACGGAGCGGTTCAGTTCCGTTTTTTCAAACAGTTGACGAGTTAAGGCCACTGGCGGTAACGCCTGCGGAACGAGGAAACTTGTCTGCTCTTTGCAGCCTAAGTCCCAAGCGTGGCTGCGGGGAGGGGAGAAAAATTGACAGCCGTTTGGGGCAGTCGGTCGGAATACGAGGACCGGGCGACTGCTTCAGATGCAAACACCAAGACGAAGGCCGCTCGGGGAGCAGTTTTCGCCAGGGTGTTTCGCGTAAGGTCCTATTGGCTTGGACCCGGCTGATGAACCGGTATGCGGCGAAGCTCGGAACCACGAGCGCGACCGCTATGCCATGGCGTAGACCTAAGGGCGGCGGTATTATCCAAAACCGCCCTATAAAAAGAGACTGTGGAAGGCGGCATTATGCAAATGATTACGAGAACGACGGGTGCGTTGGAAAACGGGGACAATGCACAGCAGGCGTTCAGTGCGGTTTGCCTTGAAGCGGCGGGGGAAAAAGGAGATATGCAGCATAACGTATTGTTCGAGCGTGTCAGTGCGCGCTTGAAGGCTCAGGTCGGTCCGGATGTTTATGCTAGCTGGTTTGCGCGGCTTAAGCTGCATTCGGTATCGAAGAGCGTCGTACGGCTGACTGTTCCGACGACGTTTCTGAAGTCCTGGATCAACAATCGTTATCTCGATCTGATCACCAACCTGTTCCAGGCAGAAGATGCTGAAATCCTGAAGGTTGAAATTCTCGTACGCACGGCGACCCGCCACGGCGCGAAGCCTTGCGTGGACGAACATGTAGCGGTGCCCGACACGGCTTCCGTGGCGCCGATCCGTCGCCCGGTTGCCCAGCCTGCCGGCCAGGTCGTTGCTCAGACGATCTCCGCGGCAGCCGCCGCCCGACCGGCGACCGTAGGTGCGCCGCTGTTCGGCTCGCCGCTCGACTCCCGCTTTACCTTCGATACCTTTGTCGAAGGCAGCTCCAACCGCGTCGGCCTTGCTGCCGCCAAGACGATTGCTGAAGCCGGCTCCGGCGCAGTGCGCTTCAATCCGCTCTTCGTCCATGCGACGGTCGGCCTCGGCAAGACGCACCTTTTGCAGGCGATCGCCAATGCTGCCGTGCAGAATCCGCGCGGACTGCGCGTCGTCTATCTGACGGCGGAATATTTCATGTGGCGCTTCGCCACCGCCATTCGCGACAATGACGCGCTGACGTTGAAGGACTCGCTGCGCAACATCGATCTTCTGATCATCGACGACATGCAGTTCCTGCAGGGCAAGATGATCCAGCATGAGTTCTGCCATCTGCTCAATATGCTGCTCGACAGCGCCAAGCAGGTCGTCGTTGCCGCCGACCGCGCGCCCTGGGAGCTTGAATCGCTCGATCCGCGCGTACGTTCGCGTCTTCAGGGCGGTGTCGCCATCGAGGTCGAGGCGCCGGACTACGAGATGCGTCTCGAAATCCTCAAGCGCCGCCTGGATGCTGCCCGCATGGACGATCCGTCGCTGGAAATCCCGGCCGAACTTCTCTCGCATGTTGCCCGCAATGTGACCGCGAGCGGCCGTGAGCTAGAAGGCGCTTTCAACCAACTGATCTTCCGCCGTTCTTTCGAGCCGAACCTGACGGTCGAGCGTGTTGACGAGTTGTTGGCCCATCTGGTCGGCTCCGGCGAGCCGCGCCGTGTCCGCATCGAGGACATCCAGCGTATCGTGGCGCGCCATTACAATGTCTCCCGCCAGGAGCTGGTTTCCAACCGTCGCACCCGCGTCATCGTCAAGCCGCGCCAGATCGCCATGTATCTGTCGAAGACGCTGACGCCGCGCTCCTTCCCAGAGATCGGTCGCCGTTTTGGTGGTCGTGACCACACGACCGTGCTGCATGCGGTGCGTAAGATCGAGGAGCTGATTTCCGGTGACAGCAAGCTGTCGCATGAAATCGAGCTGTTGAAGCGTCTGATCAACGAATAAGACGCGCCGTTATCGGCAATTTTATCCACGGCCGGCTTCATCGCCGGCCGTTTTCATTTATGCGGCTTTTATTCTATAGATGTCTGAAATACTGAATCGGATGCCCGGCCGGAGGAGGCCGGCGCGCCGAACGGGAGGATGTCTATGGGTTTTGACAGGATTGCCGTTCTCGGTCTTGGAAAGGTCGGGCGGCTCGCCGCCACGTTGTTGCATGAAAGCGGTTTCGCCGTCACCGGCATCGACGCGCATTTGCCCGCGGAGGCCGTGCCTTTCGCCTGTGAGGTCGGAAATGTCTCCGATCCGGCGCTGATCGGCGATCTCTTTTCCCGCGTCGATGCCGTGCTCTCCTGCCTTCCGTTTCACCTGAACGCCGATCTGGCGCGCCTTGCCCATGGCGCCGGCATTCATTACTTCGATCTGACCGAGGATGTGCCGACCACAAACGGCATTATCGAGCTTGCAAAGAGCGCGCGCGGCCTGATGGCGCCGCAATGCGGCCTGGCGCCCGGTTTCGTCGGCATTGTCGGTGCGAGCCTTGCCGATGTCTTTGATCGCTGCCGCTCGATCCGCATGCGCGTCGGTGCCCTGCCGCAGAATCCGACCGGACTGTTGGGTTATGCCTTCAACTGGTCGCCGGAGGGCGTGGTCAACGAATATCTGAATGACTGCGAAGTCATCGAGGGTGGTGTCCGCAAGCTGGTCTCGCCGATGGAATGGCATGAGACGCTCTATGTCAACGGCGTCAAGCTCGAAGCCTTCACCACCTCGGGCGGCCTGGGGACCATGTGCAGCACCATGCTCGGCCGGGTGGAAAACCTCGATTATAAAACCATGCGATATCCCGGCCACATGGAGCTGATGAATTTCTTCTTCCATGAGTTGCTGATGCGCGACCGCCGCCAGCTTGCCGGTGAGATCCTGACCGAGGCGAAGCCGCCGGTCGATGACGATGTCGTCTATGTCCATGTTTCCGCCGAAGGCACGATCAACGGCAATCTGCGCCGGCGGGAATTCGTGCGGGCCTATTATCCGATCGAAGTCGTCGGCGAGAGCCGCACCGCCATTTCCTGGACCACATCGGCCTCCGTCGTCGCCGTTATCGAGCTGGTACGCGCCGGCCGTTTGCCGTCGACTGGCTTCCTGCATCAGGAACATATTCCGCTCKACACCTTCCTGGAGACGCGGACCGGCAGCCTGTTCAAGGGTGGCATCACGCATCACGGATGACGCCGCCTATGCCGGTGGCGGCGTATGCGAGACCTCGGAAAACAGCCAGGTACGGAAGGCGGCGATGGCCGGCCGTTCCAACGCGGCGGGCGGATAGACCAGATGGTAGGCCAGCGTGCTGGCAAGCCCCATCGGGAAGGGCGCAACAATCGTGCCCTCTGCCAAATCTTTTTCGATGAAGGAGCGCCGCATCAGCGCGATGCCGAGCCCCGCTTTCATGGCATGGTAAGCGCCGGTGCCGTCGGTGAAGATCGGCCCGCGCGTGGCGTCGACCCCGGTTGCGCCCGCTGCCTGCAGCCAGAGCTGCCAATCGCGCCGGTAGACATCATGGATCAGCGTCAGGCCAGCCAGCGCGTCGGCTGTGGGTGAGGGGCCAAGCGAAGCGGCGGTCTCAGGCGTGCAGACCGGCACGTATTCGTCATCGAGCAGCCGCTCGCTCGCCAGGCCTTCATAGCCGCCGAGCCCGTGGCGGATGGCGATGTCGATGCCGTCGCGCTGGAAATCCATCATCCGGTGCGAGGCACTGATCCTGAGATCGATCTCGGGATGCGCCTGTTCGAAACGCATCAGCCGCGGCACCAGCCAGTGTGTGGCAAAGCCCGCGGTGCAGGTGACGGTCAGCACCGTATCGCGTGCCCGCATCGTCAGTGCCGCCGTCGCCTCTCGCACCAGGCGAAAGGCGGTGCGCAGCGTCGCGAAATAATCCGCACCGTCAGCCGTCAATGCCAGGCCCCGCGCCCGACGGTCGAAAAGCCGCACACCGAGCGCGGTTTCGAGATCGCGCACCTGAAGGCTGACCGCACCTGGGGTCACATGCAGCTCCCTGGCGGCAATCGTCATGCTCAGATGCCGCGCCGAGGCTTCGAAGGCGCGCAGCGCCGAAAGGGAAGGCAATTGATCCATGACGATTGAGTTCAGCTAAACGATCGAACGAAAAAGACTCGTTTGCCAGAGCTTCCTATTAGCGGGATTATTCCATCAGTTTCGGATGTTGGCAAGAAAGTGCTTCTTCACCAGCATCGAGCTTAACTCATAGAATGGAAAACAGGAGATATCGCCATGGCGCAGAAATCTATGGGCGCTGCGGAATGGGGCATGCTGCTTGGATTATCGGTCCTCTGGGGCGGCTCGTTTCTGTTCAACGGCATCCTGGTACATCAACTGCCGCCCTTCACCATCGTCGCCTCGCGCGTCGCCTTGGCGGCGATAGCCTTGCACGTCATCGTCCGGATGACCGGCCAGGCGATGCCGCGCGACCGTCAGACCTGGGCCGCCTTCTTCGGCATGGGTATCCTCAACAATGTCATTCCCTTCCTGCTGATCGTCTGGGGCCAGACCCATATTGCCAGCGGTCTGGCCTCCATCCTCAACGCAACGACGCCGCTCTTCGCCGTCGTGGTGGCGCATTTTCTGACGACGGACGAGAAAATGACCGGCAATCGCCTGATCGGCGTTGTCGTCGGTTTTGCCGGCGTCGCGCTGATGATCGGCCCGTCGGTGCTGAGCAGCTTCGGTTCGAACGTGCTGGCCCAGCTCGCCGTGCTGGGCGCCGCCTTCTCCTATTCGCTCGCCGGCATTTTCGGCCGCCGTTTCCGTCGCATGGGTCTCGCGCCCATCATTCCCGCGGCCGGACAGGTGACGGCCTCGACCATCCTGCTGCTGCCGGTTGCCCTTTTTGTCGATCATCCTTGGACGCTCGGCACGCCTTCGACAGAGACCTGGGTGGCGCTGGCGGGATTGGCGATCCTCTCGACCGCAATCGCCTATGTCCTGTTCTTCCGCATCCTGGCAACGGCGGGCGCCACCAACCTGATGCTGGTCACCTTCCTTATCCCCGTCAGCGCCATCCTGCTCGGCGCGCTGATCCTCGGCGAACAATTGCAGCCGAAGCACTTTATCGGCATGGCGATGATTGCGGTCGGCCTTGCGGCGATCGATGGACGATTACTCGCTTTCGGGAGAAGACGCGTGGCGGCAGAGTAGGGTGGATTGCCGCCTTTTCAGCACGCCAGATCCGCGACCACGGAATCAAGGATCAGCATGCCCGCCGGTGTGCAGCGCAGGCGGGAATTGCCGAGGCGCTCGATAAAGCCGTGTTCCAGCAGGAGCTGCTCGCGCTTCGGATCAGGCTCTCTGCCGGAAAGCTGCTGCCAGCGCACKAGATCGATCCATTCTTTCAGGCGCAGGCCCATCAGCAGCAACTCATCGGCTTGCTCGTCGAAGCCGAGCATCTCCTGCTCGAGGATGCCATGGCCGTCGCGCTCGACCAGCTCCAGCCAGCTTTCCGGCTTCCGCTCGGTCGACGTCGCCAGCTTCTTCGGGCCTTGGGTCAGCCGGCCGTGGGCGCCGGGGCCGATGCCGGCATAGTCTCCATAGCGCCAATAGGTGAGATTGTGGCGGCTCTCGGCGCCGGGGCGCGCATGGTTGGAAACCTCATAGGCCGGCATGCCCTCGCGTTCGGTAATCTCCTGCGTCGCCTCGTAGAGCAGCGCCGACTGGTCGCCATCCGGTACGATCAGCTTGCCCGCCTTGTGCAGGCCATAGAAGGGCGTGCCTTCCTCGATGGTCAATTGATAGAGCGAGAGGTGGTCGACGGCGTAGGAAATCGCCTCCTTCAGCTCGCGCTCCCATTCCTCGACGGTCTGGTTGGGGCGGGCATAGATGAGGTCGAAGGACATGCGCGGAAAGATCTCGCGCGCCAGCTTGATCGCCTTCAGCGCATCGGCGACGTCGTGGAGCCGGCCCAGGAATTTCAGATCGCGGTCGTTCAGCGCCTGCACGCCCATGGACACGCGATTGACCCCCGCCGCACGATAGCCGCGGAAACGCTCGGCTTCGACGCTGGACGGATTGGCCTCCATGGTGATCTCAATACCGTTAGGCACATGCCAGGTCTGGGCAATGCCGTCGAGGATCGCACCGACAGTTTCCGGCTTCATCAGCGAAGGCGTGCCGCCGCCGAGGAAGATGCTGGTCACCGTCTTCGGCCCGCTGATCATCCGCATCGTCGCCATTTCTTTCAGAAAGGCGGTAGCGAAACGCTCCTGATCGACCGGCTGATGGCGGACATGGCTGTTGAAATCGCAGTAGGGACACTTGGCCGCGCAAAAGGGCCAATGCACATAGACGCCGAAACCGGGTTCGCCGGTATCCGGTAGCAATTGCGCCCCGCGCATCAGGTCCTGCGTATCTACGATTTCCACGGGGTTAGCTTACGCCTCCAGGCAGGTTTCGACAAAGATCTTGAAGGCGCGGGCGCGATGGGAAAGCGCTTGGGAGTCGCCATGCTTCCAGCCATGCTTTTGTCCGGCGCTCATCTCGCCGAAGGTGGTGTCATACCCCTTGGGCTGGAAAATCGGATCGTAGCCGAAACCCTGGGTGCCGCGCGGCGGCCAGACGACGGTGCCCTCGACCTCGCCGCGGAAAAACTCGGTATGCCCGTCCGGCCAGGCGAGGCAAAGCACGCTGACGAAGCGCGCCGTGCGGCTCTCCGGTGAAGCGGCACCGGCCTTTTCCAACGCAGTCTCGACCTTCTGCATTGCCATTGCGAAGTCACGGGTGCCGTCAGGCTTTTCCGCCCAATTGGCCGTATAGACGCCAGGATCGCCACCCAGCGCATCGATGACCAGGCCAGAATCGTCCGATAGCGCCGGCAGGCCKGAGGCATGCGCGGAGGCCAGCGCCTTGATCGCGGCATTTTCCTCGAAGGTGGTGCCGGTTTCATCCGGTTCGATGAAATTGAGATCGGCGGCAGATTTGGCAGCAAAACCGAGCGGGCCGATCAGGTCTCGAATTTCCTGGATCTTGCCGGCATTGTGGCTGGCGACGACGATGGTCTTGGTATCGAGCTTGCGCATATCCTGTCCTGTCATAGGCCCCAGATCCGGGGTTCGGCGCATTCCAGGCTGTTGCCGGCCGGGTCGCGGAAATAGATCGAGCGGCCGCCACTCGGCCATTGAAAATCGGCTTCGATATCGACCCCGGCAGCCTTCAGCTTTTGCGCCATGGCTTCGATGTCGTTGCCGCTGACACGAAAGCAGACGTGACCGTGCCCTTTCGTGCCATGGGGCGGCACGGGTAGGGCACCCGGTTCGTGCGGCTTGACGGTTTCCGCGCTATTGAAGATCAACAGCACGCCCGGCCCGCAGCGATAAAAGACATGACGGTTGCCGCCGCGCGAAATCTTCTGCAGTCCGAGAACGCCGCCATAGAAGGCCTCGGCTGCATCGAGATCGTCCGCATAAAGAGCGGTTTCCAGAATGCCTTCCATCAACGGGCTCATCGGTTGACCGCCTCTTCGGTCAGGCAATCGCCTGCTTCTGCAGCTCCACCAGCTCGGCAATGCCGTTTTTGGCGAGATGCATCAGGGTTGTGAATTCTTCTTCGCTGAAGGGCGTGCCTTCGGCCGTGCCCTGGATCTCGACAATGCCGCCGGCGCCGGTCATGACGAAATTGGCATCGGTCTCGGCGGATGAATCCTCGAGATAGTCGAGGTCGATCACCGGCTGGCCGGCGAAGATGCCGCAGGAAACGGCGGCKATGTGATCCTTCAGGACACGGTCCGTCTTGATCATGTTGCGGCTTTCCATCCACTTCAGACAGTCGTAGAGCGCGATCCAGGCGCCGGTGATCGAGGCCGTGCGGGTGCCGCCATCGGCCTGGATGACGTCGCAGTCGAGCGTGATCTGGCGTTCGCCCAGTGCCTGCAGGTCGACGACGGCGCGCAGCGAGCGGCCGATGAGGCGCTGGATCTCCTGCGTGCGGCCGCCCTGCTTGCCGGCGGCGGCTTCGCGCTTCATGCGTTCACCGGTGGCGCGCGGCAACATGCCGTATTCGGCCGTGATCCAGCCCTTGCCGCTGTTGCGCAGCCATGGCGGCGTCTTTTCTTCCAGGCTTGCCGTGCAGAGCACATGCGTATCGCCGAATTTGACCAGGCAAGAGCCTTCCGCGTGCTTGGAAAAATTGCGCTCAAATGACACTTTGCGCATCTGGTCGGTTTTTCTGCCTGAAGGCCGCATTCTGCTCTCCTGAAAGTTTATTGACCGCTTCTACGATCCACCGGCGGCTTTTGCAAAGGAAAAGCAGGCTGAAGGGCCTTGTAGTGCTAGCGTTGATATTTTTCCCTTTTGCCATTGCTAACTGAATGATTATATTTTGACTAAGGCTCAACAGAACGGATTTGACAGCGAAATGGGGTTCACGACATCGTCGGTTTCGGATGCCATTGCAGCGCTGGACGAACGCTCGAAGGAAATCTTCCGCCGTATCGTTGAAGGCTATCTTGAAAATGGCGAACCGCTGGGATCGCGCAATCTCTCGCGCTTGCTGCCCATGTCTCTGTCGCCGGCCTCCGTGCGCAACGTCATGAGCGATCTGGAAGAGCTCGGTCTCATCTATTCGCCGCATATCAGCGCTGGCCGTCTGCCGACGCAGATCGGCCTGCGTTTTTTCGTCGACGCCTTCATGCAGGTCGGCGATCTCTCCGCAGAAGACCGCGCCACCATCGACCGTCAGGTGCGTGGCAGCAACCGAGACCAGCCGATGGAATCTGTGATGACCGAGGCAAGCCGCATGCTGTCGGGCATCTCGCGCGGCGCCGGATTGGTGATCACCTCGAAGAGCGATCCGGTGCTGAAGCACGTCGAATTCATCCGCCTGGAGCCGACCAAGGCGCTGGCCGTGCTCGTCGGCGATCACGATCAGGTGGAAAACCGCATCATCGAATTACCGGCCGGCGTTACCTCCTCGCAGCTCACGGAAGCCGCGAATTTCCTCAATGCCCACATGACCGGCCAGACACTGCCGGAGCTGCGCCGTCAGTTACAGACGTTGAAGGAGAGTGTGCGCCAGGAACTCGATATTCTGTCGCGCGAGCTCGTCGAACGCGGGATCGCCGTCTGGTCCGGCGACGGGGATGAGGGCAAGCCGACGCAGCTCATCGTGCGCGGCCGCGCCAATCTGTTGGCCGAAGTGGGCGGTGCTGAAGATCTGGATCGCCTGCGCCTGTTGTTCGACGATCTCGAAAAGAAGGACAGCCTGATCGAGATCCTGAACCTGGCCGAAAGCGGGCCGGGCGTGCGCATCTTCATCGGCTCGGAAAACAAGCTCTTTTCGCTCTCCGGCTCCTCGTTGATCGTCGCGCCCTATCGTGATGACGACGACCGCATCGTCGGCGCCGTCGGCGTCATCGGTCCGACACGGCTGAATTATGCCCGCATCGTGCCCATGGTGGACTATACCGCCCAACTGATTTCCAGGCTGTCGCGGCCAGGGATGTGACGAAAGCCTCCGCAGGGCGGGCCTTCATTGAACGCGCAGAGATCGTTTTAGTCGGGTAGCAGGGTTCCCGATCCGCCCATCTCCGCCGGCATGTCCTTTTGTTTCGGCAGGCCGTCTCTCAGATGCAGCACGGTGTTCTCGTAGTTGACATGAAGCATCGGCTGGAAGTCGAGGGTTGGGATAATGGCGGCGTAGACATCGGTCACGCCCCACAAGGGATGCTCGGTCAAGAGATGGCCACCGCAAATCTTGCACCATTTGCGCAGGCTCTTTTCGCTTCTCTGGTAGCTGCCGATGTGGTCAGCGCCCTTGGTGACATGCACGGCTTCCGGTGGCCAGAGCGAAAAGGCGTTGACTGGTTCTGCCGACCATTCCCGGCAGGAGTMGCAATGGCAATAACCCATCGCCACCGGTTCGCCACTGACCGCGATTTCCACCGCGCCGCAGAAACATTTGCCCGAATGGGACTGGCTGCTGGACATGGACGATCCCTCATGTCGTGTTGAAACGGCCCCGACTATACCCGGAAAGGGTCTTGGATAGTAGAAGCCCCAACGGGGGAGGCATTTTCACCCGATTGGTATTTGGGCAAATAGGGCTGGATTGCCGGGAAATGGCTGTTCTTCGCGACAAAGCCTTGATTTTTTCCGGCCAAACCTCGATATCGGGCTCATTCAAAAGACAAAGCAATTCGGAGACCGTCATGACCGACGAAACAACGAAAACCGGACCTGACGCCACGGCGACTGACAATCCCGCGGACTTTGCGCAAGAGGCTGCGGAAACCGCGGATGCGGGCCAGCCTTCGCAGCCGGATCCGGTCGAGCTGCTTAAGGCCGAAAATAGCGATCTGCGTGACCGCTATCTGCGCCTTGCCGCCGAAATGGACAACTTGCGCCGTCGCACCGAGCGTGACGTCAAGGATGCCAAGTCCTATTCCGTCGCCAGCTTCGCCCGCGACATGCTTGCCGTTGCGGATAATCTGCGCCGCACGCTGGAAGCCATTCCGGCCGACGCCCGCGCCGAAGCCGATGCCGGCCTGAAGACGCTGATCGAAGGCGTGGAAATGACCGAGCGCTCCATGCTCTCGGCCTTGGAGCGCCACGGCGTCCGCCAGATCGAGCCGGTCGGCCAGAAGTTCGATCCCAACTTCCATCAGGCGATGTTCGAAGTGCCGAACACCGAAGTACCGAACAATACGGTCGTGCAGGTGGTGCAAGCCGGCTTCGTCATCGGCGAGCGTGTTCTTCGCCCGGCCATGGTCGGCGTTGCCAAGGGCGGCCCGAAGGTTGCCGAGATTTCCGAACCGGGCGCCAACAGCCCGTTCGACGAAAAAGACGCCTGATCATTTTCAGGTAATAGCAAAAGAGAAGAGCCGGATGATGTGAGATCATCCGGCTCTTTTCTTTTGCCGTGGTCCGATGCGATCCAGTCCGTTAGGCCGCGTTAGACGCCTGCTCTTCATTGAGGAAAGCGTAGATCGCCGAGGCGGATTCGGTGGCGCGCAGCTTGGCGACGAGATCCTGATCGCGCAGCACGCGGGCAATGCGCGACAGCGCTTTCAGATGGTCGGCGCCGGCGCCCTCGGGGGCGAGCAGCAGGAAGACGAGGTCGACGGGCTGGTCGTCCAGTGCCTCAAAGTCGACAGGCGCTTCCAGGCGCGCGAAAATACCGATGATGGATTTGATGCTGTTGAGCTTGCCGTGCGGAATGGCGATGCCATTGCCGACGCCGGTGGAGCCCAGGCGCTCCCGCTGCAGCACGACGTCGAAAATCTCGCGCTCGGGCAGTCCGGTCAATTTGGAGGCTTTGGCTGCCAGCTCCTGAAGCAGTTGTTTTTTGGAATTTGCCCTCAAGGCGGGGATGATCGCATCTTGGTGCAGCAAATCTGCCAATGCCATTCTCTTTATCCTTCGTGTCGCCGAGATCCGATGACGGAGGAGCGGCGGCCGGCTGTTACAGCCTGGGGCCGTCGCTCATCTTCCTTTCTCAGCCCTTGATATTGGCTGCGTCGATCCAGCCAATGTTGCCGTCCTGCCGACGGTAAACGATATTCAGATGTTCCTTGCCGGGGCTGCGGAAAAGCAGCAGCGGCTCGTCGGTCATGTCGAGCGCCATCACGGCGGTCGCGACCGACATGGTCTTTAGCTGTTTCGTGCTTTCGGCGACGATCGCCGGCGCGAAATCGGCCGGGACCTCGTCTTCGTCGTCCGGAACACCGTCCATGACGGTATAGGCGACTTCGGCGAGGCCATTGGTGTGGTTGCCGGCCTGGTGATCCTTGAGTTTACGCTTGTAGCGGCGCAGGCGCTTTTCGATGCGCTGAGACGCCGCGTCAAACGCCAATTGCGGGTCCATTGCCTCTCCGGCGGCATGCAGGACAACGCCACTGTCGAGATGAAGTTTGCAATCGGCTGCGAAGCGGGAACTGGATTTCTGTACCGTCACTTGGCCCGAATACCCCCCGTCGAAGTATTTCGTCACAGCCATGCCGATCTGGTCTTCAATCCTTTGGCGGAAGGAGTCACCAATTTCCATATGTTTCCCGGAGACACGCACACTCATGGAGTTTCCCTTCTTGTAGCGGTTATTGGGCGCGCCAGTTTACGCCAAGCCTCAAGCTCATCCAAGCACTTCACGCGGTCAAAGACAAATTGCGTTTGTCAGGCGCCCTGGGGATGGTGGGGATAAGTTCATGGCAGTGATGTCCTGCACCGATTGCGGCGGGCTTCTAGCCCCGCCACATCGGAAAGTCAACTAAATCTTAAGGAACTGTTAGGGGATTCGCAGTCTGCGGTTGAAGCCGAGAAAATTGCTAAAAGCCGGCCACTTTTGCCAGCGCGCGCTTCTCCCGCCTGCGCTGTACGGAAGAGGGAATGTTCATCGCTTCGCGGTATTTTGCAACCGTGCGGCGAGCAAGCTCGATGCCGCCCTTCTTTAGGGTATCGACGATGTCGTCGTCTGACAGCACGGCCTCCGGGCTCTCCTGGGAGATCAGAAGACGAATCTTGTGGCGCACGGCCTCGGCCGAATGGCTGTCGCCGCCTTCGACGGCGCTGATCGAGACGGTGAAGAAATATTTGAGCTCGAACAGACCGCGCGGCGTCAGCATGTATTTGTTCGAGGTCACGCGGCTGACCGTCGACTCATGCATTTTGATCGCGTCCGCCACGGTMTTCAGATTGAGCGGCCGCAGATGGTCGACGCCGTGCACGAGGAAGGCATCCTGCTGTCGGACGATCTCGCTCGCCACCTTCATGATCGTCTTGGCGCGCTGATCGAGGCTGCGCGTCAGCCAATTGGCATTCTGCAGGCATTCCGACAGGAAGGCGTGATCCTGGCTCGTCTTGGAGACGGAAGCGAAATAGGACTGGCTGACCAGGACGCGCGGCAGCGTATCCGGATTGAGCTCCACCAGCCAGCCTCCGTCGGAGGACGGCCGCACCACGATATCGGGCATGATCGCCTCGGATATGCCGGTCTCGAAGCCGCTGCCCGGTTTCGGGTTCAACTGACGGATCTCGGCCATCATGTCGAGCAGATCTTCCTCGTCGACGCCGCAGAGCCGCTTCAACGTCGCGAAATCGCGCCGGGCGAGAAGTTCAAGGTTCTGGATCAGCCGTTCCATGGCCGGATCGAAACGATCCTTTTGGCGAAGCTGGATTGCCAAACATTCGCTGAGAGAACGAGCAAACACGCCGGGAGGGTGGAGCAATTGCAATGCGCCAAGCACGCGCTCGATATCCGCAACGCTGGCGCCGAGGCGCTCCGCAGTTTCGTTCAAATCGGCCTGCAGATAGCCGGCATCGTCGAGCTGGTCGACGAGATGCTGGGCAATCAGCCGGTMGGCCATGCTGGGCAGGGAAAAGGGAATCTGTTCGTTCAAGTGGTCGCGCAGCGAAATCTGGCCGGCAACGAAATCATCGAGATCGTAGCTTTCGCCGGCTTCGCCGCCAGGCATGGATTTCCACTGGCTGAGCAGTTCCGGCGCATCCGCGCGCTGCGGGCCGCCATCGTCGGGAAAAACATTGCTGAAATTGGTGTCGAGTTCGTCGTTCAGCCGGTCGGCATGGCCGGTATTTTCGCTCTCGTACCAGTCGCTGGCGAGATCGCCGCTGTTGCGGTCATCATCACCATGGCTGTCATCCGCGGCATCGAACCTTTCGTCCTTCGCCTCGCGGTCGCCGTTGCTGCCTATATCCTCGTCATTTGACGTAAATTCGAGCAGCGGATTTTTTTCGACTTCCTGCGCGATGAATTGGGTGAGCTCAAAATGCGTCATCTGCAGCAACTGGATGGATTGCATCAGTTGCGGTGTMATCACCAGGCTTTGGCTTTGGCGCAGGAAAAGATTGGCCGATAATGCCATGGCGGACGCGAAACTCCCCTTCCTCTCTTTGGGAATTCGCGTTCTTCGCTATGAAAAATCCGCAAAATTCCAACTGGCCCAAAAATTGCTTTTTTATTGGGTTTGGTCAAGCGGAACTGTGTCAGGATGGTGAATTTCGGGAGCGCTACGCCCTCTGGTAAGGGAGGGCGCGCGCCGGTTCAACCGCAGCTTTTTAAAGGCTGAAATTGTCACCCAGATAGAGCTTACGCACTTCCGGATTGCTGACGATGTCGTTGGCCCTGCCATGGGTCAGCACTTCGCCGGCATGGATGATGTAGGCGCGGTCGATCAGGCCGAGCGTCTCGCGGACATTGTGGTCGGTGATCAAAACGCCGATGCCGCGCGCCGTCAGGTGATGCACGAGATTCTGGATGTCGGCGACCGAGATCGGATCGACGCCCGCAAAGGGCTCGTCGAGCAGCATGAAGGTCGGGTCGGTCGCCAATGCGCGGGCAATTTCCAGACGCCGCCGCTCACCACCGGAGAGGGCGATCGCCGGCACCGTGCGGAGATTGCGGATATGGAATTCTTCCAGCAACTCGTCGAGCTTCCGCTCGCGCTTCTTCTTGTCCTTTTCATGGACTTCAAGAACGGCGCGGATGTTCTCTTCCACCGTAAGGCCGCGAAAGATCGAGGCTTCCTGCGGCAGATAGCCGACGCCCAGGCGAGCGCGGCGATACATCGGCATCGAGGTGACATTGTTGCCGTCGATCTCGATCGTGCCTTCATCGACCGGCACCAGCCCGGTGATCATGTAGAAGCATGTCGTCTTGCCGGCACCGTTCGGTCCGAGCAGGCCGACGGCCTCGCCGCGCCGCACGACGAGCGAGACGCCATTGACGACGCGCCGCGTGCGGTAGGTTTTGGTGAGGCCGCGCGCGATCAGGGTTCCCTGATAACGCGCTTTGTCCGCGGTGCCGGATGCCGCAGTGCTCGATCCGGACGCGCCGGGCAAGGTGGGTGTAGTCGATATCGTCACGAGAAGACCGGGATCAGTTCTTTTTCTGCTGTTGCTGCTGCACTTGCTGCGATTTTGGGTCGAGCTGAATCTGGACGCGACCCCCGCAGGCATCCAGTTGCGCTTCACCTGTCGCCATATGTACGGTGAGCTGACAGCCGGTGAATACGTTCGGCCCGTCGGTCAGCACGACCTTCTGGCCCTTGAGAACGGCAAGCTGGTTGGCCATGTCGAAGGAACCGTCATCCGCCGTMGCTGTCTGCGTGCCGGAAACGAGGTAGACCTTGTCGGTGACCAGAATGTGGTCGATATCGGCATCGCCCGAGACCAGCGACTGGTTTTGCTGCTTGGCGGCGTTTGCGACCGGATTTTCGGTTGCCGGCTTGGCATTGGCGTCGGCAGGCTGCTTCTTCTTATAGAAGACCGTCATCTTGCCGGCCTGCATCGTCGTGGTGCCCTGGACGACCTTGACGTTGCCGGTGAAGACCGCCTGGCTTTCCGCATCATGGATCTCCAGCTTGTCGCTTTCGATCTGGATCGGCTGATCCTTGGAAAGCTTCAGGCCAGGCATGCTGCTCGTCGTTGCCTGGGCGCCCGCTTCCGTCGCCGCAAAAATTGCAACTGCGCTAAAGGCGCAGAGAATGGCTGCCTTACGCAGGCCAGAGTTGAAAAGAGAATGTCGCCAATCGTTTGTCATGAACCGCCCGGCTGTTGCTCGCTAGCTGAATTATGGAGTCCGGCTGGTTCGATATGCATCTGAACCTGCCCGTCGAATTCGATTACGCTCCCCTTATCCGTCATCTTGAGCGACTGTGCAACAACCGACATGCCTCCTCTGTAGATTGCAACCTGATCCTGGCTGGAGAGGTCACCCTTCTTCACGTCGAGGAAGGCCGTTCTGAATTCTGCGCGCAAACCGTTGTCCATCAGAATGGTAAAGGGGGCGGTGAGCTTCAGTGTGTCGGCCTGGCGGTCGAAATCCGCGCTCTGAGCCGTCACATGGGCGATCACCTGGTTGTTGACCGGCATAGATGCCTTGATGGTCTTGAGCGTGATCATATTGGGATTCTTGATGTCCTGCAGCGCCTTTTCGGCGAGCATGGAATAATTGATGCCGTCCTTGTTGCGGCCGGCGATGGCGGGACGCTCCATCACAACCTTGCCATCCTCGATCCTTGCGCCTTCGATCTGAATGTTTTCGGGCAGATATGCGCGCACGACCGAAACCGCGATGAAGATCAGCGAGACGATCAACGCGGCCAGGGGAAGCAGGATCTTCAGTCTTCTCACGCGCGAGGAATGAAAGATCGCGTCTTTATACGCGTTTCTTTCTGGCGCGGAGCCGATCGCCTGGCCGGAGGTCTCGATAGTATTGAGCATGCAACAGGTCCGTCTTCTCTGATCCGGAAAAACACGTTCGAGTCATGCACAGACTGTGCCAACAAGCCTGCCAGATCGTTTCGCATTATTGCATTGGCTTGCCAATATGGATTTTTTTCTGCCACAAGCAATTTTAGCAAAAAAATATAATGCGCGGCGGTTTCGCCCGATCGGTCATCGCCCTATCTGACGAAACGTCGCATGGAAAGCCTGGACACAATCTCGAAAATTGAAGTGGATTTTCGCGAAGGATTATGCCCGTTTCAAGGTGTTGTATATCCGGTCCGTTTTGTATCCAATTTATGACAAAGGGAGAGATAAGGCGTCATGGACAGTTCTGCAATCGCAGATCGGCGACAATTGCGCCGCAAGCTTGGCTTCTGGCGCATCATCGCCGTTCTTCTCCTGGTGGCGCTGGGCTTTGCACTTTATCGTTTTGCCGCAGGCGATTTGCCCTCCATACGCGGACCGCAGATCGCCCGCGTCACCATTTCCGGGCTCATCGTGGATGACACCGAGCTTCTGGACCGGCTGAAGAAGATCAAGGACAATGATCAGGTCAAGGCGCTGATCGTCTCGATTTCATCGACGGGCGGCACGACCTATGGCGGCGAGCGCATCTTCAAAGCCATTCGCGCCGTTGCTGCAAAGAAGCCCGTGGTCTCCGATATCCGCACCGTTGCGGCGTCTGCCGGCTATATGATCGCCACGGCGGGTGACGACATTGTTGCCGGCGACACGTCGATCACCGGCTCGATCGGCGTCATCTTTCAGTATCCGCAGGCGAAAGAGCTGCTCGACAAGCTCGGCCTGTCGCTGGACGAGATCAAGTCGGCGCCGCTGAAGGCCGAGCCGTCGCCTTTCCATCCGGCGAGCGAAGAGGCCAAGGCGATGATCCGCAACATGGTCATGGACAGCTATGCCTGGTTCGTCGATCTCGTTGCCGACCGCCGCAAATTGCCGCGCGACGAGGTGCTGAAGCTCGCGGACGGCAGCATCTTCACCGGCCGGCAGGCATTGCAGAACAAGCTGGTCGACACCCTCGGCGGCGAGGACGAAATCCGCGCCTATCTCGACACGCGCAAGGTCAAAAAGGACCTGCCGATCGTCGATTGGAAAGCTGAAGACAAAACCTCATCCTTCTTTTGGCCGAGTGCCGCTTCCTGGTTGCTAAATCGTCTCGGTTATGATGATTTTATGAAGGGAGAGGATCTCCAGAAAATTATGACAGAGAAGTTGTTTCTTGACGGCCTGCTTTCTGTTTGGCAGGGTGCAGCCAATTGATAAATCAATGATTTAAGGGGGCAACCGTGATTAAGTCGGAATTGGTGCAGATTGTGGCGGCACGTAACCCGCATCTCTACCACCGCGATGTCGAAAATATCGTCAACGCAGTCCTCGACGAGATCACCGATGCGCTCGCTGCGGGAAATCGCGTGGAGCTACGCGGTTTCGGCGCATTTTCCGTCAAGAACCGCCCCTCGCGCTCCGGTCGCAACCCGCGAACGGGTGATACGGTGTTCGTCGAGGAAAAATGGGTTCCCTTCTTCAAGACGGGTAAAGAGCTGCGCGAGCGCCTGAATCCCGGCGCCGGCGACGAAGAAGACGACAATTAATCGTCGTTTTTAGCTGATACTCTTCGCGAATGTCCCCGTAGACATGAATGTGCCGCGACCGGGTGGCACTTGAACTCGGCCCGGTCTTTCTTATTCTCTGCGGCTATAGGCGATAGGAGTGCATTGCACGGATGCGCCTGGACAAAGGAGCATTCGCAATGACCAAGAAGATCGTCAATCTGCTGATATTGCTGCCGCTCGGCATTATCCTCATCATCTTCTGCGTTGCGAACCGCCAGTCCGTCACGCTGGCGCTCAATCCGTTCAGGCCCGAGGACCAAGTGTTGTCGCTGAGCGCGCCGCTGTTCGTGCTGCTGTTTGTCGCGCTGATCATCGGCATGTTGGTTGGCGCTGCGGTGACCTGGTTCAATCAGGGCAAACACCGCAAGCTAGCCCGCAGCCAATCGCGCGAGGCCGTGCGCTGGCAGGCGGAAGCCGACAAGCACCGCAATCGCGCCGAACAGATCGCCGGCCAGCTTCCGTCCAAATAACGATCTAGTTCCCGCTGAGCTGCATGTCCTTATAATCGCCCTCCGGCGATGAACCGTCGCCGATGATCGCGAAACCAAGGCTGCGGTAAAAGGCGATGGCGCGCGTATTCTTCACCAGGCATTTCAGCCGGTAGCGTCGGTTGGGCCATTCCGGCAGGGCGGCAAGCAGCGCCTTGCCGGCGCCACGGCCCTGGAATTCGGGCAGGATGTAGAGCATATGGATGAAATCATCCGGCTCCCATAGCGTCATAAAGCCGGCGATGGTTCCGTTTCGATCCTCGCAGACGAAGACGCGTTCGCCGGGTGTCTGACCGACGAAATCCTCACTGTGGAATTTGCCGGGATCCACCCAGAGAAACGTCGTGCGACGCACACGCAGATAGATGTCGGCGAGAATGTCCGTATCCCGTGCTTGTGCCGGCCGGATGGTCCAAAGATCTGATGTCGACGTCATGAGCAGTCTATGGTGGGTCTGATGACGATCGCGATCAAGCGCTGGCTTGGCCATTGAGGGCGGCGGAAAAATCGGCGAAAAACTGCTGCGCCAGTTTCCTGGCGCTAGAATCKACCAATCGCGAGCCGAGCTGGGCGATCTTGCCGCCGACCTGGGCCTTGGCCTCGTAATGCAGGATCGTCGCGCTGCCTTCCTCTTTCAGTGTGACATCGGCCCCGCCCTTGGCAAAGCCGGCAATGCCGCCCTTGCCTTCGCCGGAGATTGTATAGCTTTCCGGCGCATTGATGTTGGAGAGCGTCACTTCACCGTTGAAGGAAGCCGAGACCGGGCCGATCTTCAATTTCACCGTTGCCGTCAGTTCGGTCGGCGAAATCTTCTCTAGGCTTTGACAACCGGGAATGCACTGCTTGAGAATATCGGGATCGTTCAATGCGGCCCACACGACGTCCCTAGGGGCGGCAATCCGTTCTTCACCGGTCATATCCATGCGCAACCCTCCCGATCTGGCATTTCATCCAGGGATAATCGCAGATCGGAAAGCGCTTTGCCAAGTGGCGGCCAGATGCTATTTGCACGCACATATCAATTTTGAGACAAGCATGGTGAAACAGAAGGAACGCCGGCCCGGTTCGAAAGCCGCGGGCGGCCCCGGCGCAAAGCCCCAAAGGGATGCCAGGCGTGACGCGCCCTTTAAGACCGGCAAGCCGCCGGCAAAGCCCGCACGCGATACCGGCCCGAAGTCTGCACCGGCCGCGCGAGACCGCGGTGAGCGGATTTCGGAGCCGCGCGGCGAGGCGCCTGTCGCGGTCACATCCGAACGCCCGTTGATCGTGCGAACCGGCGAACGTCCCATGGAGCGCGTGCCCGTCATCCTCGAATCGCTGGGCGCAGGCGATTTCCACCTGATCGACAGCGGTAACGGGCTGAAGCTCGAGCAATACGGTTCCTATCGCGTCGTCCGGCCGGAGGCGCAGGCGCTATGGCAGCCATCGCTCGCCGCACATGTCTGGGACAATGCCGATGCGATCTTCACCGGAGATACCGATGAGGATGGCATGGGTCGCTGGCGGTTTCCGCGCGAAGCGCTCGGCGAGACCTGGCCCTTACAATTGCTCGGCGTTGATTTTCTTGGCCGCTTTACCGCTTTTCGCCATGTCGGCGTCTTCCCGGAGCAGATCGTGCACTGGGCCTGGATGAAGGAGCAGGTCGAAGCCGCAAAGCGGCCGCTGAAGGTGTTGAACCTCTTCGGTTATACCGGCGTTGCCTCCCTGGTCGCTGCTGCTGCCGGCGCCGAAGTCACCCATGTCGACGCCTCGAAGAAGGCGATCGGCTGGGCGCGGGAAAACCAGGCGCTCGGCCGCATGGAAAAGCTACCGATCCGCTGGATCTGCGAAGACGCCATGAAATTCATCCTGCGCGAGGAACGGCGCGGCAATAAATACGACATCATCCTGACCGACCCGCCGAAATTCGGCCGCGGCCCGAACGGCGAGGTCTGGCATCTCTTCGAACACTTGCCGTCGATGCTCGATATCTGCCGCGAGATCCTGTCGCCCAAGGCGCTTGGTCTGGTGCTGACGGCCTATTCCATCCGCGCCAGCTTCTATTCGATCCATGAGCTGATGCGTGAAACCATGCGCGGCGCCGGTGGCGTCGTCGAATCCGGCGAACTGGTGATCCGCGAGGCCGGCCTCGACGGCAAGACGCCGGGCCGGGCACTCTCCACATCTCTCTTCAGCCGCTGGGTGCCGAAATGAACCACGATTTCCGCAATGACGGCCCTCGCAAGGTCGGACATGTCAAGGAGGTCACCTCCCTTGCCAATCCGATCATTAAGGACATCAAGGCGCTGACCAACAAGAAGTCGCGCGAGGAGAGCGGCGCTTTCCTGGCGGAAGGCTTGAAGCTGGTCATCGATGCCCTGGAGCTCGGCTGGACCATTCGCACGCTGGTCTACGCCAAGGCCGCCAAGGGCAAGCCGTTGGTCGAGCAGGTGGCCGCCAAGACCGTCGCCGCCGGCGGGCTGGTGCTCGAAGTMAGCGAAAAGGTCATCGCCTCCATCACCCGCCGTGACAATCCGCAGATGGTGGTTGGCATATTCGATCAGCGCTGGCGGCAGCTCCGCGAGGTCAAGCCGAAGGCCGGCGACACCTGGGTGGCGCTCGACCGCGTGCGTGACCCCGGCAATCTCGGCACCATCATCCGTACCGCCGATGCGGCTGGTGCCGCAGGCGTCATTCTCGTCGGCGAGACGACGGACCCGTTTTCGCTGGAAACCGTAAGGGCAACCATGGGCTCGGTCTTCGCCGTTCCCGTCGTCAAGGCGACGCCGGAGGAGTTTCTGGCCTGGAAGAAGACGGCCGGCGTTTCTGTTGTCGCCACCCATCTGGCCGGCGCCGTCGACTACCGCACGATCGATTACAAGAAAAAGCCCGTCGTCCTGCTGATGGGTAACGAGCAGTCCGGCTTGCCGGACGCCTTGGCGAAGGAGGCCGATGCGCTTGCCCGCATCCCGCAGGCCGGCCGCGCCGACAGCCTCAACCTTGCGGTCGCGACGGCGGTGATGCTGTTCGAAGCCCGCCGTCATCTTCTGACCCTCAGCGAGACGCGATGACCGACAGCGAGATAAACGAACAGGCGCCCGTAAAACCCGCGCTGTTTTCACGGCCTTTGCCGATCCTGATTTTCATTGTGGCTGCTGTCATCCTCGACCAGGTGGTCAAGATCATGGTCGACAACTGGCTGCCTTTGCAGGAGATGGTGCCGGTCATTCCGATGCTGGCGCTTTACCGCACCTATAATCTCGGTGTCGCCTTCTCGATGCTGTCGGGCATGGACGGCTGGTTCATCGTCGGCATGCGGCTCGTCATCGTCGTTTTCGTGCTCTGGCTCTGGCGGCGGACACCCAATCATCGTTGGCTTGCCCATCTCGGCTTCGCGTTGATTATCGCCGGCGCGCTCGGCAACCTGATCGACCGGTTCCTTTACGGCCATGTGATCGACTACATTCTCTTCCATACCGAAACATGGTCGTTCGCCGTCTTCAATCTCGCCGACAGTTTCATCACCGTCGGGGCGGGCTGCGTCATTCTGGACGAGCTGCTTCTGCCGAAAAAGGCGAAAGCGTAAAATTCTAACAAATCCCTGAAGGCAACGGGAAGAGTGCGCATGTTAGTAAGACAACATGAGCACTCTGGCAAACCTGCAGGAAAAGCTTGTCGCCGCCATTGACGACGACCATGCCGTGCCGCGCGAACGGCCGGTCGAAGACGTGTCTCTCATCGCTGCCGATCCCATCGAGATTTCGCCGGCTAACATTCCGGAGGTGCCGCAGCCCGCGTTTCCCCAATGGTTGCAGCGTCATTGGTTGAATGGCAGCGGCTTGATTGCCGGCGTGGCGTTCCTGTCGGTTGGCTATGTCGGCGGCCCGCTGGCGCTTGCTGCTTTGCTGGGCCTGATAGCGCTGGCGATCGTTGCTTCCGGCGTCGTCTTCCGCAGGCGAAATGCTACCCGCAAGGTCATCGTGGATACGCCGACGCTCAGCGAAAACGACCACGACCGCCTCTGGGAGAGCAACGAAAGCACCAGCCTGCTCGCCACCATCCACGATGCGCTTGGCGATATCACCGTGACACGCGACATCGAACGCCGCATCGTCCATGGCAATGCGACCTTCCGCAAACTGATCGGCAAGTCGAACCCGGAGGGTTTGACGCTGGAAGAAGCGGGTCTCGTCTTCCGCGCTGTCGCAGCTTCGCAGCGTCAAGACGCCGAGATTTCCACGCCGGAAGGCCCGCGCATCTTCGCCTGGCACGATGTCATGTTCCGCGATCCCGCCACCGGACAGTTGAGAATCCAGAGCGTCGCCCGCGACGTCACCGAAGAACGCCAGGCCGCGCGTCTCCGCGAGGAGGCACGGCTGAAGGCGGAATATAACAGCGCCGCCAAATCACGGCTGCTCGCCACCGTCAGCCATGAGATCCGCACGCCTCTGTCGGGAATTCTCGGCATGAACCACCTGCTTGCCCAGACGCCGCTGACCCTGGAGCAGGCCAATTACCTGACCGGCATCCGCCAATCCGGCAATGCCCTGGTGCAGCTCGTCGAAGACCTACTGGATTTCTCGACGATCGAAGTCGGCCGCTTCCAGCTCCGGCCGCGCGCCGAACATCTGAGGCCGCTGCTGGAAGGCGTTGTCGAGATGCTCGCCCACCGCGCCCATGAAAAGGGCATCGAGATCGCCGCGACCGTCGCGGCGGATGTTCCTGAAACCATGGAGTTCGATCCCGCTCGCCTCCGCCAGGTGTTGTTCAATGTCATCGGCAATGCCGTGAAGTTCACGCAGACAGGCGGCGTCCTGATCCGCGCCGGCCACGATGGCGACGATCTCGTGATATCGGTCAGGGATAGCGGCCCGGGAATGACCGAGGAGGAGCAGGCACGCATCTTCGGCGAGTTCGAACAGGCGGGCAACATGTTGGACAGAAGCGCCGGCACGGGTCTGGGGCTTGCCATCTCCGCCCGCATCCTGCGCGAGTTCGGCGGCAAGTTGAGCGTTTCCAGCATGCGGGGTGAGGGCAGCGAATTCACGGTCCGCTTTCCGGCTTCGGTCGTCGCTGGAGAGAACGAACAGGCTAGGCGCGACGAGCTGCTCAAAGGCTCCCGCGTCCTGCTGCTGGCGCCGGAAGGTGCCGCAAGCACGGCGATTGCCGACACTATCCGCACCCTTGGTGGCCGCTGCCGCCTGATCGGTCCCACTGATGTGGAAAACCTGGCGCGGTCCGTCCCCAAAGACGGAGGCATGTCGCTGACGGATCTCATCGTCGATCACCGTATGGCGCCATGGTATTTCCGCGAAGGGACCGAACTTGCCGCGTCCGGCCTCAGAAAGATCTTTCTGGTCAATCCGGAGGAGCGCAACACGCATCCGCTCGATCTCTTCGATGCGTGGCTCATCCGGCCGCTGCGCGAACAATCGCTCATCGACGTGCTGAGCGGCCGCATGCGCGGCATGGAGAAGCGGGATGTACTGAGTAGCCCGCCCGAAATCGGTATCGTGACGCCGGAGGCGGCGGATGCCTCCCTCAACGTTCTCCTGGGCGAGGACGATCCTGTCAATGCCATGCTGGTGCGCGCCATGCTCGCCAAAGCCGGCCACAGGGTTCGCCTCGTCGAGGATTTCGAGAACTTGCTCGCCCGTGCCGAAAACAGCGAGAACCGCCCGGATGTCGTCGTCACTGACCTCACCATGCCCGGCGGCGAAGGGGCAGCGATGCTCGCGCAACTGAGGGCGCTGGAGCGTCGATACGGTCTTTCGCCGCTGCCCGTGATCGTGCTGACCGCCGACAGCCGCGATGCCATTCGACGCCAGGCCCTGCTTTCCGGCGCCGATGCCGTCATCGTCAAGCCGGTCGATCCCGATCGTTTGATCGCAGAGGTGCAAGGCCTGTCGAAGCAGGCTTTGGGACGCGCTTAGAGCAATTCCAGGAAAAGTCCGCAGCGGTTTTCCGTCCGGAATTGCAAAAAACAAAGAGATAGAGCGGTTCTAAGCTGAACCGCTCTAGATTGAAAACATACCTCCGAATCGTGATTCGGTCCCATCCGCCTGCGCGATGACGAACGTGTCGAAAAGCCGCTTCGCAGCTTTTAAGAGTACCCCCTGGGATACAAGGGCTTCATCCAAATTCGGTGATTGGAACAGGCACGCTTCTTGCTTTTCGCAACGCACCATGTCACTTTCCTGTCGCACGAATTTGCTTTATGGCGGCTATATCAACCCGTAGAGGGGGAGTCGCCATGTCCATCGAAATTTTGAATCGCGAAGCTCAGGGCGAAATGGTTCAGTCTTCAAAGGCAACGGTTGAGCCGGTTGCCAGCGATGTGCTCGGACGCATCGGAAATCTAGAAACGCGCCTTGCTCGCACGGCGCGGGAAATTGATGCTGCCCAGGCGGTGCGCTATCGCGTCTTCGTTGAGGAGATGAATGCGCAACTGCCGGCCGATGCAATGCGTCGCCAGCGCGATATCGATAGCTGGGATTCGATCTGCGACCATCTGCTGGTTCTCGACCGCTCGCTGGAAGGTGATTCGGAAGACCAGATCGTCGGCACCTATCGTCTGCTGCGCCAGGACGTGGCGATGGCGAATGGCGGTTTCTATTCCTCTTCGGAATTCGACATCGACACCCTGCTCGCCCGTCATCCTGAAAAGCGCTTCATGGAACTCGGTCGTTCCTGCGTGCTGCCGGAATACCGCACCAAGCGCACGGTCGAACTGCTGTGGCAGGGCAATTGGGCCTATTCCCTGAAACACGGCATGAACGCCATGTTCGGCTGCGCTTCTTTCCCCGGCATTCGTCCGGAGCAACATGCGCTGGCTCTGTCCTTCCTCTACCACAACGTCATTGCCAAGGACGAATGGGCCGTTAGCGCGCTGCCGTCGCTTGCCCGCACCATGGACCTGATGCCCGTCGAGGCGGTCAATTCCAAGAAGGCGCTGATGTCGCTGCCGCCGCTGATCAAGGGTTACCTGCGCCTCGGCGCCATGGTCGGCTCCACCGCCGTCGTCGATCATGCCTTCAATACGACGGACGTCCTGATCGTCTTGCCGATCGCCAGCATTTCGGACCGCTACGTCAATTATTACGGTGCTGACGCCGGTCGGTTCGCGAGCTGATCGTCGCAAGCCGGACTGATTCGGCCTCGGCCATCCCCAAAGCAATTCCAGGAAAAGTGCGGAGCGTTTTTCCGTCCGGAATGCGCAAAAACAAAGGGATAGAGCGGTTTAGCGATTCCGTGAAACGCTAAACCGCTCTAGGGAATCGCAAAAATATCGATCTCATCCGTAATGCCGCGAAGCGAGACGTGGTGGGTTTGCGGTTTCAAACCATGTGTCGTCAGCAATTCCGTGGCGCGTGGATTGTCGAGTACGGAACCGGTGGCGAATATCTCGTGTGAGTTCGCGAGATGTTGCACGCGAGAAGCGATGTTGACGGTCTGCCCGAAATAGTCCTGGCGCTCGTTCAGGCTGACCGCGATGCACGGTCCCTCGTGGATGCCAATCTTGAGAAGAAGATCGTCGTTGCCGCGCTCCTTGTTGAGACTKACCATTGCTTCGCGCATCCGCATGGCGGCGACCAATGCCCGGTCCGGCGTTGGAAACGTCGCCATTACCGCATCGCCGATGGTTTTGACGACCGCACCCGCCTCTGCGCCGACGATCTCATGCAGGATGCTGAAATGGGTTCTCACCAGATCGAAAGCGGCAAGGTCGCCAACCCTTTCATATAGGGCCGTCGAACCGCGCAAATCGGTGAACAGGAAGGTGAGACTGGTGATCTTCAACCGCTGGTCCACGTCGATCGTGTCCGTGCGGTGGATGTCGCGGAAGGTTTGGTTCGAAAGCAGTCGCTTGGCGGTCAGGAATGGACGCCGTTGCCCCAGCAGGCCGTGCAGCACGTCGTTGGCCACGCAGATCGATGGCAATGTGCGGACTTCGGTGTGGTTCTCCATGAGAATACGCAGGGGGCCGGGTCGTAAGATCATGGGTTCGCTATGCCGGTGCATGCGATCGAACACGAGCGAGATGGTCTGCCGCTCCTTCGATGGTTCGCCTTTCACGTCCAGGAAGAGTGCCGCATGCGTCACCGGCTCGAAGATGATGACGTACTCCGCCGGCAACTGAAGCGATACGACAGCCTTTTCCCCGGCAGGCAATTCCAGCGCCTCCAGAATGAATTGGTCGACCGTCGCCTCGTACCCCTCTTCGGGAAGGTCGACGCCCGAGCCCCAATAAATCTGGCGAAAATATTCGAGGGCTGGCAATTCATGCGGATTGTGAGCCTCGATATGGCGCACGCGCGGACTGACGGTGAAGGTAACTTCGACCATCTCGTCGAGGGTCGGCTCATAGCCGGCAGCGCAAAGCGCGCAGCTATAGGTGTCGCTCTGAACGGTCTTCAGCGAGGTATTGGCATCCAGCACTCCACCGCAACCGGGGCACAGAACATTCCACGAGATTTCGAAGAGGCCGAGGCGAGATGCATGCAGGAAGGCGTTGATGGTCTGCTCTTCGTCGAAGCCGTGCTCGGCTGCAAAGGCAAGCGCGTTCACCCGGTTGAGCTTGCGATCGGACGCGTCAAGGACGAGCCGCTCGATGGCGTCGACGATATCCGGCCGCGCTGAATGGCGCAGCACTTCAAATAGCTGGGCTTCACTCATTGGCGCATCTTACACCAAATCGAAACCGCAGCCATTGGTCTTCTTGTCGCCTCGGTTTGTCACCGAGGTTACGGGACACCCCCTCACCCTACCCTCTCCCTGAGGGGAGAGGGTGAGATCGAGTTTGCTGGTAGTTCTCGCTCAAACACTGCATTGGATGAAGCGAAAGCTTGCCGTCCCCACTGAAACCACTCTCTCCCCCCCGGGGAGAGGGCAGGGTGAGGGGCTCCAGCAAAGTGTCCCCTCTTAACCGGCTCCATAGGCGGCAATTGCCGCCATGTTGACGATATCAGAATCCTTGGCCCCCATCGAGGTGATCTGCACCGGCTTGTCGAGGCCGACGAGCAGCGGGCCGATAACGGTGGAGCCGCCGAGTTCCTGCAGCATTTTCGTCGAAATCGAGGCCGAGTGGAAGGCGGGCATGACC
The DNA here is from genome assembly GCF_047445835.1 of Rhizobium sp. BR 317. NCBI lineage: Bacteria > Pseudomonadati > Pseudomonadota > Alphaproteobacteria > Hyphomicrobiales > Rhizobiaceae > Rhizobium > Rhizobium sp. BR 317. The sequence continues at coordinate 243,900 of NZ_JARWLB010000007.1, read as the reverse complement.
AGCACGTTGGCTGGACCGGAGAGACGCGAGAAGGGATACTGGGTCTCGATGATCTTGCGGTTCAGCGCCACATCGGCGGCCATTTCGCCGTCGAATTCGAAATTGACATAGCGCTTGTCGAGAATGTTCACCGCCTCGCGCACGCGCTCGGATCGTTCGCCCGGGGGATGGCCGAAAGTGGAGTAGGCGAGCATGGCAACGCGTGGTTCATAGCCCATGCGCCGCGCGAAACCAGCCGCTTCCTCAGCGATATCGGCCAGTTCCTCCGACGTCGGCATGTCATGAACGGCGGTATCGGCGACGATGACGGTGCGCCCGCGGGCAAGCACCAGCGACGCACCGATAACTCGGTGCCCCGGCTTGGCGTCGATGCAGCGGCGCACGTCGCCGAGCGCGGTCGAATAGTTGCGCGTCACCCCCGTCACCATACCATCGGCATCGCCGAGCGCCACCATGCAGGCGGCGAAATGGTTGCGGTCGTTGTGGATCAGGCGGGTCACATCGCGGTGCAAATAGCCTTTGCGCTGCAGCCGGGCATAGAGATAGTCGATATAGGCCTCGACACGCTTGGAAATGCGGGCGTTGACGATCTCGAGGCCCGGCCGGCTGAGGTCGATCCCGGCGCGTTCGGCCGTGGCATGGAGCAGATCCTCGCGGCCAAGCAGGATGGCGGTGCCGAGTCCCTGGTTGGCGTAGGACAAGGCGGCGCGCATGACCTGCTCTTCCTCGGCTTCGGCAAAGACGATGCGCTTCGGATGCCGACGCACACGTTCGTAGAGTTGCGCCAGCGTAGAGGCGATCGGGTCGCGCCGGGCTGAGAGTTCGCGGGCATAGGCGGCCATGTCCGGGATCGGGCGGCGGGCGACGCCGCTTTCGATCGCCGCTTGCGCAACGGCAACCGGGATCGCCGAGATCAGGCGCGGATCGAAGGGCACGGGAATGATGTATTGCGCCCCGAAGCGCGGCCGCGCGCCCTGATAGGCGGCGACAACATCGTCCGGCACGTCTTCGCGTGCCAGGCTGGCAAGAGCCTTGACGGCAGCGATCTTCATTTCATCGTTGATCGTCGAAGCCCGCACATCGAGCGCGCCGCGGAAGATATAAGGGAAGCCGAGGACGTTGTTCACCTGGTTCGGATAGTCGGAGCGCCCGGTCGCCATGATGGCGTCGTCGCGGATGCGGGCGACTTCCTCCGGCGTGATTTCCGGATCGGGATTGGCCATGGCGAAGATGATAGGCCTGTCCGCCATGGAGCGGATCATCTCTTCGGAGAAGGCGCCCTTCTGCGAGAGGCCGAAAACCACGTCGGCGCCCTTCATCGCTTCGGCTAGCGTGCGCTTGTCGGTTTTGACGGCATGTGCCGACTTCCACTGGTTCATGCCTTCGCTGCGGCCCTGGTAGATCACGCCCTTGGTGTCGCAGAGCACGATGTTCTCAGGATTGAAACCCATTGCCTTGATCAGCTCGACGCAGGCGATCGCGGCAGCACCGGCGCCGTTGCAGACGAGCTTGGCGGTCTTGAGGTCGCGGCCGGTCAATTCCAGCGCATTGATCAGCCCGGCGGCGGCGATGATCGCGGTGCCGTGCTGGTCGTCGTGGAAGACGGGGATGTCCATCAGCTCGCGCAGGCGCTGCTCGATGATGAAACAGTCGGGCGCCTTGATGTCCTCGAGATTGATGCCGCCGAAAGAGGGGCCGAGATAACGGACGCAGTTGATGAATTCGTCGACATTTTCGGTGTCGATTTCGAGGTCGATCGAATCGACGTCGGCAAAGCGCTTGAAGAGAACGGACTTGCCTTCCATGACCGGCTTCGAGGCCAGTGCACCGAGATTGCCAAGGCCGAGAATGGCCGTGCCGTTGGAGATGACCGCCACCATGTTGCCGCGCGACGTATAGTCGTAAGCCGTCTGCGGATCGGCGGCGATCGCCTTCACAGGAACGGCGACGCCGGGCGAATAGGCGAGCGAAAGATCGCGCTGTGTTGCCATCGGCTTGGTCGGATTGATTTCGAGCTTGCCGGGGCGGCCATGCTTGTGGAAGTCGAGCGCTTCCTGATCGGTAATCCCCGTTCCCGAACGCGACGTGCTGTTGGTGTCAGGCATTGTTCCTCCAAACCTCCTGTGGGCGACCGGTCCCTCTTGCCCGATAGCTGTTGTCTTCTATAGCGGCGCGCGGGTAGGGTGGCACCTCATTTTTTGGGAAAAACTGCACCTCCGTGAACGAACGAATAATTGCCAGCATCGACGCTTTCTCGGCTACCGAGCTTGCCTCGGAGGAAAGCCGCGCTTCGGCCACGCCGATGATGGAGCAATATATCGAGATCAAGGCGAACAATCCCGGTTCGCTGCTGTTCTATCGCATGGGCGATTTCTACGAGCTGTTCTTCGAGGATGCCGTCGATGCGTCGCGCGCTCTCGGCATTACGCTCACCAAGCGCGGCCAGCATATGGGCCAGGATATTCCGATGTGCGGCGTGCCGGTGCATGCCGCCGACGACTATCTGCAGAAGCTGATTTCGCTGGGTTTCCGCGTCGCGGTCTGCGAACAGGTGGAAGACCCGGCGGAGGCGAAGAAGCGCGGCGGCAAGTCGGTTGTTCGGCGCGATGTCGTCCGCCTGGTGACGCCGGGCACCATCACAGAAGAAAAGCTGCTCTCGCCCTCGGAATCCAACTATCTGATGGCGCTCGCCCGCATTCGCGGCGGCTCTGAGCCGCAACTGGCGCTTGCCTGGATCGATATTTCGACCGGCGTTTTCCGTCTGGCCGAGACGGAGCCTTCGCGGCTGCTCGCCGATATCCTGCGCATCGATCCGCGCGAGCTGATTCTCCCAGATACGATATTCCACGATCCCGAGCTGAAGCCGGTCTTCGACGTGCTCGGCCGTACGGCGGTGCCGCAGCCGGCCGTGCTTTTCGACAGTGCCAGCGCCGAAGGGCGTATCACGCGGTACTTCGAAGTCTCGACACTCGATGGTTTCGGTTCGTTCACGCGCGCCGAGCTTGCCGCCGCGGCCGCGGCCATTGCCTATGTGGAGAAGACGCAGATCGCCGAGCGGCCGCCGCTTGGCCTGCCGGAGCGCGAAAGCGGCGCCTCGACATTGTTCATCGATCCCGCCACCCGCGCCAATCTCGAACTGGTGCGCACGCTTTCCGGCGATCGCAACGGCTCGCTCTTGCGAGCGATCGACAGGACAGTGACCGGCGGCGGTGCGCGTCTGCTGGCCGAGCGGTTGATGTCGCCGTTGACCGCTCCGGGGCGTATCAACGAACGGCTGGATTCGATMGGCTTCCTTGCMGAAGAGCCCTCGCTTTGCAGCGATCTCAGGACGGCGCTGAAACACGTACCGGATATGCCGCGCGCCCTGTCTCGCCTAGCGCTCGACCGCGGTGGCCCGCGCGATCTCTGGGCGATCCGCCAAGGCCTCGGTTCCGCCGCCGGTGTTGCCGATCTGCTTGGGGCCGCCTTGCTTCCCGCCGAACTGGGAGCGGCCCTTGCCGGGCTCCGCGCATTGCCCGCCGATCTCGAAGCGCTGCTCGCCGGCATGCTCGCCGACGAATTGCCGCTGTTGAAGCGCGACGGCGGGTTCCTGCGGGAAAGGGCGAATGCCGAGCTGGACGAAGTCCGCGCGCTGCGCGACCAGTCGCGCCGGGTCATTGCCGGGTTGCAACTGCAATATGCCGAGGAAACCGGCATCAAATCGCTGAAGATCAAGCACAACAACGTGCTCGGCTACTTCATCGAGGTCACGGCCGGCAATGCCGGGCCGATGACGGAGACTGCCGAAGCCAAGGCGCGTTTCATCCACCGCCAGACCATGGCGAATGCCATGCGCTTCACCACGACAGAGCTTGCCGATMTCGAAAGCCGCATCGCCAATGCCGCCGACAAGGCGCTCGCGATCGAGTTGGCGGCCTTCGACCGCATGGTCGCAGCCGTCGTCGCCGAGGCGGAGGCGATCAAGGCCGGCGCCCGTGCGCTATCGGTGATCGACGTCGCGGCCGGGCTGGCATTGCTTGCCGAGGAACAGGCCTATTGCCGGCCGCTGGTCGATGACTCCAGGATGTTTGCGATTGGTGGCGGCCGCCATCCCGTCGTCGAGCAGGCATTGCGCCGGCAGGCGGGTGGCCCCTTCGTCGCCAACAATTGCGACCTGTCGCCGACGGCGGACGGCAAGGACGGCGCGATCTGGCTGCTGACCGGCCCGAACATGGGCGGTAAATCGACCTTCCTGCGCCAGAACGCGCTGATTGCCGTGCTTGCACAGATGGGGTCGTTTGTGCCCGCTGCCTCTGCCCATATCGGCATTGTCGACCGGCTGTTCTCGCGCGTCGGCGCTTCGGACGATCTGGCGCGCGGCCGCTCCACCTTCATGGTCGAGATGGTCGAGACGGCGGCGATCCTCAACCAGGCGACGGACCGGTCGTTGGTCATCCTCGATGAAATCGGCCGTGGTACTGCGACTTTCGACGGTCTCTCCATCGCCTGGGCGGCGGTCGAGCACCTGCATGAGGCCAACAGGTGCCGGGGTCTCTTCGCCACCCATTTCCATGAGCTGACGGTGTTGTCGGAAAAGCTTGGCCGGCTCTCGAATGCGACGATGCGTGTCAAGGAGTGGGATGGTGACGTGATCTTCCTGCACGAGGTCGGACCGGGCGCGGCCGATCGCTCCTACGGCATCCAGGTGGCGCGGCTCGCCGGCCTGCCGGCTTCGGTGGTGGCGCGCGCCCGCGACGTTCTGACGCGCCTGGAAGATGCCGACCGCAAAAACCCTGCGAGCCAACTGATCGACGACCTGCCGCTCTTCCAGGTCGCGGTTCGCCGCGAGGAAGTGGCTGGCCGGCGCGGGCCGTCCAAGGTAGAGGAGGCGCTGAAGGCGCTCGATCTTGACGATTTGACGCCGCGTGCGGCTCTCGACGCACTTTACGAACTGAAGAAGACCCTGAACAAGGCCGGCTGATAACAGGCGATTTCCAAGGATAATCCGATGCATATCGAACATCTTCTCGCCGAGGTCCGCATTCTCGCCGAACGTTTTTCTCCGATCGCCGCTCGCGGCAAGATCTGTGGCGAGGGTGACGCGCCGGACTGCGAATCCGATCGCGGACTTCTGAATATAGCCCTGTCCTGCAGCCGGATTTCCGACATCAGCTCGAGGATCGCCAAGGCCGGCTATTGGGAGTGCGAGCGGGAAATGTTGATGCAGATCGGCGCCCAATCGCGAAATATATTATATAGCATCAACGAACTCAGACGGTCGCTTGAGCTGCCGCAGCCCTAAAACTGCCGATTTCTGCATCGACAGCCGTCGCCCTTCGTCAACGTTGACCGATAGAACTCCCGGAGCCGCTCACCCGGGAAATTTGGTCTAGGCTGAATTATGCGGATTCGGGCGTAGAATGCCTGTGTCAATCGCCGGGCAAAGAGGCTATAGCGCATGCAGACGAAAAGACAGGCGCGCCGGCAATGGGCCGCGGTCAATGAACAGGATCCCGGTCGGCCGAGCATGGTAAAGCATGAGATCGATTTTTCCGTCATTCTCGACGTTTCTGCGCTGAGGGCGGAATGCGAGACCCTCGCCAAGCGTCATGAGGACAAGAAGGATGAGCGCTCCGCCCTTCTCGCCTTGTTGAAGAAGGCGAGCCAGGAGGGCCGCGAAAAGGCGCGCCGTCTGCTTTCGGAAGACGGCAGCGGGCTCGAATGCGCGTACCGCATTTCCTGGCTGCAGGACCAGATCATCACCGTTCTCTATGACTTCACGGTCCACCACGTCCATCCGAAGCAGAAGGGCAACTTCGCGATCACCGCTGTCGGCGGCTATGGCCGAGACACATTGGCGCCCGGCTCGGACATCGACCTTCTGTTCCTCTTCCAGCCGAAGCCGGAGGACGAGACGCACAAGGCGGTCGAATTCATTCTCTATATGCTCTGGGACATGGGCTTCAAGGTCGGCCACGCCACCCGCACCGTCGAAGAATGCATGCGCCAGGCAAAGTCCGACATGACGGTGCGCACCGCCATCCTCGAAACGCGCTATATCTGCGGCAGCGAACCCTTGGCGGGTGAACTGGAAACGCGTTTCGACAAGGAAATCGTCACCAACACGGGCCCGGAATTCATCGCCGCCAAGCTTGCCGAGCGCGACGAACGTCATCGCAAAGCCGGCGATACCCGCTATCTGGTCGAGCCGAACGTCAAGGAAGGCAAGGGCGGTCTGCGTGACCTGCATACGCTCTTCTGGATCTCGAAATATTATTATCACGTCCGTGATCCCGCCGATCTGGTGAAGCTCGGCGTGCTCTCGAAGCAGGAATACCGTCTTTTCCAGAAGTCCGAGGATTTCCTCTGGGCGGTGCGCTGCCACATGCACTTCCTGACCGGCAAGGCGGAGGAGCGGCTCTCCTTCGACATCCAGCGCGAGATTGCCGAGGCGCTTGGCTATCACGCCCGTCCCGGTCTTTCCGCCGTCGAGCGCTTCATGAAGCACTACTTCCTCGTTGCCAAGGATGTCGGCGATCTCACCCGTATCCTCTGCGCAGCGCTTGAGGACCAGCAGGCCAAGGCGACGCCGGGCCTGACCGGCGTCCTCAGCCGCTTCACCCACCGTTCACGCAAGATTCCTGGGACGCTCGAATTCGTCGAGGATCGCGGCCGCATCGCGCTTGCCAATCCCGATGTTTTCAAGCGCGATCCGGTAAGCCTGATCCGGCTGTTCTTCGTTGCCGATATCAATGGGCTGGAGTTTCATCCCGACGCGTTGAAGCGCGTCACCCGTTCGCTGGGGCTGATCGACAACGACCTGCGCGAAAACGAGGAGGCGAACCGTCTTTTCCTGGCGATCCTTACCTCGAAGCGCGATCCGGCGCTGATCCTGCGTCGTATGAACGAGGCCGGCGTGCTCGGCCGGTTCATTCCGGAATTCGGCAAGATCGTCTCGATGATGCAGTTCAACATGTATCATCACTACACGGTCGATGAGCACCTGATCCGCGCCGTCGACGTGCTTTCAGAGATCGACAAGGGCAAGGCGGAAGATACCCATCCGCTGACCAACAAGCTGATGCCGAATATCGAGGACCGCGACGCGCTTTATGTCGCCGTTCTGCTGCACGACATCGCCAAGGGCCGCGAGGAAGATCACTCCGAGGCCGGCGCCAAGGTGGCGCGCAAGCTTTGCCCGCGTTTCGGCCTGACGCCGAAGCAGACGGAGCTGGTCGTCTGGTTGATTGCGGAGCATCTGACCATGTCGATGGTCGCCCAGACTCGCGACCTGACCGACCGCAAGACCATCATCGATTTTGCCGACCGGGTGCAGTCGCTCGACCGGCTGAAGATGCTGCTGATCCTGACGGTATGCGACATTCGCGCCGTTGGCCCCGGTGTATGGAACGGCTGGAAGGGCCAGCTTCTGCGCACGCTTTACTACGAGACCGAACTACTGCTCGCCGGCGGTTTCTCGGAAGTGTCGCGCAAGGAGCGGGCTGAAGAGGCCGCCAAAGCGCTCGAAAAGGCGCTGGGAGACTGGAGCCAGAAAGACCGCAAGGCCTATGTCAAGCTGCACTACCAGCCCTATCTCCTCTCGGTGCCGTTAGAAGATCAGATCCGCCATACGCAATTCATTCGCCAGACCGACAAATCCGGCCAGGTGCTCGCGACCATGGTGCGCACCGACAGTTTCCACGCCATCACCGAAATCACCGTGCTCTCGCCGGACCATCCGCGCCTCCTGACGGTTATCGCCGGCGCCTGTGCTGCCGCGGGCGCCAATATTGCCGATGCGCAGATTTTCACGACGTCCGACGGTCGTGCGCTCGACACGATCCATGTCAGCCGCGAATTCCCCGACGATGCGGACGAGCTGCGGCGTGCCGGCACCATCGGCAAGATGATCGAGGACGTGCTTGCCGGCCGCAAGCGCCTGCCGGAAGTCATCGCCACCCGCACCAAGAATCGCCGCAAAAACAAGGCTTTCGTCATCCCGCCATCGGTGACGATCTCCAACAGCCTGTCKAACAAGTTCACCGTCATTGAAGTGGAATGCCTCGACCGCCCCGGCCTCCTGTCGGAAATCACTGCGGTCCTTTCGGACCTGTCGCTCGACATCCAGTCGGCGCGCATCACCACCTTCGGCGAAAAAGTCATCGATAGCTTCTACGTGACCGATCTCGTCGGACAGAAAATCTCCAACGAAAACAAACGAGCCAATATCACCGCGCGTCTGAAGGCCGTGATGGCCGGCTAGGAGGATGAGGTGCGTGAGCGCATGCCGTCCGGCATCATCGCGCCCGCCGCCACGCGTTCCTCCGCCGTTGAAAAGCTCGATACTGAAACTGAAAAGAAAGCCGGTTCAGCCGCATGAGCCTCGTCAAGAAATTCATCACCGTCGGCGGCGCGACGCTCGGCAGCCGCGTCTTCGGGTTCGCACGCGAAACGCTGATGGCCGCCGCCCTCGGCACGGGGCCAATGGCCGACGTGTTCTATGCTGCCTTCCGCTTTCCGAATCTCTTCCGCCGCCTCTTCGCCGAGGGCGCCTTCAACGCCGCCTTCGTGCCGCTCTTCGCCAAGGAGATCGAGGCGAACGGCATCGAGGGTGCCAAGCGCTTTTCCGAAGAAGTCTTCGGCGTTCTCTTCTCGGTCCTGCTGCTGATCACCATCGTCATGGAACTGGGCATGCCGCTCCTGGTGCGTTGGGTCATCGCGCCTGGTTTCGCCGACGATGCCGAGAAATTCGACCTGACGGTCCGGCTGGCCGCCGTGATGTTCCCCTATCTCATGTCGATGTCGCTGACGGCGATGATGAGCGGCATGCTGAATTCGCTGCATCATTTCTTCGCCGCCGCCGTGGCTCCGATCTTCCTCAACCTGGTGATGATCAGCGCGCTGTTCTACGCGATCTATTTCGGCGCCGATCCGCTGGCCACCGCCTGGTACCTGTCCTGGTCGGTGCTGGTGGCAGGCGTGCTGCAACTGGCCGTCGTCTATATCGGCGTGCGCCATGCCGGCATCAATATCGGCCTGCGCTTTCCGCGCTTCACGCCCAATGTCAAGCGGCTCCTGCTTCTCGCCATCCCTGCGGCCATCACCGGCGGCGTCACCCAGATCAATCTGGTAATCGGCCAGGCGATCGCCTCGGGCAAGGAAGGCGCGATCGCCGCCCTGCAATATGCAGACCGCATCTACCAGCTACCGCTCGGCGTCGTCGGCGTCGCGGTCGGAATCGTGCTTCTGCCGGAACTGGCCCGTTCGCTGAAGTCAGGCCATATCAAGGAAGCCGCCAATATCCAGAACCGCTCGATCGAATTCGTGCTGTTCCTGACCCTGCCGGCCGCTGTCGCCCTCTGGCTTCTCTCCGACGATATCATCCGCGTGCTTTACGAGCGTGGCGCCTTTAACGCGAACAATACAACGCTGGTCGGCTCCATCCTCGCCATCTTCGGCCTGGGCCTGCCGGCTTTCGTGCTGATCAAGGCGCTGCAACCCGGCTTTTATGCCCGCGAAGATACCAAATCGCCGATGCGCTACACGGCGGTCGCCGTCTTCGTCAATTCGGCGCTGTCCATCCTACTTTTCCCGGTGCTGGCTGAACGCGGCATTGCGCTCGCCGAGGCGGTTGCCGGATGGCTGAACGCTGTGCAGCTCTTCGTCGTGCTCTATCGCCGCGGACATCTCGCCTGGGAATGGTCGCTGGCACGCCGTACCGTCATGCTGCTCGTCTCCTCCGCCGTCATGGGCGGCGTCATCATATATTTGTCGCATCGCTGGGAGCCGCTTTTGGGGTCCGGCTCGACGCTGCTCATCAAGACCGGCGTCCTGGGCTTGCTCATATTGATTGCGATGGTGGTGTATTTCGTTGTCGCCTTCCTGATCGGCGGCGTGGATTTGGGCATGATCCGCCGCAACATCAACCGCAAGCCGCCAGCTCCTGCGCCGGACGCAAAAGCGGTGAATGGGGAGTAAGCAAGTTCCTTCGCCCCGCAATGCGGGGAGAAGGTGGCTTGGAGCGATCGAACGAAGTGAGATTGCGAGAAGTCGGATGAGGGGCCTTCACCGATGCCCCCGCAAAGTTAAAAGTATGCAGGCGCCGCCATTTTAACGGCTGGCCAAGATAGTCTGCCAGCGCCGAACTTTTGTGCATGGCCCCTCACCCTAACCCTCTCCCCGCAAGCGGGGCGAGGGGACGATTTTGGCAAATGCGGAGTTCTCCCATGCCCCAATCCCTCTTCCTGATCACCCTCGTCGTCGACAATTACGATCGCGCCAAGGCCTTCTATTGCGATTGCCTCGGCTTCGATTGCCTGCAGGACGAGGTGCAGCCGGAGGGCAAGCGCTGGGTCGTCATCAGGCCGAAGGGCGGCGAGGGGGCAGCGTTGTTGCTCGCGCAAGCAGCCGACGACAAGCAGTGTGCAGCGATCGGCAACCAGACCGGCGGCCGTGTCGGCTTCTTCCTCAAGACCGACGATTTCGCCCGTGACCATGCGGCGATGATTGCCAAGGGCGTACGGTTTCTGGAGCAGCCCCGCCATGAGGTCTATGGCACGGTGGCGGTCTTCGCCGATCCCTATGGCAACACCTGGGACCTGATCCAGCATTCTTCCTGAGACTCCGCCAGATATCCTCTTGATCCCCGCCTGCCCGCCGTGCATAAGCCGCTCGAAACCAAGGGTCGAGCGCGAGCTCGCCCAGGCCCTCCACCAGCCTTTTGAGGACGACATGACCGAATTCAAGCCGCTCGTATTCTCCGGCGTCCAGCCGACCGGCAATCTCCATCTCGGCAACTATCTCGGCGCGATCCGCAAGTTCGTGGCACTGCAGGCCAACAACGACTGCATCTACTGCGTCGTCGACATGCATGCGCTGACGGCTCAGCTCGTGCATGAGGACATGCCGGGCCAGATCCGTTCGATCACGGCCGCCTTCCTCGCCGCCGGCATCGACCCGCAAAAGCATATCGTCTTCAACCAGTCTGCCGTGCCGCAACATGCCGAGCTTGCCTGGATCTTCAACTGCGTTGCCCGCATCGGCTGGATGAACCGTATGACGCAGTTCAAGGACAAGGCCGGCAAGGACCGCGAGCAGGCCTCTCTTGGCCTCTACGCCTATCCGAGCCTGATGGCCGCCGACATTCTCGTCTACCGCGCCACGCATGTGCCTGTCGGCGACGACCAGAAGCAGCACCTCGAACTGACGCGCGACATCGCCATGAAGTTCAATCTGGACTACATGGAACATATCCGCCGCTCGGGCTACGGCATCGACATCACCGTCGGTGACGAGCCGGTGCATGCCTATTTCCCGATGGTCGAGCCGTTGATCGATGGCCCGGCGCCGCGCGTCATGTCGCTGCGCGACGGCACCAAGAAGATGTCGAAATCAGATGCTTCCGATCTGTCGCGCATCAATCTGCTCGACGACGAAGAGAACATCTCGAAGAAGATCCGCAAGGCCAAGACCGATCCGGACGGCTTGCCGAGCGAAATAGCAGGTCTTGCAGGCCGGCCGGAAGCCKACAATCTTGTCGGCATCTATGCGGCCCTTGCCGACAGGTCGAAGGCCGACATTCTCTCGGAATTCGGCGGCCAGCAATTCTCGGTCTTCAAGCCGGCGCTGGTCGATCTCGCCGTGCATGTGCTCTCGCCGATCACCGGCGAAATGCGTCGCCTGATGGCCGACCCCGGCCATATCGACGCTATCCTGCGCGATGGCAGCAACCGTGCGAGAGCCCGCGCCGAAGTGACGATGAAGCAAGTCCGCGACATTATCGGCTTTATCTACTAAGGCTTTTGGTCTCTTATCGCTTGGCGCGCTGTCGATGCGGCGCGCCAACAGCAGCGAACGGATGGCCGACCTTGACGATTTTGCGGATTGCTTCCTTTTCGGAAAACGGAGCTGGCGGCAATCCCGCCGGCGTTTTGATTGCCGATGTCATACCCGATGCCGCCGAGATGCAGAGCATCGCAGCCGAGGTTGGATTCTCCGAGACCGCTTTGCCAGCCCGGAAGGGCAGGGCTGGAGAGTGCGCTATTTCTCTCCGGAATCGGAAGTTCCATTCTGCGGTCACGCGACGATCGCGCTTGGAGCGGCGCTTGCGTTGCGGGAAGGCGACGGGATTTTTGCGCTGACGCTCAATCAGGCTGATATCACCGTCGAAGGGCATCGGAATGGCGACGTCCTCTCGGCGGCCCTGCAGTCGCCGCCGACGAGAAGCAAAGCGCCGCCCCCGGAAGTGTTGTCGGAGGTGCTGGCATTGTTCGGATATTCGACCGACGATCTGGACCCGGCCATTCCGCCAGCGCTTATTCACGGTGGCGCCGATCATTTCATGCTGGCCCTGAAATCCCGCAAGACGCTTGCCGCCATGGCATACGATCTCGATGCGGGCCGCTCCTTGATGGTCCGCGAAGGCTGGGTCACGATCCTGCTCGCCTACGCTGAAACGCCGCGACTGTTCCAGACCCGCAATGCCTTCGCCTCGGGCGGGGTCTATGAAGACCCGGCGACCGGCGCTTCGACCGCAGCCTTCGCCGGATATCTCCGCGATATCGCCTGGCCGCATGGCGGCGCCATCGACATCATCCAGGGTGAGGATATGGGTATGCGTTCCCGCCTGCATGCCGATATCCCGGCCGCAGTTGGCAGCTCCATCCGAGTGTCGGGCGAAGCGAGGCTGATGGACCTGTAGGTCGGCTGAGCGGCAATAGTCACCGGGTTCAAAACGGGGCTTGCCATGGCACGGATTTCGATGTCAGACTTGGTCTATGGTATCAAAACGTCTCTCACGGCTCGAAGGTCATCGCCGCAAGTTCATGGCGGTCATTGACGGCACTCCCGAATGCCAGCGTGCCGTCCACTATGCCGGCCGGCGCGCCAAGAATTCCAACGGCGGCCTTGTGCTCCTGTTTGTGATCCCCGAAGGCGATTTCCAGCAATGGCTGGGTGTCGAGGAGATCATGCGGGCCGAAGCGCGTGAGGAGGCCGAGGCGGCAACGGCCAAGGCGGCGCAGATCGTACGCGAGAATATCGGCATCGATCCCGAGGTCGTAATTCGTGAAGGATCGGCCGCCGAGCAGATCAATGCGGTGATCGAGGAAGACCGGGATATCGCGCTGCTTGTTCTTGCTGCCGGTTCGGCCAAGGAAGGGCCGGGACCGCTGGTGTCTTCGATCGCCGGCCGTGCCGCGGCCTTCCCGATCCCCGTGACGGTGCTGCCGGATACGCTGACGAACGAGGAAATCGACGCGCTAAGCTGAGTTCCATTGGGCTAATTCTTGAGAATCAGTCTCTTGAATAGCGCGGCCAAAAAGCCTATTTTCTTTTGAAATATTCTAAAGTCGGACACTACTGAAGTGGCATGGGCCTTTGGTCCGCCGCATGGAGATCAAGATGTTCATTCAGACCGAAGCGACGCCGAACCCGGCAACCCTTAAGTTCCTGCCGGGCAAGGTGGTGATGGAAAGCGGCACGGCCGAATTCCGCAGCGCCGAGGAAGCGGAAGTTTCGCCGCTTGCTGCCCGCCTCTTCGATATCCCCGGCGTCAGCGGTGTCTATTTCGGCTACGACTTCATCTCCGTCTCCAAGGAAAACCAGGAATGGCAGCACCTGAAGCCCGCCATTCTCGGCTCGATCATGGAGCATTTCATGTCCGGCAAGCCGGTCATGGGTGCATCCTCGGTTCTCTCCGAAGCGCAGGACGCCGGCGGCGAATTCTACGATGAAGGCGACGAAGCGATCGTGCTCACCATCAAGGAATTGCTGGAGACCCGCGTTCGTCCGGCCGTCGCCCAGGATGGCGGCGACATCACCTTCCGTGGCTTCCGCGACGGCAAGGTCTACCTCAACATGAAGGGATCCTGCTCCGGCTGCCCGTCGTCTACGGCGACATTGAAGCATGGCGTGCAGAACCTGCTGCGTCATTTCGTGCCGGAAGTGCAGGAAGTCGAAGCCGTCCAGGCATGATCCCAGAAAGTGCGCGGCGGCTTTTGGACAACGGCATGCAAAGACACGGATTGAAGTGCGGTGACGGTTCGAAGATAGGTCACCGTGCTTTGCGTACTGCTCTTTCGGAAAAATTGTGATGATCGTACTGGCGCTTGACACGGCAGGTGTGGATTGCGCTGCCGCTGTGTATGATAGCGGTAGTGATTCTGTGATGGGGGAGGTCACGGAAACGATCGGGCGAGGGCATGCCGAACATTTGATGGATGTTGTCGACCGGGCGCTGGCTAAAGCCGATATAGCGCTCGCGGCCGTGGAGCGTGTGGTCGTGACCGTCGGTCCCGGCTCATTCACCGGGATCCGTATCGGCGTTGCAGCGGCCCGCGGTTTCGCGCTTTCCCTAAACATTCCCGCTGTCGGCGTCACGACCCTCGAGGTCATGGCCGCTGCCGCACGGGAAACGAATCCGGGTAAATCGGTTCTGGCTGCCATCGACGCCAAGCGGGAGGAGATCTATCTCCAGTCCTTCGATGCCGATGGCCATCCGCTGGATGAGGCGCGCGCCGTGACAACTGATGAAGCGCGTACGATCGCTGATGCTTTCGATGGCGTCGTCACCGGCTCGGCGGTTGCCCGGCTAAGCGACGCTCCGCCGGCGGCACGGCCTGATGCCTTTCCGATTGCCACCGTCGCCCGGCTGGGCGCTGTCAAACCTGTCAGCGAAAAGCCGAAGCCGCTTTATCTTCGCGGACCCGACGCCAGACCGCAGGCAGGGTACGCAGTCGCCAGGGTATGACCATGCTGGAATCCTATCTCACCCTGAAAGCCGAATACGAGATCGTTCCGATGCAGTTGCAGGATTGCGCCGAGGTGGCGGCACTGCATGGCGAACGTTTTTCGCGGGTTTGGGACGATAGCGAATTTCAAAGCCTCCTGTCGCAGGACACGACCTTTGGCTTTGTTGCCCGTCAGACCAACGCCATCCTGAAAAAGCCGCTTCCCGGCTTCGTCCTGGCGCGCCATGCGGCGGGCGAGGCGGAAATCCTGACGGTTGCCGTCAATGCCAAGCTGGGCCGCACCGGCCTCGGCTGGCGGCTGATGCAGGCGGCATTGCGCGAGGCGCGTAACCGCGGCGGCGAAACCATGTTCCTGGAAGTCGATGGCGTCAATCAGCCGGCTCTCGGTCTCTATCGCAAGCTCGGTTTCGAAACGGTCGGCGAACGCAAGGCCTATTATGTCGACGAAAGCGGCGCGAAATCGACGGCGCTTGTCATGCGCCGTGTTCTTCGCTAGTCCGTTGTCATAGACGAATAGACCGAAGACCGTATTCAATGAACGATCCCGTAAAATCCCTTGAGGAGCTTTGCGCCGAGCGCGGCATGCGCATGACGGAGCAACGGCGGGTCATTGCGCGCATCATCGAGAGTTCGGAGGATCATCCCGATGTCGAAGAGCTGCACCGCCGCTCCGTCAAGGTGGATGCCAAGATCTCGATTTCGACGGTCTACCGCACCGTAAAGCTGTTCGAGGATGCCGGCATCATCGAGCGTCATGACTTCCGTGACGGGCGTTCGCGTTACGAGACCGTGCCGGAAGAGCATCACGATCACCTGATCGACCTGAAGAGCGGTGAAGTGATCGAATTCCACTCGCCGGAGATCGAGGCGCTGCAGGAGCGTATCGCTCGCGAACACGGTTTCAAGCTCGTCGACCATCGGCTGGAGCTTTACGGTATTCCGCTGAATAAGGACGAACGCTGAAGTGGCGGCGATCGTACGGGAGCGGATGATTTGATAACTTGGCTGCGCATCGGCTGTGCCGTCTTCGTCATATGCGTTGTCAGCCTTGTTCTGCTACCGCTGCAGATCCTCTGCCTGCGCTTCGACTGGAAGCTCAGGCGCTATCTGCCGCGCTCCTGGCATCGCATTATTTGCTACTGGCTCGGTATCCGCATCCATGTCGTCGGGGAGCTTGAGCGTCGCCGGCCGCTGATGCTGGCCTCGAACCACGCTTCCTGGCTCGATATTCTGGTGCTTTCCGCCGTTGCCGATGTCGCCTTTATCGCAAAATCGGAAGTGCGGGACTGGCCGGTCTTCGGCCTCTTCGCCCAATGGCAGAAGAGCGTGTTCATCGAGCGTGAGCAGAAGCGCAAGACCGGCGATCAGGTGAGCGAGATCGCCGAGCGGATGGCTAATGGCGAGATCATGGTGTTGTTTCCGGAAGGCACGACATCGGATGGCAATCGCCTACTCGACGTCAAATCCTCGTTGTTCGGCGCGGCTGCTGCGGCTTTGCCAAAGACGCCGGATGCCGTCGTTCACGTCCAGCCGGTCGCGGTTGCCTACACCCGTGTCCACGGCGTCGCCATGGGCCGCTATTATCGTCCCCTTGCGGCTTGGCCGGGTGACATCGAGCTGATGCCGCACCTGAAGGGCATCTTTGCCTGCGGGGCCATCGATGTCGACGTCTGCTTTGGCGAGGCGGTGGATTATCGCGCCGACACCAACCGCAAGGAGGTGAGCGCCACGGTGGCGCGGCGCATCCGCTCGATGCTGGCGGGCCGGCTGCTTGGCCGCGAGATCGCCTGATATTCCGGCGATTTTAACTTTTTCATTTTCTCCAGAAGCAAAAGCCACTACATAGCGGCCATGACCAAGGACAGTGCACTTCTCGATGCCCCGCAGCCCAATGCTTTGGAGCTTGGCCTGCGCGATGGCTCCAACAGCCGTAAGGTCTTCATCAAGACCTACGGCTGCCAGATGAATGTCTACGACTCGACGCGGATGAGCGATGCGCTCGCCCGTGATGGCTACGAGCCGACCGAAGACATGGAAGAAGCCGATCTCGTCCTACTGAACACCTGTCATATCCGCGAGAAGGCTGCCGAGAAGGTCTATTCCGCGCTCGGACGTCTGCGTGAGATGAAGAAGCGCAAAGCAGCCGACGGCCGCGACATGATGATCGGCGTCACCGGTTGCGTTGCCCAGGCCGAGGGTGAGGAAATTCTCCGCCGCGCGCCAGCCGTCGACGTCGTCATCGGCCCGCAGACCTATCATCGCCTGCCGGAGGCGCTACGGCGCGCCAAGGAAGGCCAGCGCGTCGTCGATACGGAATATGCGATCGAGGACAAGTTCGAGCATCTGCCGATTGCCGAGAAGACGAAGATCCGTGCCCGCGGTGTCACGGCCTTCCTGACCGTGCAGGAAGGCTGCGATAAGTTCTGCACTTTCTGCGTCGTGCCTTATACGCGCGGCTCCGAAGTCTCCCGTCCGGTCGCCCAGATCGTCGAAGAGGCTGAAAAACTTGTGGATGGCGGTGTGCGTGAAATCACGCTGCTCGGCCAAAACGTCAATGCCTGGCACGGAACCGGACCTTCGGGCGAAGCCTGGAGCCTCGGCGACCTGCTTTACCGGCTGGCGGAAATTCCGGGCCTTGCCCGGCTGCGCTATACCACCAGCCACCCGCGCGACATGGACGACCGGCTGATAGCGGCCCATCGCGATCTGCGTACGCTGATGCCCTATCTGCATCTGCCGGTTCAGTCCGGTTCCGACCGCATCCTCAAAGCGATGAATCGGCGGCATACGGCGGCGGAATATCTCGCTTTGATCGAAAAAATCCGTGCAGCGCGGTCGGATATCGCCCTTTCGGGTGATTTCATTGTCGGTTTCCCGGGGGAGACAGAGCAGGATTTTGCGGATACACTTCGTCTTGTGGAGGAGGTGAACTATGCGCAAGCCTTCTCGTTTAAATATTCGACGCGCCCTGGAACGCCGGGTGCGGAATTGAAGGGCCAAGTGCCGGAAGAGATCAAGGCGGAACGGCTGGAACGATTGCAGGCGCTGCTTTTGAAGCAGCAGCATGATTTTGCTGATGCCTGCGTCGGCAAGGTGGTCGATATTCTGCTGGAAAAGCCGGGCCGCATGCCGGGTCAGTTGATCGGCCGATCTCCTTGGCTGCAATCTGTGAATGTTGATGCAAAAGCATCGCAAATCGGTGACATTATCAATGTACGAATCACCGGAACCAGCACGAACAGCCTTTTTGCTGAGTTGCTTTAGGTTCCGGACAGGCAAAGGAGCCGGACCGCTTGAACGGACAGGAATTGGTTTCTTCTTCATCGCGCCAGCCACGCACCGCGAGCGACGCCAATCACTTCATCCTGACGTTCGAGAACAATCGGTTCGCCAGCGAGCTTTTCGGACAGTTCGATCAGAATTTGAAGCTGCTGGAGGAGCGCCTTGGTATCGACGCGCGCGCCCGCGGCAACTCCGTCATCATCACGGGCGATGTGCTGGCCACCAACCAGGCACGCCGCACACTCGATTATCTTTATGACAAGCTGCAGAAAGGTGGGAATGTGGAGCGCTCCGACGTGGAAGGAGCAATCCGCATGGCGGTTGCCGCCGACGACCAACTGACGCTGCCGACGATGGAGAAAAAAGCCAAGCTGACGATGGCGCAGATTTCGACGCGCAAGAAGACGATCATCGCGCGTACGCCCACTCAGGACGCCTATATCAGGGCGATGGACCGTTCCGAAATGGTTTTCGGCGTCGGCCCGGCCGGTACGGGCAAGACCTATCTCGCCGTCGCCCATGCCGCTCAGCTTCTGGAGCGCGGCGCAGTCGAAAAGATCATCCTGTCGCGCCCGGCCGTCGAAGCCGGCGAGCGTCTGGGCTTCCTGCCCGGCGATATGAAGGAGAAGGTCGACCCCTATCTCCGCCCGCTCTATGACGCGCTCTACGATATGATGCCGGGCGACAAGGTTGAACGCGCCATCACCGCCGGCGTCATCGAAATCGCGCCGCTCGCCTTTATGCGCGGTCGCACGCTTGCCAACGCCGCCGTCATCCTCGACGAAGCGCAGAACACCACCTCGATGCAGATGAAGATGTTCCTGACGCGTCTCGGCGAGAATTCGCGCATGATCATCACGGGCGACCCCAGCCAGATCGACCTGCCGCGCGGTGTCAAGTCAGGCCTGGTGGAAGCCTTGCAGCTCCTCCACGGCGTGGAAGGGATATCCATCATCCGCTTCAAGGATACGGACGTCGTCCGCCATCCGCTGGTGGCGCGCATCGTCAGGGCTTACGACTCGACCTACGCCTCGCCCGTCGAGGGCGGTGAGGTCGATCCGCAGATCTGATGGCCGATCTCGATATACAGATTAGCGTCGAGGAGGGCGATTGGCCTTCCGAGGATGAGTTGCAGGCTCTGGCCGAGCGCGTGTTGGGCGCGGCTGCGGCCTATCTCGAGAAAAACGAGAAGCAGCCCTTCCCGAAAATGGCGACGGAATTGTCGCTGGTTTTCACCGACGATGCCTCGATCCGCGAGATCAATGCGGAATGGCGTGAGCAGGACAAGGCGACCAACGTCCTGTCCTTCCCCGCTTTTCCGCTGGCGCCCGGCGGTAAACCCGGCCCGATGCTCGGCGATATCATCGTCGCCAAAGAGACGGTGGAGCGGGAAGCTGTCGAGCTGGAAAAGAGTTTTAACGACCATCTGACCCATTTGATGGTGCATGGTTTCTTGCATCTCTTCGGCTACGACCATATGAATAATAGCGAAGCCGAAAGAATGGAGGGGCTGGAGACTCGCATTTTGGCGGGTCTTGGCCTATCTGATCCCTATGCGGGGCAGGACCCCATTTGACTTGAACCCTGTCTGATCAGGAACAATGAGCGACTTTACGACAAGACCGGCCTCCGAGGCCAAAGACGGAGCTGAAACCGCCTCCTCCGATGAGGTAGGCAGTAGTAGCGGCAAACGATCACACTCATCCTTCTGGGCCCGCGCTGCGCGCATTCTGCGCCCAGCTCAAGGATCGGCGCGTCTGCGCGAGGATCTCGCCGATGCCCTGATGACCAATGCCACCGATGACGACGCTTTCTCGCCGGACGAGCGGGCGATGCTGCACAACATCCTCCGTTTCCGCGAGGTGCGGGTCGAGGACGTCATGGTGCCGCGCGCCGATATCGAGGCGGTCGACCAGAACATCACCATCGGCGAGCTGATGATCCTGTTCGAGGAGAGCGGCCGCTCGCGCATGCCGGTCTATGCCGAAACGCTCGATGATCCGCGCGGCATGGTGCATATCCGCGATCTCCTGTCCTATGTCGCCAAGCAGGCGCGCAACAAGCGCCGCGGCGGCAACGGCAAAGCGGCAGCCGCTGCGGCGTCTGCATCGGCTACAGGCCCGGCCGAGAAGCCAACGCGCTCCGCCAAGCCGAATTTCGACCTTTCGCGCGTCGATCTTCAGAAGACGCTGGCTGAAGCCGGCATCATCCGCAAGATCCTGTTCGTGCCGCCCTCCATGCTGGCGTCTGATCTTCTCCGCCGCATGCAGGTCAACCGCACGCAGATGGCGCTCGTCATCGACGAATATGGCGGCACCGACGGCCTCGCCTCGCATGAAGACATCGTCGAAATGGTCGTGGGCGACATCGACGACGAACACGACGACGAGGAAGTCATGTTCAAGCGCATCTCCGAGGACGTCTTCGTCGCCGATGCCCGCGTCGAACTGGAGGAGATCGCCGAAGCGATCGGCCCGGATTTCGACATCAGCGAGCAGGTGGACGAGGTGGATACGCTCGGAGGCCTGATCTTCTCCGCACTCGGCCGTATTCCGGTTCGCGGCGAGGTGGTCCAGGCGCTACCGGGCTTCGAATTCCACATTCTCGATGCCGATCCGCGTCGCATCAAGCGGCTGCGCATCACCCGCAAGCGTCATGCCCTGCGCCGCCGTCCGGCTAAGGCGGAGGGCGAAGGCGGCGTGCTTGAGCGCGATCTGCCGTCGCCGGATACGCTTCCGGACGAATCTCAGGCCGAGCAAAAGACTGCCAGCCAATAAATGGTGCTTCAGCAGGACAAATCGCTGCTTTTTTGAAAGACTGCCGCCAATTGATTCGCAGTTTGGACGGAGCGCGCGCATGGAACGACTTTCGGGCAGGGTAATCCTCGTCTGGGGTTTCAAGCGCGCACTTCTTGCCATCCTTGCCGGGGCCATCGGCGTTCTCGCTTTGCCGCCCTTCGGCTTCTTCGCGGCGATGTTCGTTTCTTTCACGCTGCTTGTCTGGCTGCTGGATGGCGCTGCCGCCGGCCCCGATAGCGGCTTCCTCGGTCGTCTCTGGCCGGCCTTTGCCATCGGCTGGCTGTTCGGCTTCGGCTATTTCGTCGCCGGTCTCTGGTGGCTCGGCCACGCGCTGCTGATCGACGCCGATGAATTCGCCTGGGCACTACCGCTGGCAATCCTCGGCCTGCCGGCGTTTCTGGCGATTTTCTACGGCGTGGCGGCGGCTCTGGCCCGGCTGCTCTGGTCCGACGGCATGGGGCGCATTGCCGCGCTTGCCTTCGCTTTCGGGCTGCTCGAATGGCTGCGCAGCTTCCTTTTCACCGGCTTTCCCTGGAATGCCATCGGCTATGGCGCCATGCCCACACCGCTGATGATGCAGTCGGCGCATGTGCTCGGCGTGCTCGGCGTCACCACGCTTGCTGTTTTTGTCTTTGCCGCTCCGGCACTGCTCGGAACGCGCCAGGGGCGGGTGCCGGGGATCGGGCTTGCCGTGCTCATCGCCGCCGCGCATTTCGGTTACGGCTATTATGCGCTCAGTCTGCCGGCACCGCCGGCCGGCGGCAAGGCGGCCCCGGTGGTGCGCATCGTCCAGCCTGCGATCGATCAGGAAGCCAAGATGAACACGGATGCCGATCGCGCCGCCATCTTCGACAAGCATCTCTCGCTCTCGGTCCAGCCGCCCGTTAATGGCGGCAAGCGGCCCGACATCATCGTCTGGCCGGAGACCTCTGTGCCCTTCATCCTGACGGATAATCAGGACGCGCTGACCCGCATTGCCGATCAGCTCGATGACGACCAGATCCTGATCACCGGCGCCGTTCGCGTCGAGGACATGGGTCCCGGTCTCGAGCCGCGCTACTACAACTCCATCTACGTGATCGACGGTCGCGGTCAGATCATCGGCGCTTCCGACAAGACCCATCTCGTGCCTTTCGGCGAGTATGTGCCCTTCGAAAACATTCTCGGCTATCTCGGCATTCAGAACGTCATCGAGCTGCCGGGCGGCTTTTCGGCCGCMGCCAGCCGGCATTTGCTGACGCTGCCAAGCGGCGTCAAACTCTACCCGCTGATCTGCTACGAGATCATTTTTCCAAACGAAATGACGCCGGAAATCCGGCAGGCCGACGCGATTCTGAACGTTACGAACGATGCCTGGTTCGGCGATACGCCAGGCCCCTATCAGCATTTCCTGCAGGCGCGGGTGAGGGCCGTCGAACAGGGTTTGCCGCTGATTCGCAGCGCCAATACAGGGGTTTCGGCCTATGTCGACGCTCACGGACGTTTGATTTCCGGAATCGACTTTAATGAGCAAGGATTTGTCGATGCCACTTTGAGTAGCGCAACCGTCTCAGCAATCGATGATAGAATGCGAAATATGTACTTCTGGTTGGCGATCGGGGGAGTCGGTATGATCGCTGTGATTTCACGCATGGGTTTTATTCCAAGGGCGAATTGACCAAAAAACCCTAAAATTGCATAGTGGTTGTTGTCTGCCTTTTGAACGTAAACTAGAAGCCGGGTGGGGCGTCGGCTGCAACGTAGCGTTATAGGGGTGGTTAAGGGCACCGGTTGGCAGGACCTGGATTCAACCTATGTTAGGGCAATATGATGATTGAGAACAAAAAAAAGCCGAACCCCATCGACATTCATGTCGGGAGCCGCATCCGCCTTCGCCGCACTATGCTGGGCATGAGCCAGGAAAAGCTGGGCGAGAGTCTCGGTATCACCTTTCAGCAGATTCAGAAGTACGAGAAGGGCACCAACCGCGTTGGCGCCAGCCGTCTCCAGAATATTTCCAGCATTCTTAACGTTCCGGTTTCCTTTTTCTTCGAGGACGCGCCGGGTGAGCACGCGGCAAGCGCCGGCGGCATGGCCGAGGCCTCCAGCTCCAATTACGTGGTCGATTTCCTCTCTTCCTCCGAAGGGCTGCAGCTCAACCGCGCCTTCGTGAAGATCTCCGACGGCAAGGTCCGTCGCAAGGTGGTCGAACTCGTCAAGGCGCTCGCCGCCGAGGCAGACGCCGAATAAGCTTTCGAAGCACCACTGTAGAGCGGCAAAGTCGTAAGGCGGTCATTTTGGCCGCCTTTTCCATGTTTATGGCAAAATTTTATCACTTTCGCCGGGATATAAAGATATATTTATGTCCTTCTGTGGCTTGTTTTTCGTGCCCGACACGAATATCAAAAGCGGAGATTTGTTCTTTGAGGGGAATCCCATATGCGCGCGAATTATCTGTTCACCAGCGAGTCTGTTGCCGAAGGTCACCCGGATAAAGTCTGTGACCGCATCTCCGACGAAATCGTCGATCTGGTTTACCGCGAAGCGGCAAAGACTGGCGTCAACCCCTGGGGCGTGCGCATTGCCTGCGAGACCCTTGCCACCACCAACCGCGTCGTCATCGCTGGCGAAGTTCGTCTGCCGCCGAGCCTGATGAAGAAGGACAAGGACGGCAACGACGTCATCAATCCCTCGAAGTTCAAGGCCGCTGCCCGCCGCGCCATCAAGGATATCGGCTACGAGCAGGACGGCTTCCATTGGAAGAAGGCGCGCATTGACGTTCTCCTGCACTCGCAGTCCGCCGACATCGCCCAGGGCGTTGACAGCGCGGCCGACCAGCAGGGTGACGAGGGTGCCGGCGACCAGGGCATCATGTTCGGCTACGCCTGCAAGGAAACGCCCGACCTCATGCCGGCGCCGATCTACTATTCGCACAAGATCCTGCAGTTGCTCGCTTCTGCCCGCAAGAAGGGCGAAGGCGAAGTCGCAAAGCTCGGCCCGGACGCCAAGAGCCAGGTCACGGTCCGCTATGTTGACGGCAAGCCGTCCGAAGTGACCTCGATCGTTCTTTCCACCCAGCATCTCGACGATAGCTGGGACTCGAAGAAGGTTCGCTCCGTTGTTGAGCCCTACATCATCGAAGCGCTCGGCGACCTGAAGATCGCCTCCGATTGCAAGTGGTACATCAACCCCACCGGCAAGTTCGTCATCGGCGGCCCGGACGGCGACGCTGGCCTCACCGGCCGCAAGATCATCGTCGACACCTACGGCGGCGCAGCCCCGCACGGCGGCGGCGCATTCTCCGGCAAGGACACGACCAAGGTCGACCGTTCCGCAGCCTACGCAGCTCGCTATCTCGCCAAGAACGTCGTTGCGGCGGGTCTGTCCGATCGCTGCACGATCCAGCTTTCTTACGCCATCGGCGTTGCCCAGCCGCTGTCGATCTATGTCGACCTACACGGCACGGGCAAGGGCGTCACCGAGGATCAGGTTGAAGCGGCTATCCGCAAGAACATGGACCTGTCGCCGACCGGCATCCGTCGTCACCTTGACCTCAACAAGCCGATCTACGCCAAGACCTCGGCTTACGGTCATTTCGGCCGCAAGGCAGGCCGCGACGGTTCGTTCTCCTGGGAGCGCACCGACCTCGTCAAGGCGCTGAAGGAAGCCGTGAAGACCCGGGAAGCTGCATGACCGATACCGAGCGCCGGTCGCGGGCGACGGAAGCATTCTTCGGCCGGCGCAAGGGAAAAGCCTTGCGCGGCCAGCAGGCCGAAAGGCTGGAAGCACTGCTGCCGCAATATCTCGTCGATCTCTCCGCACCGGCACCGCAGCCGCTGAATGATCTGTTCCAGGTGCCGACCGAACGTCTGCGCCTGGAAATCGGCTTCGGCGGCGGCGAGCACCTGATCCACCGGGCGCTGGAATATCAGTCAACTGGCTTCATCGGCGTCGAGCCCTTCGTCAATTCCATGCAGAAGCTGCTTGCCCGCGTCGACGAGACCGGCGCGCGCAATATCCGCGTCTATAATGACGACGCAACCCAACTGCTGGACTGGCTGCCAGATACCTGCCTCGACCAGATCGATCTGCTCTATCCCGATCCCTGGCCGAAGAAAAAACATTGGAAGCGCCGCTTCGTTTCTCAGGTCAATCTCGATCGCTTCCATCGTGTCCTGAAACCCGGCGCCTTCTTCTGCTTTGCCTCCGATATCGACACCTATGTCAATTGGACGCTGCAGCACTGCCATGCCCATGGCGGCTTTGAATGGATGGCAGAAAATGCCAGCGACTGGCTGACGCCCTATGAGGGCTGGCCGAGCACACGCTATGAAGCCAAGGCTCGGCGTGAGGGCCGATCTTCGGCCTATCTGACGTTCCGCCGCGTTTGACCCGATATCGCTGGATCATCCGGCGTTGCAATTGAATTCCACTGCCATAGGCTGCCGGAATGAGCGACTATCAGTTTCGAATCTCCCTGCGTATCTGGCATCCGGAATTTGATCCGGCGTCCATCGCCGCGGCCGTCGGATTGAGGCCGGTAGCAGCCTATCAAGCCGGCGAGCCTATGCGCGGCAGCGACGGACAGCTTCTGAACATGGTATCGGAAGCCAATTACTGTACCTTCGAACTCGCCGCCGGCCAGAGCACCCCGTTGGCGGAAGCGCTTTCCGGTATCCTCACCAAGCTGGAAAGTCGCGCGGACGGCTTGGCAGCCCTCAAGGAGAGCGGCGGTGAATTGGAGCTTTTCATCGGCTGGTTTATCGATCGCAATGGCGGGGATACATTTCCACCCGAGCTTCTGGGGCAAGCATCAAGGCTGGGGATCGCGCTGGCTTTCGATGTCTACGGAGCTTAGGAGCGCCGTGAGGCGCTTATGCCGAAAACGACAGCCTAACCGCTGTCGTCCGCTTAATCGCTGCGTTTAAGGGCCTTAATGCAGGCTGACAGTCTTCAACTCGTCTTCAGCCGCCTTGTAAAAGGTGCTGGAGCGGTTATCCGTCAACAGGATCGGGGTGCCGTCGGCACCGAAGAGCGCCCACAGATCGACGCTTGGATCGATGTCCGGCGCCTCGGGGAAGCAACGGGAAACTTCGTCCGAATGTATCTTTCTGACATAAGCAACTTCACCGGCACCGATATCGGCCAGTTCGGATTGAGTCAGGCAGGCAGTGGCTTCTCTCAAAAGCATGTTCGCACCTCCAGCATGAGAGACCAACGGCAATCAGCCGTTGTCTTACTGTGAGACCGAAATGTTAATTTTCTTTACCATCCGGTCCGGTTCCGGCCGAATGAGATCAACGGAAAGGAGGCCATTCTTCAAGACGGCGCCAAGCACCTGCATGCCGTCAGCCAAAACGAAGACGCGCTGGAACTGACGCGCCGCAATGCCGCGATAGAGATAATCACGCTCCTCTTGCTCCACCTGCCGTCCGCGGATCAAAAGCTGGTTTTCTTCCGTGGTGATATCGAGCTCATCTTCCGAGAAGCCGGCAACCGCAAGCGTGATGCGCAGGCGCTCAGGCTCGCCCGAGAGGCGGTCAGCCCGCATGCGTTCGATATTGTAAGGAGGATAACCATCGCTGGCCTTGGAAATCCGCTCCAGCGTCTTTTCCATGGTGTCAAAGCCCAGAAGCAGAGGGCTGGCAAAGGGAGTCGTCCGGCTCATTGTCTCAAGTCCTTGGTAGCAAGCGACCTTTCCGGACCTGATCTTTCAGCACCCGGTTATGTCTAATATGGGAGCAGGGGCAGGGGAGTGCAAGGAGGCGTCGCCTTCGCATTTGCGAGATTGATTATGGTGCAGGAATGCCGATGATAGCGCCGGCGTGCGGCTGCTTGACAAAGCACAAAGGGCCTCGCATCAAGGTTTGCCGAACTGCACCGGAGGAAAGCGACAGATATGACCGAGCCCAGAAAAATTATCATCGATACCGATCCCGGCCAGGACGATGCTGCCGCGATTTTCCTCGCCTTCGGAAGCCGCGAGGAGATCGACGTGCTCGGCATCACCACGGTCGCCGGCAATGTGCCGCTGCGTCTGACGAGCCGCAATGCCCGTATCGTCTGTGAGCTCTGCGACCGCCGCGATGTGAAGGTTTTTGCCGGTGCCGATGCGCCGCTCAAGCGCAAGCTGGTCACCGCTGAACATGTTCACGGCAAAACCGGCCTCGACGGCCCCAACCTGCCGGAACCGACCATGGAGCTTCAGCCCGGCCATGCCGTCGATTTCATCGTGGAGACCCTGAGAAACGGGCCGGCGGGCGCGGTCACGCTCTGCACGCTCGGTCCGCTCACCAATATCGCGCTCGCCTTCCAGAAGGCGCCAGACATCATCGCCCGCGTCCGTGAGCTGGTAATGATGGGCGGCGGCTTCTTTGAGGGCGGTAACATCACGCCGGCTGCCGAATTCAACATCTATGTCGATCCCGAGGCCGCCGATGTTGTCTTCCGTTCGGGTGTACCGATCGTGATGATGCCGCTCGACGTGACGCACCAGCTTCTGACCCGCAAGGATCGCGTGGCGCGGATCGCCGCCGTAGGCTCCGCCCCGGCCAAGGCCATGGTCGAGATGCTGGAATTCTTCGAACGTTTCGATATCGAAAAATACGGCTCTGATGGCGGTCCGCTGCACGACCCGACCGTCATCGCCTATCTTCTGAAGCCGGAGCTTTTCAAAGGCCGCGATTGCAATGTCGAGATCGAGGTGACGTCGGAACTGACCGTCGGCATGACCGTTGTCGACTGGTGGCATGTCACCGACCGCAAGCACAACGCCAAGGTCATGCGCCATGTTGATTCAGACGGTTTCTTCGCGCTGCTGACTGAGCGTTTTACACGCATCTGATTTGGCTGCAGCATGAAAATGAAAAGGCCGCCGGATCGCTCCGGCGGCCTTTCCTGTTTATCATTAGTCGGCTCAGAATTCTTCCCATTCACTCTGCGCCAGCGCATTCGCGCCCTGGGTCTGCGGCTGCACTTTGCGAGCCGGAGCAGCAGAAGGGGCGGCGCGGCGGGCAGGGCTAGGCGCGCGCATCTGCTGGGCGGTAGCCCGCAGTGCGGTAGCATTATCCTGACCACTGCGTGACGTGCGGAAGCGGGCGACCAGCGATTTCAACGTTTGAGCCTCGTCGTTCAGCGTCACGCTGGCGGCKGTGGTTTCTTCCACCATTGCGGCATTCTGCTGCGTCACCTGATCCATCTGGTTCATGGCCGAGTTGATTTCCTTCAGCCCGATCGCCTGTTCGCTGGCGGAAGCCGAGATCTGGCGGATGAGGCCGTTGATCTCCATCACCTGCTCGGCGATCTTGTGCAGCGCACTGCCCGTGCGGCCGACGAGATCGACGCCTTCCTTGACCTGGCCGGCCGAGGTGTTGATCAGGGTCTTGATCTCTTTGGCGGCATTGGCCGACCGTTGCGCCAGTTCACGCACTTCCTGCGCCACGACGGCAAAGCCCTTGCCGGCTTCTCCGGCGCGGGCCGCTTCGACACCGGCATTCAGAGCGAGAAGGTTGGTCTGGAAAGCGATCTCGTCGATCACGCCGATGATGCGTGAAACTTCCTGCGAGGACTGCTCGATGCCATGCATGGAAGCGATCGCCTTCTGCACGATCTCGCCGGAGCGTCCGGCATCATCGGATGCCGCGTTGACGCTGCTGGCAGCCGTGCGGGCATTTTCGGCGCTGGAATTGACCTGAGCCGTGAGCTCGTTGAGCGCAGCGGCGGTTTCTTCCAGGCTTGCCGCCTGCTGCTCGGTACGGCGGGCAAGGTCCGAGGCGCTGTTGCTGATCTCGCCCGTGCCGCCGCCGATATTGCCGACGCTGAGGTTCACGGTATGCACCGTCTCTTCCAGGCTGGCGAGCGCGGCATTGAAGTCCTGTTTCAACTGAGCGTACTCGCCGGGGAATTCCTCCGCGATGCGGTGGCTGAGATTGCCCTTGGAGAGTTCGGCCAGGCTCTGGCCGAGAATGGTGACGACGCGCCTCTGCAGCGCCACGGTTTCGCCCCGCTCCGCTTCTGAACGGTAACGTTCGCCTTCGGCGGCACGACGCTGGTCGTTGGCTTCAGCCTCCAGCCGCTTGGTATCGGCAAGGGCGAAGCGGAAGCCTTCGAGCGCCTTGGCGACCGAGCCGATCTCGTCGGCGCGGTCCTGCCCCTCCACGGGTTCGGCATAGTTGCCGGCACTGAGGCTATTGACGGTGGCGACCAATCCGCCAAGTGGCTTCTGCACGAAGGTGCGTACGGCGGCGTAAAGCGCCAGCATGACGGCAGCGAGCACGAGGATGCCGCCGATGATCATCATATAGGTTTGCTCGCGCACCGGTCCGGCAATCGCACTGTGAGGCACGTCAATGAGCACGACCCAGGTGGCATTGAGGCCGGGCACTGCGAAGGGATAGACCACGCGGTCGAAGCCTTCCGTGTCGCCATCGGCAAGGTTCTTCACGAGACCCGCCTTCGATGAGGTCAATGCCGCCTTGATGGCGTCGGCGCCCTCGCCGCTATAGTCCTTCATCAGCAGGTCCTTGTTCGGCGCCACCAGCCACTTATTGTCTTGGGACACCAGGAGGACGCGGCCGGAGCCGAAGGGATGCAGGTTCTGCAGCTTGATGGAGAGCGAAGCGAGCGAGATGTCGACGCCGGAGACGCCGATCACCTTGCCGCCGGACATGACGGGATAGGCGATCGAGCTCATGGTTGTCGGAACTTCGGTGCCTTCGGCCAGGTATGGCGGCGTGATCGCGCCCTTGCCGCTATCGGCGGCGAGCTTCCACCAGGCGGCGGTGTAGTCGTTGTCGAAGGTGGAGAACTGGATGCCGCCATCCTTGGTCTTCGACCAATAGGGTGTGAACACGCCCTTGTCGTTGACGCCTTCGTCCTTGTTGTTGGCAAGTTCAGTCGTCTTGCCGTCGAACGTGCCAAGTTTTTCGCAGAACCAGCTACCGAAGGCGAAGGCGTTCTGCTCGACATTGGCCTTGAGGATATTGATGATGCCCTTGCGATCGAACGTATGGCCCTCGTGGCCGCGCCCGATAATGGCCGCCATGGAACGGGCGGCGCTGGCAAGCTCGCCGACATTGGCGGCAATTTCATTGGAGATGGATTTGGCCTCGCTATTGGCCTGATCCATGGTCAGCATTTGCACGCGATCGCGGTTCTGCGAAATCAGCAGGAAGTTTGAGACGAACAGAACCAGCGCAATCGCTACCCCAGTGACCAAGATGAGCTTGGCCGCAAGCGATTTCATACGAAAGATGGACATCATTTCCTCGAGAGAACGATGCGTCGGATGCACATTATCCGGATGCAAGGTCAGCACAGGATGACCCCATCATGGGGCCCGCCGTGAAAGCGCCTGCCGCTGCGAGACAGCCATGCGCGGCAGGCGTGAGGAGAATGATCGTGAAGCGCAAAAATTTAATTAAATTTTGCGGCTAGGAATGGCAGGTCTTAAAGATGCGCAGCGACATTGCTCGCAATTGGGATGGCCGGCTGCGCGCCTGGCTTCAGGCAAGCCAGCGAACCGGCAACGGCCGCACGGCGCAGCGCCGCGTGAAAATCGAGACCTTGGTCGAGGCTGGCGGCCAGGTAACCGCAGAAGGTGTCGCCGGCGCCGACGGTATCGACCGGTTCGATGACGAGGCCCTTGGCGCGCGACAATTCACCATTGCGGATGGCGATGACTCCGTCGGGGCCCAGCGTGACGATCAGCGTCTGCCCTGTTTCGGCGTGCAGGCGGGCAAGCGCCGCCTCGCGGTCGCTGGCCGACATATTTTCCTGGCCCGCCAGTCGCTCGAATTCCGTCTCGTTGGCGATGACGATGTCGGCAAGGCGCCCGAGCCGCGCGGCATCGGGAATGAGGGGGGCGAGATTGAGAACGGTGCGGACGCCCTTGGCCTTTGCCGCAGCGAGTGCCGCCTCGACGGCTGCGACGGGGATTTCGAACTGCAGCATGAGCGTATCGCCCGGGCTTAGCGCATTGACGGCTTTGGTCGCATGCTCGGCCGTCATCGTGCCGTTGGCGCCGGGCACGACCGCGATCATGTTTTCGCCGTCGCCGCCGACTAGGATCAGCGCGGTGCCGGTCGGCTCGGAAACGTGGCTGACGGTAGAGAGATCGGCGCCGGCGGCGTCGAGCAGGGCAAGTGCCGGCGCGGCGAAACCATCATTGCCGACAGCGCCGGTCAAACGCACCGTCGAGCCGGCGCGCCGCGCTGCCAATGCCTGATTGGCGCCCTTACCGCCGGCGGCGGTGGAAAAACCGTTACCGGCCACCGTCTCGCCCGGCTTAGGCAGACGGTCGGTAGTGGCGATGAGGTCCATATTGATGGAACCGAAAATGGTAATCATGAGATGTCCCGCCCTGCTAGAGCAATTCCAGGAAAAGTGCGCAGCGGTTTTCCGTCCGGAATTGCAAAAAACAAAAAAGATAGAGCGGCTCTCAGATTCCGTGAAAAGCTGAACCGCTCTTGTTGATCTCGCGTGATCCCATCCAAAACCGTTT
This sequence comes from Rhizobium sp. BR 317, assembly GCF_047445835.1. Classification (NCBI taxonomy): domain Bacteria; kingdom Pseudomonadati; phylum Pseudomonadota; class Alphaproteobacteria; order Hyphomicrobiales; family Rhizobiaceae; genus Rhizobium; species Rhizobium sp. BR 317. The sequence continues at coordinate 212,611 of NZ_JARWLB010000007.1, read as the reverse complement.
CATACGTTTGGGGATCATGCATTGATTTGGCGCGACACTGCCCGAAGCGATCAGTCCTCGTCAACCACCCTGAGCTTGAGTTGGCCGGTGCGGTTGTCGATTGGTTTCGGCCGGTCCTCGGTGGGCGCCTTCGCCGGCTCGCCAGCGGCCTCGAATTCCAGCGCTTCTATCCTCTCGCCGCGGCGTGCCAGCTTGTCGGCGGAGGTGACGATCATGTCGACGTCTTTCTGCGCCATGGCGAAATGCCCCTGCAGCTTGCGCACCCGCTCGTCGAGGCGGGAGAGATCGTTCATGAGCTGGGCCACTTCGCCCTGGATCACATGCGCCTGCTCGCGCATGCGCTGGTCCTTCAATACTGCCTGGATGACCTGGATCGACAGCATCAGCAGGGACGGCGAGACGATGACGATGCGCGAGCGCTGCGCCTTCTGCACGATCGCTTCGAAATTCTCGTGGATTTCGGCAAAGATTGATTCGGAGGGAACGAAGAGGAAGGCCGTATCCTGCGTCTCCCCCTGAATGAGATATTTCTCCGCGATATCGCGAATATGCACTTCGAGGTCCCGGCGGAATTGCTGCGCGGCAAGCCTGCCCTGGTCGGGATTTGCCGCCGCGGCGTTGCGGATGGCGTTCCAGGCTTCCAGCGGAAATTTGGCGTCGATGACCAGCGGCGGCGAGCCGTTCGGCATGCGCACGGTGCAGTCCGGCCGCGATCCGTTGGAAAGCGTTGGCTGGAAGGCATAGGCGCCCATCGGCAATCCGTCCGCGATGATCGTCTCCATGCGGGCCTGGCCGAAGGCGCCCCGCGTCTGCTTGTTGGAGAGGATTGCCTGCAGGCCGACGACATCCTTTGCCAGGGACTGAATATTGCTCTGGGCGGCGTCGATAACGGCAAGCCGCTCCTGCAGGCGGCGCAGGTTCTCATGTGTCGAGCGCGTCTGTTCGCCGATCGTCGCCGTCACCCGCTGCGACATGCCGTCGAGCCGTTGATTGATGGCATGGTTGAACTCCGCCTGCCGCGAACCGAAGACCTCGGCCATGGTGGCAAGCCGTCCCTGCATTTCCGCCTGTGCCCGGAGCAGCGCCGCCATGTTGTGCTCGGCATCCTCGGCCCGCAGCATATCCTCCTCCGACTGTCGCCCTCTGTTGTTGATGACAAGAACGATGACGGCGATCAGCAGCAGGATGACGAGGCCGGTCAGAACCGGCACTGCGGGGATCTCTTGGCCGAAGAGGATAAAGGACATGATATCGGATACTCGTGGAACTCGTGCCGGCACCATAACAAAACCGCAGGGAATATCCAGATCAAAACGTGAACAAAATTTTAGGGAGCTATAGTCGACCTGAAGTCGCAAGCGTTGAAAAAACACCCGTCAACAGCCATCTAAATAATTCCATCGCACAGCAAGATGCGTTATGGGAAACTTCATGACGATCAAGCCACTCATCATTTTGCCCGATCCGTTGCTCCGCCAGGCCTCTAAGCCCATCGAGCGCGTCGATACCGAAGTTCAACGCCTTGCCGACGATATGCTGGCAACCATGTATGATGCTCCAGGCATCGGCCTCGCTGCCATCCAGATCGGCGTTGCCCGCCGGATGTTGGTGATCGACGTGTCGCGCGAAGGCGAGGACAAGCAGCCGCTGGTCTTCATCAATCCCGAAATCGTCAGCTCTTCCGACGAGCGTTCGGTTTATGAGGAAGGCTGTCTCTCCATTCCGGATTACTACGCCGAAGTCGAGCGTCCGGCCCGCGTCACCGTCAAGCATCTCGACCGCGACGGCAAGGAACAAGTCGTGGAGGCCGACGGCCTGCTCGCTACCTGCCTGCAGCACGAGATCGACCATCTGAACGGCGTCCTGTTCATCGACTACATCTCGCGCCTAAAGCGCGACATGGTGATCAAGAAGTTCACCAAGGCTGCGAAGTCGAAGGCTCTTTGAGCAGCGGCTGTTGAAAGACAGGCTTGAAGCGCCTATGATATCATTGATATCAAATGGAGGCGCGGATGGGCGATCTTTTACTGCGTGGCCTGGACGACGCGTTGAAGAAGCAGTTGCAAGCGAATGCCAGCCTGCATGGCCGAAGCCTCTCCGAGGAGGCGATCGCTCTGCTGCGCCAGTCGCTTGGCCGTCAGCAGGATTTGAACAGTTCAGTAGGTCAGCGATTGCGAGCGGTTCTTGGTGCAGAGAAGCTGAGCGAGGAAGAAATCGAGGTAATCAATGCCTTTCGGCACGCGCCGGATCGCGAACCGCCGCGTTTCGAATAGTTTGTGCCGGGATAATCCCAGATGATTGTTCTGGACACAAATGTCGTATCCGAGCTGCAAGGGCGACTGTACAGCGATCGCATATTGTCTTGGCTTGATGGTTTTGCCGTCGAATCGGTTTTCTTAACCGCCATCACCATCGGAGAGATTCGCTTCGGGCTGGAGCTCCTTGCTGATGGAAAGCGCAAGGCGGCGTTGATCGCGGAGCTGGAAGCGATAGAAGCAGAGTTTTCCGGCCGTGTTCTGGGCTTTTCAAGCAATGCGGCCCATCAATATGGAATAATTTCTGCTCGACGCCACAAGATAGGTCGAAGAATGGAAACCAAGGACGCCATGATCGCCGCCATCTGCCTGGCCAATGGCGCGACATTGGCAACGCGGAACACAAAAGACTTCGAGGGGCTTGATCTGAAGCTCGTAAACCCATTTGAAGGCGGCTGATGCATGATCCCAAAAAGTGCGAAGCGGTTTTTGGACAGGATCAGGCCAAACTAGATATCTCTTAGCCGGACGGATCGCATGTCGCTCAGCATCATCTTTATGGGAACGCCCGAATTTTCCGTGCCGACATTGCGGTCGCTGGTCGATGCGGGGCATAGGATTCGCGCTGTTTATACGCAGCCGCCACGGCCGGGTGGCCGGCGAGGGCTCGACCTGCAGAAATCGCCGGTGCATCAGGCGGCGGAGTTGCTGGGCCTGCCGGTGTTCACGCCAGTCAATTTCAAGGACCCGGAAGAGCGTCAGCGTTTTCGCGAGTTCGATGCTCAGGTCGCCGTTGTTGTCGCCTATGGCTTGCTGCTGCCAGAGGAGATCCTCACGGGCACCCGGTTCGGCTGCTATAATGGCCATGCCTCGCTGTTGCCGCGTTGGCGGGGTGCCGCGCCCATTCAGCGGGCGATCATGGCCGGTGACAAGAAGACAGGCATGATGGTGATGAAGATGGACAAGGGCCTCGATACCGGCCCGGTTGCACTCACGCGAGAAGTCGAGATCGGCGATACGATGACGGCGGGCGAGTTGCATGACAAGCTGATGCTGGTCGGCGCCAAGGCGATCGTCGAGGCGATGAGCAAGCTTGAGCATGATGAGTTGCCGTTGACCGGACAGTCCGCCGAGGGCGTCGTCTACGCCGCCAAGATCGACAAGGGCGAGACCCGCATCGATTTCAGTAAGCCGGCTACGGATGTTCACAATCACATTCGCGGCCTCTCGCCCTTTCCCGGTGCCTGGTTCGAGGCTGAAATTGCCGGTCGGGCGGAGCGCATCAAGGTTCTTGGCTCCGAACTTGCTGATGGCAAAGGCGTGGCCGGCGAGGTGCTGAGCAGTGATCTCGTGATTGCCTGCGGTACCGGTGCCATCAGGCTGACGAAGCTGCAGAAGGCCGGCGGCAAGCCGTTGACGGCGGACGATTTCCTGCGCGGCACGCCGATTGCGCCGGGCACGATGTTGGCGGCGGGATTAGCCTGATGCCGCGCTACCGCATGACCGTCGAATATGACGGCATCCCCTATGTCGGTTGGCAGCGCCAGGACAATGGCCCATCCGTACAGGGCGCGATTGAAGGCGCCATTCTGTCTCTAACGGGCGAGAAGGTTTCGATCCGCGGCGCGGGACGCACCGATTCCGGCGTCCACGCCATGGGTCAGGTCATGCATGCCGACCTCTCCAAGGAATGGAAGACCTATACGCTCCGCAATGCGCTCAATGCGCATCTGAGGCTTGCCAAAGAGCGAGTCGCCATTCTCGATATCGCCGAGGTCGATGCGCATTTCGACGCACGCTTTTCGGCCATCCGCCGCCACTATCTTTATCGCATCATCACCCGCCGCGCGCCCTTGGCATTGGAAGCCGGACGTGCCTGGTGGGTGCCGAAGGATATGGATCATGAGGTCATGCACGCGGCGGCGCAGACGCTCGTCGGCCGGCACGATTTCACCACCTTCCGTTCGGTGCATTGCCAGGCCAATAGCCCGGTGCGCACGCTCGACCGGCTGGATGTGACCCGCAATGGCGAGCTCATCGAAATCCGCGCGACGGCGCAGAGTTTCCTGCACAATCAAATCCGTTCCTTCGCCGGCACGCTGAAGCTTGCAGGTGAGGGAAAGTGGACTGTGGACGACGTGCGCGCTGCGCTGGACGCGCGAGACCGCAAGGCATGCGGCCCCGTTGCTCCACCGGATGGGCTCTATTTCATGCAGGTGGATTATCGCGACGGCGTTGGACCTGTTGACGCCGATGATGAACAGGACGATTCCTAGCCTCGTTGGACGGCTCGGGATGCCTGTCAGCGACGACACGATCCTTCGACAACATTTCTGCGTCGATTCCACCCTCTCCTCAGCCCCGAGAGCGGCAACCTGCCCATCGGGCGGCGGCCGCCTCCGTCAATCGACACACTCAGTGTCTGAGCTGCGCCACCGAAATTGAACACAAGCGCGCCATTGCCACGAATTGCGTCCACACCAAATGTGGCCGCACATCGCGGTCTGGTCAAACGCCATGCCAATATGGGAGGGACTCGACTTGAGTAGCAGACTGTGGGGGGAGCAGGTTATCGCGGCACTGAGATCCTCAGGTGCAACAGAGCGTCACCTGTTCATGTCCTCAACCACCCAGCGGAAAAATAAAATAATCAAAGCTGCAAACAATAGTAATTGCATCATTTTTGGCAGATCAAGCATATCATAGCTCTCTAATTTATCGCTGCATCATGCAGACGAGCTACAATAAACTGGAATGCGTTAATGACCATCTACTGTAGAAATACATTAGGATTGCGGTTAACATATGGTTTATATTTCGCACATTCATCATAATTGAAAATGTCGCGATATAACACATCAATATTTTACCGCGACGAGACGTAAATGGCGTCCTTCGCCCAGCGCATCCAGCCGTCTGTCTCGGTTCGCCGGTTCAGAAGACCTTACGAAAAAAGATGCGCGCCCGCCCTTTCGGATAGTCTTCCAAAGTCCCGAACCGCTCATAACCGTTCTTTTCGTAAAAGCCCGGAGCTTGGAAGCTGAACGTGTCCAGCCAGATGCCGACGCAGGTCTTTTGTCGCGCGATCTGTTCTGCCTGCGCGAGAAGCTTCGTTCCGAAATCTTCGCCACGGAGGTTCTCGGGAACGAAAAGCAACTCTACGAAAAGCCAGTCGTAGTAGAGTTTAGCCCACAGGCCACCTACGGCGCTGCCTGCTTCGTTTTTGAGCATAATTGCGATCTGCTCATATCCGTCATCGCCGGTTTGGGCATTGTTGAAGGCGAGCAACGGATTGACTATCGCCTGGTGATCTTCCTCCGACGGATTGTCGAGAATTGCGATGGTAGCCTTTGGCATGCTTCATAATTCCCTTTGGAAAAGACTCTCGCCCAAATACTACAATCGCTTCTGCTATCTGCGGAAGCTAAATTCCGATAGGAAATCTTCTTCTGAACCGCAAGGCACATGACGGAGCACTTTGTCAGAGGTGCCTAATCGCTCAACCCGGCGGATAGACGCCAAGGAAGCGCTGCAGGAAATCCGTCAGCAGCATGGTCGGGATCAGCAGTATCAGCGTCAGCGCGCCGACGAAAAGCGGATGCGTGCCGCAGATCATCCGGAGAATACGCGCCAGTGAGAAGATGATCGCCATCATCAATGCCAGCCATAGGATGGCCGCCAGGCCGCTGGAGCCGGGCACGAAGGCGAGCAGCGCAATCAGCAGGGAATTCAGATAGGATGTCGGCAAGCCGAGCCAGTTGACCACTACGACGATGGCCTCGAATTTGTCGCCGAAACGAAAGATCATCAGCAATACGCCGGCGAGTATCAACGGCGCCAGCCAGCTTGCTGCCTCGACCAGCGTCAGGCGAAAGAAGAAGGCCATGCCGGTCGAGGTTTCCGGCGGCATGGCGGTGAGATAGGCCTGTTGCCACCAGAGCCACGAAATGCCGATGGCCGGCAGGCTCCAGAGGATCGCCCAGAACGACCGCAACATGCCGCGATCTGATATATCGAGATATTGGAAGCCGCGCGCGTCCATGCGGATCAGCAGCCACAGGCCTGCCAGATAGTATTGGACTTCCCTAAAGGTCGGCATTCGCAAACCAGCGTTGAAGGAAGGTCTCGTAGATCTCGGTCAGGGTTTCGAGATCCGATAGCGCCACCCGCTCATCGACCATGTGCATGGTCTGGCCGACAAGACCGAACTCCACGACAGGGCAATAATCCTTGATGTAGCGGGCATCCGAGGTACCGCCGGTGGTCGAAAGCGCCGGCCTTAGACCGGTGATGTTTTCGACGGCGGAAGAAAGCGAGGCGATCAGCGCATTGTTGCGCGTCAGGAAGACTTGGCTCGGACGCTCCGACCAGGTGATGTCGTATTTCGTCGGCGAACGTCCGGGCCGAAGCGTCTCATCTACGGCCGCAGCGTCCAGGCGGGCAAGGATTTCGGCCTTCAGCGTGTCGGCCGTCCAGGTGTCGTTGAAGCGGATGTTGAAGGCGGCCTTCGCCTTGGCGGGGATGACATTGGTGGCGGCATTGCCGACGTCGATCGTCGTCACTTCGAGGTTCGACGGCTGGAAATTATCCGTGCCGGCGTCGAAAGGCGGGTGGAGCAGTGCTTCCGTCAGCTTGATGATGCTGCGCACGGGGTTGTCGGCGAGGTGCGGATAGGCGGCATGGCCCTGGACGCCGTGGACGGTGATGAAGCCGGAGATCGAGCCGCGACGGCCAATCTTGATCATATCGCCGAGCTGGTCGGGATTGGTCGGCTCGCCGACGAGCGACGCATCCCATGTCTCGCCGCGCTCGGCCGCCCATTGCAGCAGCTTGATCGTGCCGTTGATGGACGGGCCTTCCTCGTCGCCGGTGATCAGGAAGGAGACCGAGCCGGCAGGCTTGCCATGCTTCTCGATATGACGCGCCACAGCGGCCACGAAGCAGGCAATGCCGCCMTTCATATCGACAGCACCGCGGCCGAAAAGCTCGCCATCGGCGATTTCGGCGGCAAAGGGCGGATGGCTCCAGGAAGCGGCATCGCCGACCGGCACKACATCCGTGTGCCCGGCAAACATCAGATGCGGACCATCGGTGCCGAGGCGGGCATAAAGGTTTTCGATATCGGGCGTTCCCGGCTCGCTCGCCGTCATGCGTTCGACCTGGAAGCCGAGTGGCAGCAGCATATCGGTCAGAGCGGTCAGCGCACCACCTTCGGCAGGCGTGACGGAGGCACAGCGAATGAGAGTTTGCAGGTTTGTGACGGGATCGGTAACGGTCATTGGAGGCAACTTATCCGGCGAGAAATGGCAAAGCGATGGCAAAGGATCGGCGATAGGCCGAAAATCTTTGCCGCGATTCCAGCAATCGCACAGGCATGCTCACCCGACAAGCATGAGGGAAGCGCGATATGACAACCGCGCTTCCAAAAAAATTGTAAATCAGTCGCGCAGCAACTCGTTGATGCCGGTCTTCGAGCGGGTCTTTTCATCGACGCGCTTGACGATCACGGCGCAGTAGAGGCTGGGAGCCGGCTGGCCGTTCGCCATGGTGTTGCCGCTCGGCAGCGAACCGGCAACGACGACCGAGTAKGGCGGTACTTCGCCATAGGTGATCTCGCCGGTAGCGCGATCGACGATCTTCGTGGACTTGCCGATGAAGACGCCCATGCCGAGCACCGAGCCTTCGCGAACGATGCAGCCTTCGACGACTTCCGAGCGCGCGCCGATGAAGCAATTGTCTTCGATGATCGTCGGGCCGGCCTGCATCGGCTCCAGCACGCCGCCGATGCCGACGCCGCCCGAAAGATGCACATGCTTGCCGATCTGTGCGCAGGAGCCGACGGTCGCCCAGGTGTCGACCATGGTGCCTTCGCCGACATAGGCGCCGAGATTGACGAAGGAGGGCATCAGGATGGCGTTCGGGGCGATGTAGGCCGAGCGGCGGACGACGGCGTTCGGCACGGCGCGGAAGCCAGCTTCACGGAAGCGGTTCTCGCCCCAGCCTTCGAACTTCGAGGGCACCTTGTCCCACCAGGTCGAGCCGCCCGAACCGCCTTCGACGATCTGCATATCGTTCAGGCGGAAGGACAGCAGCACGGCTTTCTTGAGCCACTGGTTGACCGTCCAATTGCCGTCCGAACCACGCTCAGCCACGCGGACTTTGCCGCTGTCGAGAAGATTCAGCGCCGTCTCGACGGCGTCGCGAACTTCGCCGCGCGTCGACGTGTTCACATTGTCGCGATTGTCGAAGGCAGCCTCGATGGACTTCTCGAGGGAGGCGAGATCGTTAGCGCTCATGGGAATTCCTTAAAACGTCAGTGCCTATCGTAATTTCCGGAAATGGTCCGGAAGCGGTCGATTGGTCCTATAGCATGGACATTGAGAATGGAATGTCTTTTCCGCGCCGATTGAGCTTGGATTCGAGGCGTTGTAGGGCATATGCAAGAGCTTGGCCATTCCTCTCCGCGGGTGAGTGGCCCGTCATGATCGATTTGAAAGGCATGAGTATATGAGCAAGGCGAAGAACGGCAGGCTGAGGCGCAAGGATGGGGTATGGGACCCTTTGAAGTCGAGCTCGACCGACAAGAAACGCGCCGAATCCGTACCGAAGACGCCGCAATCCATGTCGCCGTCCTACCGGCTCGCCTATGCCGACGAGGATTTCCTCTGCCGCGAGGAACTGCGGCCGATCCGGCTGCAGCTCGAACTTTTGAAGACCGAGATGTCTCTCACCGAACGCGGCATCAAATCGACGGTGGTCATGTTCGGCGGCGCGCGTATTCCCGCGCCCGGCACTAGCGCCTGGGCGGCCCGCAACGAGGTGCAGCGGGCCAATCTCGAAGCGGCATCGGTTTATTACGAGGAAGCCCGTAAATTCGCGAGGCTTTGCGCGCGCTATTCCGCCGGTTTCGATTTCCATGAATATGTGGTGGTCACCGGCGGCGGCCCCGGCGTCATGGAGGCCGGCAATCGCGGTGCTTCGGAAGAGGGGGCGCCCTCCATCGGCCTCAACATCGTGCTGCCGCACGAACAGGCGCCGAACGTCTACGTGACGCCGGAACTCAGCTTCAATTTCCATTATTTCGCGATCCGCAAGATGCATTTCATGGTGCGCGCCAAGGCGATTGCGGTGTTTCCGGGTGGTTTTGGCACGCTGGACGAGCTGTTCGAATGCTTGACCCTCATACAGACCGGCCGCATGGAACGCCTGCCGCTGATCCTTTTCGGCGAAAAATTCTGGCGTGATATCATCAACTTCGATGCGCTCGCCGAATTCGGCACCATCGCGCCCGACGACGTCAAGCTGATCAGCTTCGTCGACACCGCCGATGACGCCTGGAAGATCGTCGCGGATTTCTACGAGCACGACAACGGACATTAAAATTGAAAGGCCCGCCGTCGCATCTGCGAGGCGGGCCTCTTTGTCCTAAGAAATTATACCCAATCGAATAGTCAGAGCAGCGGACGGTTCGGCATGTCGTCCAGCGAGATCACGCCGTCATGGTTGCGGTCCATGCGGTCGAAGAGCTTGTTGCCGGCGTCTTCGGCCTCCTGCTTGCTGATCTGACCGTTTTCATCCGTATCGATACGCTGGAACAACAGGGTGGTGCGCATCATAGCGGCTTCGTGCATGAAGTGGCCGCGCGGGTGGTGACCGTGATGTTTGCCGCCATCCTGATTGTCGCCGTTTTGGGCTTGATCGCCTTGGGTCTGATCGCCCTTGCCCTGGTCACCCTTGCCTTGATCAGCTTGAGCTTGAGCTTGATCGTCGCCGTCCTTGGCGTGCTCGGCCTTCCACTGCTTGACGCGTTCCTGGCGATAGGCGCGCAGTTCACCGGGGGTGATCTCGCCGTCCTTGTTCGTGTCGATCTCATCGAAGATCTTGTCGACACCGGCCTTGAGCTCGTCCTTGGAAATCTTCATGTCGCCATTGGTGTCGAATTGCTTCAGCATGCGCACATAGGCGACTTCCGGTGAAAAGCCCGGGTGATGCCAGCGACCGCCGTGGCCGCGCATGTCGTCATTGCCCTGCGGAGCGGCAAAACTTGCCTGGACGGCGGCGCCGACCAGAAGCGTTGCGGAAAGTCCTGCCAGAAGAATTTTTTTCCCGTTCATCGTTTTTCCTTTCGTGCTGAAGAATGGTCAAACGATACGGCTGAGGGCAAAAAACGGCCAATTAAACATCGGTAAGGCGGATGAAACTTTCGTAACCCGATCCTAAAAAACCGTTAAACGAGTGTTTTGAGAAAAGCGGTGAGATCGTCGGTCACATAGTCGATATGATCGTCCTCGCCGCTCGTCTTCTCCCACCATTCGACCACGGTGCCCTCAAGATTCTGCGGTACGAGCAGCACTGTCTTCATGCCGAGCGCTTTCGGCACGGTAAGATTGCGCGGCAGGTCCTCGAACATCGCGGCCCGCGTGGTATCCACCCGGTTGAGGCTCATGAACTTGTCATAGGTGCTGCCGGCCGGTTTCGGCACGTAATCGGCGGCGACGATGTCGAAAATATCATCGAAGTTGTCGAGGATGCCGAGCGCGCCGGCGGTCGCCTGCGCATGCTTGACGCTGCCATTGGTGAAGATGAATTTGCGCCCCGGCAGCGCCTTGATGGCGGCGGCGAGTTCCGGCTGGGGCATCAGAGCCGAGTAATCGATCGCATGCGCCTTCTCCAGGAAATCATTGGGGTCGATGCGATGATGGATCATCAGCCCCTGCAACGTCGTGCCGTGGTCGCGATAATATTGCTTCTGCAGCTTTCGCGCCTCGTCCCGTTCCATTTGCAGGAGCGCCGAAACATATGACGTCATGTTCTTGTCGATCTGCGCGAAGAGATCGACATGATGAGGATAGAGCGTGTTGTCGAGATCGAATACCCAGTCGCGGATATCCGAGAAATCGGCGGGTTCAGGCAGCGTTCTCGTTTGGGTCATGGCGGCCTTATGGCACGCACTATTGCTTGAGGAAAAGGAAAATATGCGGCGTATATGAGAAATGCTGCAGACATTGCCGGCTATTCCAATGCAGGCTATGGTTTTACCGATTGATTTCTAAGGTTTTGCACTATTTGCCGGAGGGGAGAGGAGTTTGTGCCTCTTCGGTTACGAAGGACACGATGCGCCCGGTGGGGCTTTTGAGGAGGGGACAAGATGAGTCAGGTAGAAAAGGCAGCGGAGTTTGCCCGGCTGCATCGGAAGGGCGATCCGCTGATCCTCTTCAATATCTGGGATGCCGGCTCGGCCAAGGTGGTCACCGAAGCAGGAGCCAAGGCGCTGGCCACCGGGAGCTGGTCGGTCGCTGCCGCCAATGGGTTCGGCGATGGCGAGGCGATACCGCTATCGTTGCTGGCGGTCATCGCCCGCCTGATTTCAGTGACGAGCCCCCTGCCGCTCTCCGTCGATTTCGAAGGCGGCTATGCCATAGAGCCGGACGCTGTCGCCGCCAATGTCGAAAAGATTATGGATCATGGCGCAGTCGGCATCAATTTCGAGGATCAGGTGGTCGGCGGCCGCGGCGTTCATCCGATAGAGATGCAGGTGGCCCGTATCCGCGCCATCCGGGAGATGGCCGATCGGCGGGAAATGCCGCTATTCATCAATGCCCGCACCGATCTTTTCCTACAGGAAAGCGATACCGCCCATCATCAGATTCTGCTGGATGAAGCCTACCGGCGCGCCGATGCTTTTGCGGAGGCCGGCGCCAGCGGCTTTTTCACGCCGGGGCTTGTGGACGCCGATCTGATCGAAGCCGTCTGTGATCGCTCTCCTCTGCCGGTCAACATCATGGTGCGTCCGACAACACCCGACAACATTGCGATGGGCAGGCTCGGCGTCAGCCGCATCAGCTACGGCCCCGCTCCCTACCGGACAGTGATGGGAATGCTGAAGAGCGAGGCCGAGGCGCTCTATCAGCAGACTTGATCGTCATGCCCCGACGCGGTTGACCGTTTTCGGTTGAACGCGCAATTGCCGACAAAGCGAGAACAGCGCCCTTTCCAGACTTGGAGAGGGCGCGTTTTTCTTAAGGGACGATCAGCGTGCCGGCCCCGTGTTCGGTAAAGATTTCGAGCAGCACGGAATGGGCGGTCTTGCCGTTGAGGATGACGACGCCCTGGACACCCGCCTTGATGGCGTCGATGCAGGTCTCGACCTTCGGGATCATGCCGCCGGAAATCGTGCCGTCGGCGATCAGCGCATGTGCCTGGGCGACGGAGAGTTCCTTGATCAACTGTCCCTGCTTGTCGAGCACGCCCGGAACGTCGGTCAGGAAGAGCAGGCGGGTGGCGCTGAGCGCGCCGGCAATGGCGCCGGCGAAGGTGTCGGCGTTGATGTTATAGGTTGCGCCATCACGGCCAGGGGCGACCGGAGCGATGACCGGGATCATCTCGGACTTGGCAAGCAGGTCGAGCAGCGTGCGATCGACTTCGACCACCTCGCCGACGAAGCCGAGATCGAGCACGCGCTCGATGTTGGAATCCGGGTCCTTGATGGTCTTATGCGCCTTCTCGGCGAAGACCATGTTGCCGTCCTTGCCGCAGAGGCCGATCGCCCATTCGCCGGTCTGGTTGATCAGCGCGACGATTTCCTTGTTGATCGAGCCGGCCAGCACCATTTCGACGATCTCGACGGTCTTGGCGTCAGTCACGCGCAGGCCGCCTTCGAATTTCGATTCGATGCCCATCTTCGTCAGCATGGAGCCGATCTGCGGGCCGCCGCCGTGGACGACGATCGGGTTGACGCCCGACTGTTTCAGAAGTGCGATATCGGCCGCAAAAGCTTTGCCAAGCTCGGCATTGCCCATGGCATGGCCACCGTATTTCACCACGATGGTCTTGTTTTCATAGCGCTGCATGTAGGGCAGGGCCTGCGCCAGCAGGCTGGCTTGGAGTTCGCTTTGGGATTCGGACATGGGGCACCCCGTACAATTGTTCGCGGCCTTTTATCTCAAGTTTTTGACAGAGGGAATAATGATGACAGGATTAGTTTTTCCTGCGTCATATCGCGCGTCCCGCGCAGTCTCATCCTTTGAATGAGCTTGTTGCCCTTTGAGTGAGCTTGTCGCCGGATAGTTTTCGCTTAAGTTAATATGAAGAAGCCGCGATCGGGGGGATCGGATGGCGAGCGAGGAGATAGAGGCGCTCATCGGCCGGGTCGCGATGCGCGACCAGAAAGCTTTTGCCGTGCTCTACAAAAGGACCAGTCCGAAACTCTATGCCGTCTGCCTGCGTATCCTCGGCAACAGGACGGATGCCGAGGAAGTTTTGCAGGAAATCTACGTGAAAATCTGGCAGCGGGCCGAGCGTTTTATCGCCTCGGAAGGGCCGGCAATGCCGTGGCTGACCACGATTGCGCGCAATCAATCGATCGATGCTATCCGTGCCCGAAAACCTGTCGCAGATGAAATTGATACCGCCTATGATCTTGCCGATACCGAACCTGGCCCCGAAGAGCAGGCAATGGTGAAGGGAGAGGGAAGGCGCATTGACAGGTGCATGGAAGAGTTGGAAGCTGATCGAGCCAAGGCTGTTCGCAGCGCCTATGTGGACGGCCTGAGCTACCAGGAACTAGCTGAGCAATATGCGGTGCCTTTGAATACAATGCGTACCTGGCTGCGCCGAAGCCTGATTAGACTGAGAGAGTGCATGGACCGATGAGTACGCCCGATCAAAGCAAGGGAGGCCGCTCCCGCGATGAAGTCCTGGCCGGAGAATATGTGCTTGGCGTGCTGTCATTGGAGGACCGACAAAAGGTAGAGCGACGCATGCGCAGCGATCGGCAGTTTGCCGCTATCGTCAGTCGCTGGGAGCAGAATCTTTCGGGCTTCAACGACGATTACGATATGGTCGCGCCGGCGGCCTCAGTGTTCCCCAAGATCGAGAGGCGCATTTTCGGAGATGCCGCTTTCGGTGCTCATCTCTGGAATTCGCTGCTTCTTTGGCGGTCAGTCGCCTTCGGTTCGTTGTTTATCGCAGCCGGCGTCCTGGTTTTCACCGTCACCAACAGCGTCTCGAAACCGACACCGGGTAGGCAGCTCACCGCTTCCCTTGCCGGACAGAGCAGCGCTATCAACTTGCTGGCTGATTATGACGTCACAAGCGGGCGGCTGAAGGTGACACCGGTCGCCGCCGGTCAACCCCAGGAAAAATCGCTGGAACTCTGGCTGATCCGTGGCAGCGAGCCGGCCGAGGCGCTCGGCGTCTTGCCGCAGACCGGCGAGGGTGAGATCGTTCTGCCGCAGGAGATTCACGGCAAACTGACGGAAGGCGCCATCATCGCCGTCAGCGTCGAACCTTTCGGCGGTTCGCCGACGGGCAAGCCCACGGGTGACGTAATCGCTTCCGGCACCATCCATCTGCCCTGAAGACATCTTTTTCCGAAAAAAGAACTGCGGCTGAAACTCTTCTTTCGGCGCCTCCGTATCTTGCTCTGACCCCGCCTGATCGGGGCAAGAGAGGAAGAGGACAAGCCATGATCAAGACCGCAATCCGCATCGCCGCTGTGGCCGTAACGCTTTCAGCCGCGACCGGCCTCGTCTATGCGAAGAACCCGACCGTCGGCGGCGCGCCGATGTTCGCCAATAAGAATATCATTGAAAATGCCGTCAACTCGAAGGACCACACGACGCTGGTCGCCGCCGTCAAGGCTGCCGGCCTTGTCGACACACTGGAAGGCAAAGGCCCCTTCACCGTCTTCGCGCCCACCAACGAAGCCTTCAAGAAGCTGCCGCCCGGCACGGTCGAGACGCTGCTGAAGCCGGAAAACAAGGCGATGTTGACGAAGGTGCTGACCTGTCATGTCGTTGCTGGCGATGACATGGCGGCCGCCATCAAGAAGATGTCGATGGGCAATGGCGGCGAGTACGACCTGAAGACGGTCGGCGGCTGCACGATCAAGGCCACCGAGATGGGCGGCAAGCTGACGCTGACCGACGAAGCCGGCGGCACCGCCCACATCACCATCGCCGACGTCAAGCAGTCGAACGGCGTGATCCATGTGGTCGACAAGGTGTTATTGCCGAAAATGTAACGACCATCGGCAAAGCTGCCGCCGCCTTCGAGCGTCGAGGGCGGCGGCTTTTTTTGTCAGACGGCAATGCCGACGGTGAGTCCGATTGCCTGACGTAGTTCCTGCAGGCCCTCGCTCTTTTCCGAGGAGGTGGCGAGGATGCCGGGATAGGCGGCGGGGCGTTTGCGGATCTTTTCAGCCGTATCGGCCATCAGCTTCGGCAGGCCCGCGGGCTTGATCTTGTCGGTTTTGGTCAACACGATCTGGTAGGAAACGGCGGCCTTGTCGAGCAGCGACAGAACTTCTTCGTCGTTTTTCTTGATGCCGTGACGGCTGTCGATCAGCACATAGACGCGCTTTAGCGTCGCCCGGCCCCGCAGATAGTCGAAAACCAGCTTCGTCCAGGCATCCACCTGATCCTTCGGCGCTTCGGCATAGCCGTAGCCAGGCATATCCACCAAGGCCATCGGCGGCAGGTCGGTGCCTTCGCCGGAAAAGCCGTCGGGGACGAAATAGTTGAGTTCCTGTGTGCGGCCCGGCGTGTTCGAGGTGCGCGCCAAACCTTTATGGCCGACCAGCGCATTGATCAGCGACGACTTGCCGACATTCGAGCGTCCGGCAAACGCCACTTCCAATGGCCCCTCCGGCGGCAGGAACTTCATGGACGGCACGCCGCGGATGAAGATCCAGGGGCGCCCGAAAAGCGGCTTGTCGTCTTTTGTCGTCTGTTCTGCCATGCGCTCGCGGTCTTCCGGTTCACTTGGCTGACTGGCTTCGAGGTTTTACCCGCGAAAGTCAAGTTTTGATCGCCAGCTCATCGTTGGTGTTGGCGGCCCATGGTGGTCGTCACGACGGAATCAGCGATCTTTTTGCAACGTCGATGACGGTTTGGGTCAGCAGCGCAAGCCGGTCTGCGGCGAGACGGCTAATCTGCCAGTAGAGGGTGACATCAAGCGGCGTTTCCGGCACCAGTTCGACCAGCCGGCCGGCCCGAATATGGTCCTGGATGAGGTGAACCGGGTTCATACCCCAGCCCATCCCTCGCAGGCTGGCTTCCACGAAACCTTGTGTGGAGGGCAGCCAGTGTGTTGGCACGTTGCGGTCAACTCCTCCGAACACACGCTGGAGCCAATCGATCTGAAGGCGATCCTTCTGGCTGAAGATCAATGAAGGCGCGATGGCTATGGCCTCCGGCGTCACGCCGCCCGGAAAATACCGCCGAATAAAGTCGGGGCTTGCCGTGGCATGGTAGCGCATAGCGCCCAGGGAATATCGGCGGCATCCGGAAATCGGTTGTTCCATGCTGGTGACGGCAGCAATGACCCTTCCGCGCTGAAGCCATTCCGCCGTGTAATCCTGATCGTCTACCGAGACATTGAGAAGATAGTCGGAGGTTTTGGCGAACTGCGCCGCTGCTTCCAGAAACCAGGTTCCAAGGCTATCGGCGTTCGTCGCGACCTGAAGCGTGACCCGCTGCTGAAGTTTTCCACGCTCGCTGAGAGAGGGGAGATGTTCGAGCAATTCGCTTTCCAGAATGCCGACGTTTTCCATGTGCCGGCAAAGCCAGTCGCCCTGTTCCGTGGCGATGCAGGGCGTCCCTCTGATGACAAGTGCGGTGCCGACCCGTTCTTCGAGTTGCTTGATCCGCTGAGAAACAGCCGATGGCGTGACGTTCAATACCGCCGCCGCTTTTTCGAAGCTGCCAGATTGAACAACGGCGAAGAGAACGCGAAGAGCCGGGTAGTCGATCATGGATAAGCTGTACTTAATCAGAGTTAGTAGGTTTAAGTACCCTAAATCAGCGCCCCGGTCTATGGAGCCGAGAGGTTTTCAGGCGGGCGATTTGGGCATGGACTTTTCGACATATTTTACCGGAATGACGATGGGGCTCAGTCTCATTGTCGCCATTGGCGCGCAAAACGCGTTCATTCTTCGCCAAGGTCTGCGCCACGAATACGTCTTTGCGGTCTGCCTTGCTTGCGCTCTGTCGGACGCTGTTCTCATCGTGATTGGTGTTACGAGCTTAAAGCAGGTCATCGCAGTGCTGCCATGGCTCGATCCCGCCATGCGTTATGGCGGGACGGCATTTCTCGTCTGGTATGGGGCGAAAAGCCTGTTATCCGCGATACGATCCACCGGCGCTCTCTCGGTGGCGAACAGCAGTTCGGCGAGCTTCGGCAAGACCATGGCCATGTGCCTCGCCCTGACCTGGCTCAATCCTCACGTCTACCTCGACACCGTCGTGCTTCTCGGAACGATCGCGACACGCTTTCCAGGACATCAGGCGGAGTTTGCCGCAGGGGCCATGACGGGGTCGTTCCTGTTTTTCTTTTCACTGGGATACGGCGCGACCCGACTTAAGCCTATCTTTTCGCGGCCGGCGTCCTGGCGCATTCTCGAGGCAATCGTCGCTTGCGTCATGTGGCTGATCGCTTTCAAACTTCTCGGCGGAATGTGAAGTTCGCCGGGATCGAGGAACGCCATGCCATACGACCTGCATTGGAAGGCGCGGCGGGCATGAAGCTCCTACTTTCGCGAGTTCAGAAGGGAACAGGGTATGACGCTTTTTCACGGTCTTTCGGCTTTTCCGATCACGCCAACCGATGAGCCCGGCGTCGTCGATACCGCTGCACTGGCTCGGCTTTTGATGCGTATCGCCGCAGCGAAGGCTGACTCGATCGGCTTGCTCGGGAGCACGGGCGGATATATGTTTCTGTCTCGCGATCAGCGACGCCGCGCCGTCGATGCCGCGATGTCGGCCGTCGGAGGAACGATACCGGTCATCGTTGGGGTCGGTGCGCTGCGTACGGATGAGGCTCAAGCCTTAGCACGCGATGCCGTGCAGGCAGGAGCGGACGCCCTTCTCCTTGCGCCAGTTTCATACACGCCGCTGACAGATGATGAGGTCTACGAACACTTCGCGGCTGTGGCCGACGCCGGTCAGCTTCCCTTGTGCATCTACAACAATCCCGGCACCACGAAATTCACGTTCAGCAACAAGCTGATCGCCAGGCTGGCAAAGGTTGCGAACATCCAGGCCGTAAAGATGCCGCTACCATCGGACGCAGATTTCCGGTCAGAGCTTGAGAGCCTGAGATCGGAGACCCAATCCGGCTTCGCGATAGGTTATAGCGGCGATTGGGGCGCCGCCGACGCTCTGCTGGCAGGAGCGGACGCGTGGTACAGCGTCGTTGCCGGGCTTTTGCCGGCCGAGGCGCTCGCTCTGACGAGAGCGGCACAAAGTGGTGATGTGGAGAAGGCACGAACCATCAACAAGGCATTCGAGCCGCTGTGGTCGCTGTTCAAGGAATTCGGCAGCTTCCGTGTCATGTTCGCGATCGCAGAAGCCCTCGATCTCGGCAGGTTCGAGCCGCCTCGGCCCGTTCTTGGGCTCCCCGCGTCCGCGCGGCAGCGCGTTACGGAGGCATTGAAGACGTTGGGTTCGGTCTCGGGCCTGTAGGTCAGCACCATATCCGCATATAAAAGAAAAGCCCCGCCGAAGCGGGGCTTGTATCATCATTTCGATGGCGCCGGTTTTCGTTTGAAGAGGCCCTTCAGATTGTCGAAGAGTTCCACCTTCACGCCGTGGCGCTTCATGATGATCGACTGCTGGATGACCGACAGCGTGTTGTTCCACGCCCAGTAGATCACGAGGCCCGCCGGGAAGCTGGAGAGCATGAACATGAACACCAGCGGCATCCAGGTGAAGATCATCGCCTGTGTCGGGTCCGGCGGCGTCGGGTTCATGCGCATCTGCAGGAACATGGTCACGCCCATGATCAGCGGCCAGACACCCAGATGCAGGATGGTCGGTGCGGCAAACGGCAGCAGGCCGAACAGGTTGACGATCGACGTCGGATCGGGAGCAGAAAGGTCCTGAATCCAGCCGAAGAACGGTGCATGGCGCATCTCGATGGTGATGTAGATCACCTTGTAGAGCGAGAAGAAGATCGGGATCTGCAGCAGCACCGGCCAGCAGCCCGCGATCGGGTTGATCTTCTCTTCCTTGTAGAGCTGCATCGTCGCCTGCTGCAGGCCCATGCGATCGTCGCCGAACTTGGCCTTCAGCTCTTCCATCTTCGGCTGCATGCGCTTCATGTTCGCCATGGAGGCATATTGCTTGCTGGCGAGCGGGAAGAACAACGCCTTGACGACGATGGTMGTGCAGAGGATGGCGACGCCGAAATTGCCGAAGAAGTGGAAGAAGAAATCCATCAACTTGAACATCGGCTTGGTGATGAAATAGAACCAGCCCCAGTCGATCAGGCGGTCGAAACGCGGGATCGAATAGCTCGTCTCGTAGCGGTCGATGACCGGAACTTCCTTGGCACCGGCGAAGACCAGGCTCTTCAGCTCCTGCGTCTGGCCGGGGGCGATGGTGACCGGATCCTGCTTATAGTCGGCCTGATAGCGTGGCTGGCCATCGGTAAAGTGCGAGAAGTGGGCATCGTAGGCGGTCGACTGCGGCGGCACAATCGTCGCGGCCCAGTACTTGTCCGTGATGCCGAGCCAGCCGCCGGTCGCCTTCGCCGGATTGACGGCTTCCTTTTCGGCAGCGGTATATTTGGTCTCGATCAGGCCATCATCGCCGATGACGCCGATAAAGCCTTCATGCAACACATAGGCCGTGGGCGTGGTCGGCTTGTTGTAGCGGGTCACGCGGCCATAGGTCGAGAGTGTCACCGGCGCCTGACCGGCGTTGGCGATCTTGTCGGTGATCGTGAACATGTAGCGTTCGTCGACCGAAATGGTGCGGGTAAAGGTGACGCCCTTGTCGTTGGTATAGGAGAGCGTTACCGGCGTCTTCTCGGTCAGCTTGTCGCCGCTGGCCAGCGTCCAGACMGTCGAGGGGCCGGGAACGGTGCCGGCTACATCGCTGCCGATAAAGCCGAGTTCGGTGAAATAGCCGTCCTTGGTGTCGGCCGGGCTGAACAGCGTGATGATCGGGCTGCTCTTGTCTACCGTCTCATGATAGGCCTTGAGCTGCAGATCGTCGAAACGGGCACCTTCCAGATTGATGGAACCGGCAAGCGCGGGCGTGTCGATGATGACGCGCGAGGACGACGTCTTGGCAACCGATTGATTGCGGTCGAGGGTCGTCGGTGCGGTCTGGCCGTTCGCCGGAGCCGAGCCGTTCACGGTGGTGCCTGCGGCCGGGGCCTGCGTCTGCGTCGTCTGAGCCTGCTGCGTCTGCTGCTGCAGCTTGGCGGCCTGTTCGGCCTGGCGCTGCGCTTCGAGGCGCGGGTTCATGTAGAAAAACTGCCAGCCGAGAACGATCAGCACAGACAGGGCAATTGCAATGAAGTAATTGCGGTTATTTTCCATCATACTTTCCTGGAGCGGTCCGTTTCCGGCCGCCGGTGTTTCGGCCTGGTTTCGATGCGGCTGACGAGCTCGCCCGTCAATTTCTCGAAAGATGCGGTCAGCACATCGCGCCGCGCGACAACCACATAGTCGTGTCCGGGCTGCATTGCAAATCCCGCATGAAGTCGCACAGCTTCTTTCAGCCTGCGCCGCATGCGGTTTCGTTCGACCGCGTTGCCATGTTTTTTGGTGACGGTAAATCCAACGCGGGGTTCGGCGTCGGAGAGCTTGCGGTCCAGCACTTCGATGAGGAAGAGGCTTCCCCGGCGTTTTTCGCCTTCGCGGACTGCAAGAAACTGCGGCCGGCTTTTCAGCCGCCCGACAGTCTTTGTTGGTCGTTCATTCGTCAATTCGCCCGCCATCTTTATCGGGCATTCCGGCCCTTAGGCCGAAAGACGCTTGCGACCGCGGTTACGGCGAGCGGAGAGAACCGCGCGGCCGCCCTTGGTAGCCATGCGCGCACGGAAACCGTGACGACGCTTGCGGACAAGCTTGGATGGTTGATAGGTACGCTTCATTTATTTAAACACCGCGGAGTGCGGCCCTTCTTGAGCTTTGCTTTAAAAGCAAGGAGCGTTGTTGATTATGGCGAACGGGCTTGGCCGGCAAATGCAGGCTCCATGACCGGACGTGCGCGGGCTTATACGGATCAAGGCCCCGGAAGTCAATTATACCGGCGCAGATTCCTGGAACCTGGCTTCTTGCGCACCTTACGTGTCCCGGTGATACAACCGCAGGCAGGTATTTTAACTACTAAGCTTCACTTTTTATAATATTAGATGCGGCGATTGCCGCGAATTCGTCAGTTAATTGAAAGTGTTTTGAAAATTTATATTCGAAATGCCCGCAAGATAACTTTAATAATTTTAGTCGATATCTAGCGATATGTCGGGAAAACCCTGGCTTTTTGGGGTCTTCCGCTTCGAGGGGGCATATCGTTGAAGATTCGTGGTAAAATCAATCTGCTCGTAGCCGTAATGGCCGGTGCCGCACTGTTGATCGGCGCAACCGCTCTTTACGCGGTCGATCAATATGACGGGCAGCTTCAGGCCTACGAGCTTGCGTCGAGCCGTGCCTATATGGGCGAGCGTCTGAACCGCTATGTCACCGCGGTCGTGATGGAATCGCGCGGCATCTATGCCTCCGATACCGCCAAGGATGCCAAGAACTTCGCCGATGGATTGATGAAGGACCTGGACGAGATCGACAAGGTGATTGCTGCCTGGTCGCCACTGGTTCCCGAAGAGCAGAAAACCGAATTCTCCAAACTGCAGGATCGTGCCCGGGAATTCCGTACGTTTCGAACAGAGACCGCTCGGCTCGGTGTGAACGACAGTCCGGAGGCCGCCAACAAGCAGGGCAACAACGACGCCAATCGCGCCAACCGTAAGGCATTCCAGGCCGAGATCGATGCGGTCGTTCAGGCTGACAAAGCAGCACTCGACGTTGTCGATGACGAGGTCACGGATTTCCGCCAAACGGTCATGTGGGCCGTGCTCGGCATGATGGTGGCGGCGATTGGCGCCGGTGCCGGCCTTGGCATGTATATCGGCACCATGCATCTGAGCCGACCGATCCGCAAGGTGACGGAGACCATCAAGCAAGTGGCTGACGGCAATTTCGATATCGAAGTTCCCTTTGCCGGCCGCGCCGACGAAATCGGCGACATGGCTGCCGCCGTCGATGTCTTCAAGCAGAACGGCAATGCTGTGCGCCGCATGAATGCCGAGGAAACGGCCATGCGTGCCAAGAGCGACGACCTGCAATCCAGCATGTCGCTTGTCGTTTCCGCCGCTGCCGCCGGCGATTTCAGCCGCCGCATCGAAAAGGATTACGGCGACGTCAACCTCAATCGCTTTGCCGGCAATATCAACGAGCTTCTGACGAGCGTCGACACTGGTGTCGGCGAGGTCCGTCGCGTCCTTGCAAGCCTTGCGGAAGGCGATCTGACCCAGACCATGCGGGGCGAGTTCCACGGCGCCTTCGCCGAACTGCAGCAGAACGTCAACAGCACCTTTGCGACCCTCCAGAGCACCATGCGCGAAGTGCGCGAGACGACCGGCTCCATCAATACCAACACCAACGAACTGCGCGCTGCCAGCKACGATCTGGCGAAGCGTACGGAACAGCAGGCCGCCGCCCTGGAAGAGACCTCGGCTGCGCTCGACCAGATCACCGCCGTCGTGCAAAGCTCGACCGAGCGGGCGCAGGAGGCGAGCGTCATGGTGACGGAAGCCAAGGAGAACGCCGCTCATTCCGGCAAGGTGGTTCGCAATGCCGTCGATGCCATGGGCCGCATCGAACAGGCATCCGGCGAGATCAGCCAGATCATCGGCGTCATCGACGAGATCGCCTTCCAGACCAATCTGCTGGCGTTGAATGCCGGCGTCGAGGCCGCCCGTGCCGGGGAGGCCGGCAAGGGCTTCGCCGTCGTCGCCCAGGAAGTTCGCGAACTGGCCCAGCGCTCCGCCACGGCCGCCAAGGACATCAAGGCGCTGATCAGCAAGTCCGGTGATGAGGTGCAGGTCGGCGTCAAGCTGGTGCAGGCAACCGGCGAAGCGCTGGCGGCGATCGAGGGGCGGGTGCTGAAGATCAACGATCATATCCATTCGATCGCAACGGCCGCCCGCGAACAGTCGACTGGCCTCACCGAGGTGAACAAGGCGGTCAACCAGATGGACGAGGTGACGCAGCGCAACGCCGCCATGGTCGAGGAAACCTCTGCCGCCACCCATCGCCTCTCGGGCGAGGCCGATGGTCTCGTTCGGCTCGTCGCTCGCTTCAAGGTCGACATCAGCGCCGCCTCGGCGCCCGTATCGGCCCGCGCCGAAACGCATCGCCCCGTCGCATCGCCGGCACGCCGCATGATGGGCAAGGTCGCCAGTGCCTTCACGGGTGGCGGCGCGGCAGCTCCCGCAGCGCAGGGCTGGGAAGAATTCTGATCCTACCTGGGCTCAGACGGAAAGGCGCGCTGGTGCGCCTTTCCCGCCTTTGACATGCGCTAACGGCCGCACTGTTACAGAGGCGATTGGAAAAACTGTCACAATCTCCTATTATCTGCTTCGATATGTCGTCATCAGATCGCTTTGAAACAAAGCGGGACAGCCGAAATGGATAGTGAGCAAGACAGGAACGTCGGCGAAGGCGGCAAGGCCGAGGCTCGGACTCACTCGCGTTTCTATCGCCCAACAGGCATTTTCGGCGGTCTTTCCGGCAAGCTGCTGATGCTCACAGTCGTTTTCATCCTGCTTGCCGAAGTGCTGATCTTCGTCCCTTCCGTCGCCAATATGCGTTTGCGCTGGCTGGAAGACCGGCTGAACACGGCCGCCGCCGCCGCCATCGTCATCGATGGCCTGCAGCCGGTCGAACTGCCCCGCGCGCTGCAGAAGGAAACGCTGATGGCGACGGGCACGCGCGCCATCGTGCTGCGCAAGGACGGGACCTCGCGGCTGTTGGCGACCGCCGAGATGCCGTCTTCCGTCGACGAGCAATATGATTTGAGCGACGTCTCGCTGCCGACAGCGATCCGCGATGCGCTGGACACGCTGCTGTTCGGCGGCAATCGCGTCATCCGCGTCTTCGGCCCGGTCGGCGGCGACGATAGCACCGGCATCGAAGTGGTGTTGAAGGATACAAGGCTGCGCAACGCCATGCTTGCCTATTCCGGCAGCGTCCTTTTCGTTTCGATCCTGATTTCGCTGTTCACCGCGACCCTGATCTTCTTCGCTATCAATCGCATGATGATCCGCCCGATCCGCCGGCTGACCGACAGCATGCAGACCTTTTCGCAGGATCCGGAAGACCCCAGCCGCGTGCTGGTGTCGGATGGGGGACGCGACGAACTGGCCGTGGCCGGCCGCCACCTTGCTTCCATGCAGTCGCAGTTGCAGAAGACGCTGAAGCAGCAGAAAAACCTCGCTGCCCTCGGTCTCGCCGTGTCCAAGATCAACCACGACATGCGCAACATCCTGTCGGCCGCGCAACTGATGTCCGACCGCCTGGTCGACGTCGACGATCCGATGGTCAAGCGCTTTGCACCGAAGTTGCTGCGCACCATCGACCGCGCCGTTGGCTATACGACCGAGGTTCT
Organism: Rhizobium sp. BR 317; assembly: GCF_047445835.1. NCBI lineage: Bacteria > Pseudomonadati > Pseudomonadota > Alphaproteobacteria > Hyphomicrobiales > Rhizobiaceae > Rhizobium > Rhizobium sp. BR 317. The sequence goes on along the minus strand of NZ_JARWLB010000007.1, from coordinate 187,899 downwards.
GTCCTTCGGCCAGACCTCCGAATCGGCCCCGCGGCGCCGCCGCGTGCACCTGCTCGAACTCATCGACGAGGTGCGCGATATCCTGGCGATCGATCCCGATAGCGGCATCGAATTCGTCGTGCAGATGAGCCCGGATCTGGAGGTCGACGCCGACAGCGAGCAACTGTTCCGCATCATCCACAATCTCTGCCGCAATGCCCACCAGGCCTTGGTCGCCTTCGCCGAGACCGCGCCCGACAGCATTCGCCGCATCACCGTGTMGGCGCGCCGCATCGGCAGTGTCGTCAGCATCACTGTCGACGATACCGGCCCGGGCATGCCGCAAAAGGCGCGGGAAAATCTTTTTACCGCCTTCCGCGGCTCCGCGCGCTCCGGCGGCACCGGCTTGGGCCTGGCGATCGCCCGCGAACTGGTGCTTGCCCATGGCGGCACCATCGCGCTTGTGGAAAAACCGGCCGCCGGCACCCAATTTCGCATCGAAATCCCCGACCGCCCGGTCTCGCTCGACGACTACCGCAGTCGCTCCTTCCACGAAAACTGAGTGTTTTCAGCCGCTTCGTCAGATCGTTTGCGAAAATCGCGATCTTTTTCACAAATCCACTTGCATTCCCCGAAAGGACCCTTTAGAGAACCGCCCACGCCAACGGTTTCTTCCGTTTCGGCCACGCACCCGTAGCTCAGCTGGATAGAGCACCAGACTACGAATCTGGGGGTCAGGAGTTCGAATCTCTTCGGGTGCGCCATTTTTCATAACTCCAAAACAATGATGGTCACAACGAGCCTACCCTGGTTCGCCGAACCAACGCGCGGCAACCTGAATAGCTTCCTCAAGAATAGGGGTGGTGTCGGCAACCCAAGCGACGAAGCCATCGGGGCGTACCAATACAGCGCTCAAGCCCAGCCGATCCTTGACGTCACTTGCGACATAAGCGATCCGCCCGCTCCAGCGGCGCGCAAGCCCATGAAGCGGTGCGCGAGCGTCAAAGTCTAAAAGTAAGCCCCTTCCGGTCCTGAGAAGATCGCCGATCTTCGTACCGTCGACCAATTCGAAGTCGGGAACGCTGCGGCCCACGAGCGGTTGGCTGTTGCCAAGATCATAGCGGAGGGAAACGCCCCACGCACGTTCGGCGAAATAGGTCGCGCCATCGCGCGTCTCAATCAGATCGCGGAGGATGGCTTCGAGCGCGCGTGAGCTCCGGCTTGGCCGCATGATCGCGACCTGCGCGCGCGACCAGTCGAGTATCTGCGCTCCGACCGGATGCCGCTCGCTCGTATAGGTATCTAGCAGATCGACCGGCGCATCGCCGCGAAGGGTGGCGGCCAGCTTCCAGCCGAGATTCATTGCATCACCGAGCCCGAGATTGAGGCCCTGGCCGCCCAGCGGGGAGTGTACGTGTGCGGCGTCCCCGGCAAGCAGCACTCGCCCGTTGCGATAAGACACCGCTTGGTACGCGCGATCCGTCCAAGTCGTGGCCAGCCGGAGAGCCGTCAACGCAACGTCTGTGCCAGAGACGCTGCGTAACACCGCTTGTGTATGGTCGAGGGTGATCGGCTGGTTCCGGTGGAACGCGCCGCCGTCGAAGTCGACCATCGCGATCGTCCCGGGCCGCGCATAGGTGTACATGCCCGTCGAGGTGTAGCTGCGGCCCACGCGGAGGATGTCCGGATCGGCCATCTCGACTTCGATCGAATAGCCGGTGAATTCGGGATCAGTGCCGACGAAATCGAAGCCGCCGGCCTTGCGCACTGCGCTGCGCCCGCCATCGCAACCAACGAGCCAGCGACAGCGAAAAGCCTCGCCGCCGGCACGGATGGTCACCTCGTCATCCGACTGGTCGAACGTCTCGACGCCGAGGCCGCGCCTGATCTCGGCCCCCGTGGCGGTTGCGCTAGCGCTCAGGACGGCTTCGAGGGTCTCCATGTCGACCGCCATGTTGACGCCGGCCGGACTTGGCAGGCGATAGGGCCACTTGGAGCTATCGATTTTGTCGTGGAAGAATTGGATACCGGCGAAATGGCCGGCCGGGTGGCGCGGCTGCTGCAGCCAGTGCGCGGCGGCCACGGTGCTGCCCGAGGCATCGTTTGCACGCTGCGCCGCGACGATGTCGTCCAGCAATCCGCGACGGTAAAGGGCTTCGAGAGTGGGCGCGGAAAGGCCGCGCATTCCGAACGGAAGTTGCTTCAAGGGTGAGCGCGGGTCTTCGGCTTGCTCCAGCACCAGCACCGAGAGATCGGCAAGGCGCAGCTCGCAGGCGAGGAACAGGCCGACGGGACCGGCTCCAGCAATCACAACGTCATAAAGAGCTAAGGGGCGGTTGGGCATGAACGGGCTCCTGTGTCGATGATGTTCGACCGGAGCGTTCCTCAGGTTTGAGAACCACACGGACGAACAGTTGGGCGCTGGCGCAGCGCCCGATGTTCGTCGTGGGGGTCTCATGCGCGAGGCCAAAGACCAGAGCTTTCGTTACCAAAAGGACTTGGGCTTACCAAACCAAGTCTGCCTTTTCCGACGTCGGGTAAATAGCGGTGTGGCGATTGATCCGCAAGGGTTCTTCGTTACCGCAGGCAGACGACCGATCACATAAACCCCGGATTTCGCGGCAGATACTGCGTCCAGTCACCATACTCCGGCGATGCCATCAACAGCATGGGAAAGGTGATTCGCATACCTTGCTTGACCGCAAGGCTCAGGACGCTGTCGCATGTGCCCGGCAGAAACGCCGATACGTTCTCAGCAGAGCGATCTGCCGCCAGTTTCAGCGCAGTCGTAAAGGCATCGTGGAGAAAGTCAGGCCGCGTGACGGCGAGGGGGCCGATGTGCCCACTTGATGCGAGATAGCTGTAGCCGACGCAATCGCTGCCGGCGCAGAGCAGCACTCCCGTTGTCGTCGGGTCATCGAGCAGGTAGCGATGATGCTTCTCGCGCGAGGCGCCTATGGCGCGGGAGTCGATCTCGGCGAGCTTTTTCATGGTTGCGGCGCTGCCGTCGATCGCGATGGCGCGCAGTGGCGGCGCCGGCAGTTCCTGCATCACCCGCTCGCGCGCGGCATTGAAAAGGTAAATCGGCATCTTGGGAAAGAGGCCGTGCCGCATGTACAGGCCCTGCGAGACGCGATTGAAGGTGAAGGTAATAAGTGCCTTGTGAACTGCTCCCGATTTCCGGGCATGCTCTACGGTTCGTCCCAATAGTTCATTTCCGATGCCCTGGCCTTGTCGGGCGGGATCGACGAACAACTGCGCGAGAAACCAAACATTCCCGCAAACCCAACTCCAGGCAAAGCCGAGAAGCTCTCCGCCGTCCTCGGCGACCCACAGGCCATCCGGGTCGTCATTGAGCGAAAAGAGTTGAAAGCTGGGAGGGCTTGCTGTGGCCATCGGGCCGAAGCCATGGCGAACGGTAAGATCGTTGATGGCGGCAACCACCAGAGCATCGGACGCGGCCAAATCGTCTGCTCGAGCAGGTCTGTAAACAAGCGACATTGAATAGCTCCGGCAAAGGCTTCCGAAACAGCGCGCGATCCGCAACGCCAACTATACCAGTTTTCAGAATGGTCTCAGACACCCCCAGCCCGTGAGAGCACCTCTCAATGCCACGGGAGAGCGGAGATATCGTCCATGATACTATCGCGCCTGCTCAGCCACGCGCGCATGAAGTCAGTGGCGGCAACTTTGTTGCGCTTATTTCAGGCGGTTGCCGCCAAGACAGCCGCAGGGCCGGGTTCGACCTATTTACCCCTTGCCGCCATTTTTCTTGCATTGGCTGCGGAACTTGGAGCGTTCCTTGCCATGAAGCCCCTTTGCGTCGGCCTGTGCTGAGCATGCCTTCGAAATTTCCGATTGCGCGGGCGTTGCCGCCTTTTGCTTGGCGGTGGTGCTCGGCGTTTTCGTGGTGGTCATCGGCGTAGTTGTCGTTGCCGGTGCCGTCGTTGTTTGCCCCATGGCACTGGTGCCGATGAGAGCGACAACCGCTGTAGCTGCGAATATTGCGACAAGTCTCATGGTCAATCCTCCGCTGGCCGACTCCTATGACACGCATGACGCGTGGTCAGCAACGAAAGGCTGAACCGATATATTAGCAAAAGCAATGCGCCCCTTTGACCCATGGCCCGCTGCGAACAGGACTATTTCGCGATGTCGAAGGGGCCGGGCAGTAGCCCGGCCCTCCACCTTTATTTCAGAACGGTCCGTAACGGCGCGGTCATCTTCTTGAAGCCGGAGCGCAGCATGTCGTGCTTGGTCTTCGGGTTCTTGTCGGCAAACATTCCGATGATCGAGGTCTTCAGTTTGTCGCGCCATGCGGATTTTCCAGGGGCCGTCGGCTTCAGGCCGCAGCGCCGCAGCAGATAGTTCATCTGGTAGACGGACGCCTGCTGATCGCAATCGCGCACGCAGAAATGAATGCCGAGAGCGATCGAATAGATATCGCCGTTCTTGAAAGCATGCGGCGCTTTCGACGGGTGGTGGACGCCGGTTCCCTGGTTCAAGGCATAGACCGTCGCCTTGCTTTGTTTTTCGACGGTGTATTTGGCGGCGTTGAGATCGCCGATGTAATATTTTTCGATTTCTTTATCGGGCAGGACGGAACGATCGTTTGCGTCCCATATGTTGGCGGTTCTGTTGCCGTGGATCTGGAACAGAAATGTTGCTTCATGGTCGATGTGATAGGGCGTTACGGCGTCGGGCGAGGCCAGGAATATGTAGGCATCCTCCCAGGTKACTTCGTCCCGCGAGCAACCGGTGTCGGCGAGGATTTCGGTCATGAGCTGATCAAGCAATGCGCGATATTCGGGATCGCGCTGAACGCTGTAGAGCAGCACCCACGATCCTGACACAGCCAGGTTCGAGATCGCTTCGTTGACGCTCTCCACCTTGTCGTTCAGCGGCACGGCCCAGCCGGCGTCCACTGGCGCCCCACCCGCCTGCCAGCGCACGCTTCTCGTGCTCGTGTCCGTAAGCAGTGATTTCGCAAGTTCGGCAAGGCGCGGAAGCGAGAACAACTGATGTCCGACCAAGTTGTGGCTGAATTGGAATGATCTTTTATTGAAGTCATTTCTAAAAGCATTCGGTCCCACCGCGATACTTTGCGTATCCAGGGAAGCTGGTTTGGTCACGGTGGCTGTAAGCATGATCGGAATCCCCCAGTTGATAGAGACGTTGGAAACGTCACGAAACTGTGATTGCCGTTCACATTTTTGTCATCTAGTCCAATGGTGGAGGGACATCCTACGATCGGATCAACCTACCCCAAAAAGGGGTGCACCCATGCGCTCACACAATCAATTCGATTTTGCTAAAGAAGATCAGGAAGATGGCCGGGCAAGGGTGCGGTTCCGCCGGCGTGGCGAGAGAGATCGTGCTGCTCTCTACCGATGCCGCTGCCATCTGATGGCGTGCTGGATCACGCTAACGGGAAGAGGACAAGCCCGCTCCGAGCTTGTCCTGGAGAAGCTTAGGCGCTCGTCTTCTCTGAAGCCGACACAGCCGAACTCTCTGCATTGGTGTCGGAAGAGGCCGACGGCCAGGTGATGTAGTAATACTGCGATCCGACCTGGCCGAAATAGGCCTCATTGCCGGTGACCTTGTCGATGAAGCTGCCGTCGGAATTCTTGACAAAGGTTCCATCGGAACCGCGTTCGAGATGAGCCTTCAGGAAGTCATTCCAATCGCTGGTGGGGATCGTGTCGCCGGTCTTGCTGGTCGTACCCTGCTCGCTGTCGGCACTGGCATCCCATGCCGTGATCGAAACGCCCTTGGTGGGGTCGGAGACCGTCAGCGTACCGTTGTCGAGCGCGTCGAGCATGGCTTGAGCCTGGCCGCCCTTCCCCTCGCTTTTGACTGCATCCTGCAGGTTCTGTTTCAGAAGACTCATGAACGAGCTGCTGGTCATGTCCGGATCGGATTGTGATGTCGCGGAGCTGTCGGTTTGATTTGCCGACAGGCCGTTCAGCATGCTCGTGAGCGATGCCTGTGATTGCGAGGGCAGGCTGGAGACGTCGTTGCTGCTGCTACTGCTGCTGCTATCGTCCAGCAGGGGATCGCTGCTCGAATCCTGCGAAGCGTCCGGTGTTTGCAGCAACTGCAGCGCCATTTGCGATGAGAGCAATCGGGTCGTGGTCAATGCGGAGACCATAGGTCATTCCTTCCCAATATGGCAGCCATCATGCCGGAAGCCGCCTTTGACGGTCGATCAACGCGCGCCCGCTCGGGCGGCGCATCGGAGATGCCGTCTACTGTAGGGAAATGGACTTACCCGGGGCTTGTGCGATGTTTCAGCGCGGCGGCTGCGCACCTTCGCCGTGATGCATCTTCAGCGGCAATTCCGGCAGGAACAGCAGCGCGATCAGAGCCAACGCGACGATGACGGTTCCGGTGGCGAAGGTCATGGCGATGGCATGGCGGTAAAGCGCTATTGCCGCGGCATGGTCTTCCGGCGACGCGGCGGCGAGCTGTTTGAGGCCGCCTTCCGTCAGCGACGATAGGTCGAGACTGCCGGACGAGCCTGTCGCCTGCCGCACGCGATAGGCCAGGATGGCACCGGAGCCGGTGACGCCGATCAGGCCGCCGAGCGAACGGAAGAAGGCAAGCGTTGCCGTGCCGACGCCGCGATGCGCAAGGGGCAGGGCATTCTGCACCGCGACCGTCATGGTCGGCATCACCAGCCCGAGCCCCAGTCCGAGCGCGAAGATCGGCGGCTCGATGATGGCGAACCCCTTGCTGGTCGCAATAGCCCAGGCGAGCGTGGCGAAGGCCGCCGTCGCAAGGCCGAGGCCGCAAAGCTGGGCTGGCTTGTAACGGCCGGAACGCTGCAGCAGCACGCGGCCGTTGAGCATGGAGGAGATGACGAAGCCGATCATCAGCGGCCCCGTCAGGAAACCGGAATGCGAAGGGGTAACGCCCATCACCATCTGGAAGAACAAGGGGAAGAACAAGGTCGCGCCGAGCATGCCCATGAAGGTCAGAGCGAGCACGAGGCAGGCGATGATGAACAGTCGGTTGCGGAAGAGATCGGGCGGCAGCACCGGTTCCGGCTCACGCCTGATGTGGAAGACGAAGAAAATTCCGAGGACAAGGGCCGCGGCGGCAAGACCGAGAATTTGCGGCGAGTTCCAGGCCCATTCGTTGCCGCCAAGCGCGAGCGCCAGCAGGAAGCTGGTGGTGCAACCGGTCAGCAGCACGGCGCCGAGATAATCGATACGGCGGCTGCGTACCTGATGCCGCCGCTTCAAGGCGCGGCCGATCATGACGAGTGCCACCGCGCCGATCGGCAGGTTGACGTAGAAGATCCAATGCCAGGAGAGCAGATCGGTGATGACGCCGCCGAGGATCGGGCCGATAACGCTGCAGACGGCGAAGACGGCGGCTATCGAGCCTTGATTGCGACCGCGCCTGGCCGGTGGCACGAGATCGCCGATGATGATCTGCGCCAAAGGCAGCAGTCCGCCAGCGCCCAGGCCCTGAATGGCGCGGAAGATGATGAGCTGCAGCAGCGTTTGCGCCATGCCGCTCAAGACGGAGCCGAGAAGGAAAATCAGGATTGCCGTGTAGATCATCGGCTTACGGCCATACTGGTCGCTGAGCTTGCCATAGAGTGGCATGGTGCTGGTCGAGGCCAGAACATAGGCGCTGACCACCCAGGACAAATGAGTAACCCCGCCGAGATCGCTGACGATGCGCGGCAGGGCGGTCGCGACGATGCTCTGGTCGATGGCGCCGAGGCCAAGCACGATCATCAGGCCAAGGATGACGGCGCGAATTTCGCGGCGGTCGGGCGCGTCGTCTTCGGTCGCCGCCGGCTGCGGAGCGGCCTGTCGAACTTGTGAGGTCATTGTCCGATGTCTCCGAGCGGGCCGATGGCGGCGCGGATGGCGGCGCGCGCCTCAGGCGATAATTTGGCGAGTTCGAAGGCGAGCCAGTCGGTTCGCCTCTGCTTTATGCCTTGAATCAGAGCCCGCCCCTTGTCGGTGGCGATCAGACCACTGCGTCGCCGGTCTTCTGGGTCGGGAGCGGAGCGGGTGACGAGGCCTTCACGTTCCATTGCCTTGATGTGCCCCGATATGGTCGGGCCACGCAGGTTCTCCAGCCGCGCCAGCTCCGCAACCCCAATGCCCGGCTGCTGGAGAATGGCGACGAGAAGAAGCGCCTGCAGCGGCGAGATGCCGGGCTCATCGTTTTCACGTCGCAACTGTCGATAAAGGCGATGCAGGGCGGGGCGCAATGCTTCGGCAAGCGCCATGGCCTCTTCAAGTTCCTGAAGATCTCCGGTGTCGTGCATGGCGATCCATAAAGATAGATAGGCTTCCTATCTATCTGCATAGCCCACGCTTCCGACTTGCACAAGCGGCGAATCCCTGCGGCAAGGCCTCGGGCCGTGATTTTAGCGTGCAAACCCTCTCTCTGCCTGGGCGGGGAGGGCGCGGTCACGCCATAACGGGCAGCGGCATTCTCAGGCCGGTCAGTTGCTCCGACACCTCCCAAAGCCGGCGCCAGACGGCTTTGTTCTGTGCATACGGCACGATCTTGGCGCGGACGGGCGGTCCCTTCAATTCATAGAAGCCATTCGGACCGTACATGACGCCTCCTTCTGCTTCCGAAGACGTAGCGGCGAGAAGCGTCGGCAAGGCGCCCGCCGTTGCCGACTGCGCCATGACTGGTGCTATCAATGTGCTGAACCGTTCAAGAAAGCCCGGCCTGTTGCGGCCCATGCGCGGACCAGCGCTTTGCAGGCCGGTAACGGCGTAGCCGGGATGGGCGGCCATGCTCATCAAGTTCCAGCCTTCAGCGCGGGCGATCCGGTCGAGTTCAAGGCCGAACATCAAGGTCGCCAGCTTCGATTGGCAATAGGCGCCCCAGGAGCTGTAGCTTTTCTTCGATTGCAGATCGTCGAAATTGATCTTGCCGCTGCGATGCGCCAGGCTGCTGACGGTAACGACGCGTGGGTTCGCGGCGGCCAAGACTTTCGGCAGCAGCCGCATGTTCAAGGCAAAATGGCCGATATAATTCGCCCCCATCTGCATCTCGAAGCCATCCTCGGTTTCATGTCTGTCCGGAATGGCCATGACGCCGGCATTGTTGATGAGAAGGTCGATCCGCGGCACGGAAGCGGTGATGCGCTTGGCGGTGCGGGCAACGGAATCGAGGCTGGCGAGATCGAGCGGCTCGAAGGCGACGTCGGCGCCGGGCGTCTTGGCGCGAATCTTAGCGAGTACCTCAGCGCCCTTGCGTTCGTTGCGCGAGGCTATGATGACCTTGGCGCCGGCACCCGCCAGGGCTTGGGCGGTTTCATAGCCGATGCCGCTGGTGGCGCCGGTGACGACGGCGATGCGGCCGGTCTGCGGGGGAATGTCTTTCACGGTCCAATTCGGCATGACGATCTCCTGGGAAGATTTGCAAATTTGTATTCGATTAATTATTGCGCTAAACGCAAAAATACAACTGTTTAAAAAATGCATTGCCTAGAGATCGCAATTATGATTTGCGTATCGGCAACATTGGCCGCGCAATTGCCTGTGGTGCCTTCGAATTGCCACGCTGCTCGGACCTTGATCGCGTCGTATTCGATATTTCTGCTAAAGATTGGATTCCTGGGATGACGACAAAGACGACATGCGCCGAATTCGTGCAGTTCTTCCGCTCCTGGGTCAGCAATCCCATGCGTGTCTCAGCGATTGCGCCGTCCGGTGAGCGATTGGCCCGTCTGATGACGCAGGAGATCGAGGCGCTCGACGGCCCGATCCTCGAACTTGGCCCCGGCACCGGCGTTTTCACCCGCGCGCTGATGGGGCGCGGCGTTCCGGAGAGCGACTTGACGCTGATCGAATTCGGCGAAGAGTTTGCCGCTCGATTGCGTGGCCGCTTTCCCGAGGCGCGCGTGGTGCAGATGGATGCGGCGCAGCTTACCCAATGCGGCCTGTTTGCCGATGCGCCCTTCGGCGCCGTCGTCAGCGGCCTGCCTTTGCTCTCCATGTCTCCCGATAAGATCGCCGCGATCGTCGGCGGCGCCTTTGCGACGATGAGGTCCGGCGGCTCTTTCTACCAGTTCACTTACGGCCCGCGCTGCCCGGTGTCGCGTTCGATCCTCGATCGTCTCGGCCTGAAAGCGGAGCGCATCGGCGGCACGGTGCGCAACATTCCGCCGGCCGGCGTCTACCGAATCTCGCGCAGAAAACCGCTGGAGATCTCGATCGATCGCTCCAGATATCACAGCAGGGAAGAGGGTGCCGGGATCGCAGCCTACACTGCCGAAGCCGATATGGGGCGGCCGGAAGCGGGTGCATAGCAGGGGCAGTTCATGGCGGATGCGAAAGAGATCGACGGCGAGGTGAAGGAAGGCCGGCGCGAACGCAAGCGCCGCCAGACGCGCGAGCGCATCGAGGCGGCGGCGCTGTCGCTCTTTCTCGCACGCGGCTTCGACGGCACGACGATCGAGGACATTACCGAGGCCGCCGATGTCTCCAAACGCAGCTTCTTTGATTATTTTCCAAGCAAGGAAGAGGTGGTCTTCGCCTGGCAGGACAGCTTTTCCGACGAACTCGCCGATGCCGTTGCCGCGCAGCCGAAGGATGCGTCGGTCGTCGAGGTCATTGAGGGTGCTCTAAGGTCGGCGCTGCTCGCCGCCTCCTCGGACCCGCAGCGTCTCGCCATCGCCGTCCTGATCCGCGACACGCCGGCGCTTTGCGCCCGCGACCAGTTGAAATATGCCAAGCTCGAAGAGAAACTGACGGACGCACTCTTCGCCCGCTCCGGCGGAGACGAAGAGGAGCATTTCCAATTGCGCCTGCTATCGGCGATCGTCGTCAGCACGCTGCGTATCGGTGGCAAGCGCTGGAACGAAGGCCCGCAGGAAATGTCGCTGCAGGATTTCACCCACCGCGTCTTCGAAGAGCTCTGGACCGCGCTCGCCGATCTCGGAACGCTGTTGCGGCAACGCAATCCGAAGAGCTGATTTCAGGTCAAGGCGCCTGCCGTTTGCGGTGGTTCGACCTGCCGTCGATGGCGCAGGAAATCGATCAACGCCCGAAGCTTTGCCGGCACGCGACGGCGGTCAGCATAGTACAGCGTCAGGCCGGCCAGCGCCGGGCTCCAGTCGGACAGGATGCGCACTAGCCGCCCGTCGTCGAGAAACCGGTCGATATAGCCGTTGATCATGTAGGCAATGCCGATGCCGTCCAATGCTGCCTGCGTCAGCGCCGCGGAATCGTTGAGGATCAGCCGGCCGTTGACGGCAAGTTCGGTCTTCTCGCCGTTCTTCTCGAATTCCCAGCGCTCGACCTGCCCGCTGGAGGAATGACGAAAGCCGATGCAATTGTGGTTGAGCAGATCGTGCGGATGTTTCGGCATGCCGTACCGGCCGAGATAGCTGGGCGCGGCAATGATATGAGCTGATATCGGCGGCCCGATCTTCACCGCCACCATGTCGCGCTGCACCAGATCGCCAAAGCGGATGCCGGCATCGAAGCCCTGGCCGACAATATCGACCAAGGAGCCCTCGATGCGCACCTCCAGCTCGATTTCCGGATAGGCGTCGAGGAAATCGCGCAGGATCGGTTGAAGCGCGATCATATAGCCGGCGCGCGCCACGTTGATGCGTAGCAGTCCGGCGGGCCTGTCGACCGACTCGCCAAGCTCCTGGGCGGCCGCCGTTAGATCATGCACGGCGGGTACGACACGTTCGAGATAGCGTAGCCCGGCCTCGGTCAAGCTGACGCTGCGCGTGGTGCGGTTGAAGAGCGCGAGCCGCATCCGGCCTTCCAGTTTGCTGATCGACTGGCTGACGGCCGAGGGCGACACGCCGAGCCGCACGGCCGCGGCCGAAAAGCTCTTTTCCTCCGCGACGATGACGAAGGTCACCAGTCCGTCCAACACGTCCTGACGCATCAGCGCTCTCCGAACGACTTTGATTTTGTCCGAGATTAATCAGTTTTTCTAAAAAGGTCATCTTCGATTGATGAGATTATCGAAAATGTCGCCTCGGCCTATCTTGCCTTCATCCAACAAGGAGACATCGCTATGTCTGCGATAAAATCCGATACCAAGGTACTTTTCATCACCGGCGTTTCCACGGGCTTCGGCCGGGCACTCGCCGAGGCCGCCCTTGCTGCCGGTCATAAGGTCGTCGGCACGCTGCGCAAGGAAGCCGGCCGCGCCGCATTCGAAGCGCTGAAGCCAGGCTTCGCCTTCGCCAAGCTGCTCGACGTCACCGACACAGCCGCCATCGCGCCTGTTATCGCCGAGGTCGAGAACGAGATCGGCGCGATCGACGTTCTCGTCAACAATGCCGGCTATGGGCATGAAGGATTGGTCGAGGAATCGACGATCGAAGAGCTGCGCCGCCAGTTCGAGGTCAATGTCTTCGGCCCCGTCGCCGTGATCCAGGCGGTGCTGCCCTATATGCGCAAGCGCCGAGCCGGCCACATTCTCAACATCACCTCGATGGGCGGTATCATCACTCTGCCGGGCATTTCCTTCTATCACGGCAGCAAATTCGCGCTGGAGGGGATTTCCGAAAGCCTCGGGAAAGAGGTCAAGAGCTTCGGCATCCATGTGACCGCTATCGAGCCGGGCGGCTTCCGCACCGATTGGGCCGGCCGCTCGATGGTGCGGGCCGAGCGCTCGATCCCCGATTATGACGAGGTCTTCGAACCGTTGCGCCAGCGCCGCCTCGAACGCAGCGGCAAACAGCCCGGCGATCCGAAGAAGGCGGCACAAGTTATGTTGCAGCTCATTGCCTCGGAAAACCCACCGACCCATCTACTCTTAGGTCGCGACGCCATCAGTCTCGTTCGCGAAAAGCTCGGCTTGCTCAAGACCGAGTTCGACGCCTGGGAACAGGTCTCGGCTTCCACGGATTTCGAATAACGTCAACCAGACTATAGGGACGAAAACCATGTCAGATCTAAACGCAGCCAAGTCCGGTCAATTCAAGATCGGCGGCGACCTCACCGTCAATCGCCTCGGTTTCGGTGCCATGCGCATCACCGGTTCCGGCATCTGGGGCGAGCCTGTGGATCACGCCGAATCCGTCCGCACCCTCAAGCGCCTGCCGGAGCTTGGTATCAATTTCATCGACACGGCCGATTCCTATGGCCCCGATGTTTCCGAACGTCTGATCAAGGAGGCGCTGCACCCCTATGGCGACAAACTTGTCGTCGCCACCAAGGGAGGTCTGACCCGCACCGGTCCCGACCAGTGGATTCCTCTGGGCCGCCCGGAGTATCTGATCCAGCAGGCGCATAAGAGCCTGCGCAATCTCGGTGTCGAGCAGATAGATCTCTGGCAGCTTCACCGCATTGATCCCAAAGTGCCTGCCGCCGAACAGTTCGGTGCCGTCAAATCGCTGCTCGATGCCAAGATGATCCGCCACGCAGGCCTCAGCGAAGTATCGGTCGCCGACATCGAAGCCGCCTCGAAGCATTTCAAGGTGGCGACGGTCCAGAACCGCTATAACCTTGTCGACCGTACCAGCGAGGACGTTCTCGATTATTGCGCCAAGCACAATATCGGCTTCATCCCTTGGTATCCGCTTGCTGCCGGCGACCTCGCCAAGGAGGGCTCGCTGCTCGACATCATCGCCAAGAAACATGGCGCCGCTCCGAGCCAGATCGCGCTTGCCTGGGTCCTGAAACGCAGCCCCGTCATGCTGCCGATCCCCGGCACCKGCAAAGTCAAGCATCTCGAAGAGAACACGGCGGCAGTGAACATCACGCTGTCCGATGACGAGTTCTCGGCGCTGGATGCCGAGGGCAAGAAGGCGTTTGCGGCTGCTTAATGGTCGTCTTGAGTGAATATGAGGGCGGTCGCTGGCGAAGCGGCCGCTCTTTTACGTCTGCGGCCTGTCCTTATTTGCGAATCGGTAGCGGATGGCAGCGGTCTCCTGCGCTATTTCATCGGCGATGATGCTTCTCGGGCTCGTTAGGCGCACGGGCAAAAATGACGGATCACGACTATGTAAATCTCATTCATTCGTCATTTGCGACTGTAAAATAGGCGATGGAAATGCTCCAATTGCCAGTGATATGCGGTATTTCAAGTAAATGCGATAAAAGCCTTGCGCTCAGTGCATTGCTGCATTGCGAAAGCCAGTCTGTTAATGCCTGCCCGGCGGTTATATCTAATCCCTCGAAGGCAGCGCACTCCTCCTCCCAGCGCTCCTTCATAGATTGGCAACACTCCTCCTCCTCCCAGTTGCCAATCCGGATCAAGAGCCCGATGCATCCTCCTCCCGCGTCGGGCTCTTTTTATTTCCCCCTGTTCTCTAAGATTCCTGTCGGTCTTGATTGTGGTCGTTTCTTCCAACCCACCGTTGCGCCTTTGCCTCGCTCCCATGAATTAGCACCACATCACGTTGCGAAGACAGCGAACGTCGCTTGCACGGTGACCCTCCATGGGTATGTTGGCGGCGACATTGGAATTGCGATGAAGAGGGTTGGCGCGATGCAGCGCATGGAAGATGCTGGCCGATGCGGGAAGGCCTTCTTCCGGGCTATCGCCGTTACTGCTGCTCTGTCGCTCACCGCCTGCGGCGGCCGTCCGATCGGCGTCATGCAGCCGGTCGTCGACAGTGTCCCGGGCACCTCCAAGGTCGATCTGCTGGTCGCCACCACTCGCCTGCCGGACAAGGACCCGGCGATCCTGTTTTCCGGAGAGCGCGGCCCCGGTTTGAAGGTAGATGCTGTCAGCGTCTCGATCCCGCCGGAGGCCAATCGCAAGGCTGGTCAGGTGCAGTGGCCGAGCCGGCTGCCCGGCGATCCCATGAAGAATTTCGTCACCACCTCCGTCCAGTCGATGACGGGTGTAGCCGACAATCAGGCGTGGCTGCGTACGCATCTGCCGAAGAACAAGCGCGTGCTGATTTTCGTGCACGGCTTCAACAATCGCTATGAGGATTCGGTCTATCGCTTTGCGCAGATCGTCCATGATTCCCATGCCGATGTCGCGCCGGTCGTTTTCACCTGGCCGTCGCGCGCCAGCATTTTCGACTATGCCTACGACAAGGAAAGCGCCAACTATTCCCGCGATGCGCTGGAAGAGCTGCTGCGCCGCGCTTCCTCCAATCCTTCCGTCGGCGATATCACCGTCATGGCTCACTCCATGGGCACCTGGCTCGCCGTCGAGGCCTTGAGGCAGATGGCGATCCGCGATGGCCGTGTCGCGCCGAAGATCAAGAACGTCATTCTTGCGTCTCCCGATCTTGACGTCGATGTCTTCGGCCAGCAATTTGCAGCGCTCGGCAAGGACAAGCCGCATTTCACCCTGTTCGTCTCACGCGACGACCGGGCGCTATCGCTGTCGCGCCGCATCTCCGGCAATGTCGACCGCCTCGGCCAGATCGACCCGGGCGCCGAGCCCTACCGCAGCGCGCTMGAAAAACAGGGCATCACCGTGCTCGATCTCACCAAGCTCAAGACCGGCGATCGGCTGAACCACGGCAAATTCGCCGAGAGCCCTGAGGTGGTCAAGCTGATCGGCGACCGGCTGATCGAGGGGCAGACCATCACCGATTCCGATGTCGGCATCGGCGAAGCGGTCGGTGCCGTCGCCATCGGCGCCGCGCAGACGGTCGGCAGMGCTGCCAGTGTCGCCGTCAGTGCGCCGATCGCCATCTTCGATCCGCGCACCCGCCAGAATTACGGCGAGCAGGTCCGCCGCCTTGGCGCATCCGCTAGCAATACCGTCGGCTCCGTCGGTGACAGCGTCGAGACGACCGGCAGCAGCGTCGGCACGGCGATCGGTCAATAGCTATTCTCGCTCCACCGCGACGAAGGATTTGCGCTTGGCATTCCGCTCTCTCGCAAAAACCGCATAGCCACATCTCCTCATCTGATATATCACAGAATCGCATCAAATCGGGCGCGCGCTCTGCGGATGGATTTCAGGAATGGACGAAAATAAGCGGACGGTCATCGTTGTCGGCGCCGGTATTGTCGGTGCGGCGATTGCCTTCGAATTGCAGCGGCGTGGACGGCAGGTGACGTTTGTGGACAAGGATGAGCCGGGCAAGGGCGCTTCCTTCGGCAATATGGCGAGCATTGCGCTCGATTTTGCCGCCAGTTCCGGCCCGTCCACCTGGCGCAAGATTCCCGGCTGGCTGCTGGACCCGGAAGGTCCGGTTTGGCTCAGGCCTTCCTATGCGCCGAAAATGCTGCCCTGGTTCCTGCGCTTCGTCGCCGCCGGTCGACCCTCCCGGTTGAAAGAGATCGAAGATGCCGGCATGGGCCTGTCCCGTCGCGCACTCGGTGACTTCAGAACGATGCTCGACACCATCGGCGCTCCGGATCTGATGACGGAAGAGGGCTGCCTGGCCATCTACGAGACCGAGTCGGAGTTTACCGGCGATCGCGGCCACATCGAGCTGATGCGGCGCTATGGTTTCGAGCACAAGGTTCTTTCCGGCGCGGAAATCCGCGATTACGAGCCGGCGCTCTCGCCGAAAATTGCCAAGGCCGTGCTGATGCCGGACAACAAGTCGATCCGCGACCCCTATCAGCTCGTGCTCAAGCTGGTGGATGCGGCAAAGGCTCTCGGCGCCACCTTCACCTCCGGCGCGATCCGAACCGTGGAGCGTCAGGCAAATGGCGCCATGGCGGTGCTTCTCGAAGACGAAAGGCGGCTGGAGGTCAATGATGTCGTGCTCGCCGCCGGCGTCCCGACGCGCTTCATCGCCTCTGCACTCGGCGAGCCGATCCCGCTCGAGACTGAGCGCGGCTATCACACGCAGATCATGAAGCCCGGCATTGCCATGCGCTATTCGATCATCTGGCCGCATCGTGCCTTCATGGTMACCCCGACGGCCGGCGGCATTCGCGTCGGCGGCAATGTCGAATTGGCGGGTCTCGATGCGCCTCCGGATTTTCGTCGTCCGCGCATCCTCGTCCGTCACGCTCAGCGGGCACTGCCAGGCCTGCAGGTGGAGGACGCCAAGGACTGGATGGGCCACCGCCCGGCGCTGCCCGACACGCTCCCGATCATCTCGCCCTCTTCACGCATTCCGGGCGTCTGGTACGCCACTGGCCATGGCCATCTGGGACTGACCTTTTCGGCGACGACAGCAAGGTTGATGGCCGATATGATGACCGGCGTCACGCCCGAGGTCGATATGACCCCGTTCCGCATCAATCGCTACTAGGAGGAATACATGTCCGAAACCGAAAAGCCCGTTGCACTGATCACCGGCGGCGGCCGCGGCATGGGCGAGGCGATCGCTCGCGAACTCTCGGCCAGCGGCTATCGCCTGGCATTGATGTCGCCTTCGGAAAGCTGCGAAAAGCTGGCCGCTGAACTCGGCGGTGTTGCCTCGCGCGGTGTCGCGGAAAAAGCCGAGGATATCCAGGCGATCTTCGACCTGACGATGAAGAGTTACGGCCGCATCGACGCCGTGGTCAATCATACCGGCCACCCACCGAAGGGCGATCTGCTGGATATTTCTGACGAGAGCTGGACGCTCGGCTCCGACATGATGATCCTGTCGCTGGTGCGCATGGCAAGGCTGGTGACGCCGGTCATGCTGAAGCAGGGCAAGGGCGCTTTCGTCAATATCACCACTTTTGCCGCCTACGAGCCGTCGCTGGTCTTCCCGGTTTCCTGCACCTACCGCGCTGCTGCCGGCGCCTTCACCAAGCTCTATTCGGACCGGTATGCGGCCAACAATATCCGCATGAACTGCATCCTGCCCGGCTATATCGACAGTTTGAATCACAAGCCGGAAACCGCCGACAAGGTGCCGATGAAGCGTATCGGCCTGATGAGCGAGATCGCCAAGACCGCGGCCTTCCTGCTCTCCGATGGCGCCGGCTACATCACCGGCCAGAATATTCGCGTTGATGGCGGTATCACCCGTCACGTCTGATTGGAGTTGTCGACATGAGATGGAAGCGCACGATTCAGTTGCTGGACGTTCATTGCGAAGGTGAAATCGGCAAGGTCGCGATCGGCGGCGTGCCGAAGATTCCTGGCAATACCATCGCCGAGCAACTGCAATGGCTGAACACAGATCCGAAGGGGCAGGAGCTGCGCCGCTTCCTAGTGCTGGAGCCGCGCGGCGCGCCGATCGGTTCCGTCAACCTGCTGCTGCCGGCCAAGCATCCCGATGCCGATGCCGGCTTCGTCGTCCTGCAGCCGGATCAGGCGCATGCGAGCTCCGGCTCCAATTCCATCTGCATGACGACGGCGCTGCTCGAATCCGGGATCGTCGAGATGAAGGAGCCGGAAACAGTGGTGACGCTCGACACCGCCGCCGGCCTAGTGCGGGCGACCGCCACCTGCCGCGACGGTCGCTGCGAGAAGGTGCGGCTCACCATGGTTCCGTCCTTCGTGCACGAGTTGGATGTGCAGATCGACACGCCGCATTGGGGCAGGATCAAGCTCGATCTCTGTTATGGCGGCATCTTCTATGCGCTCGTCGATGTCAGCCAGATCAATCTGACGATCGAGAAGGGCAATGCCGCAGCGCTCGTCCAGGCCGGCATGATCCTGAAGGATTTGATCAACCGTACGATCCCGGTCGTGCATCCGGAAATTCCGGCCATCTCCGGCGTCGCCTACGTGATGTTCCGGGATATCGACCCCGATGGCGCCATCCGCACCTGCACGACCATGTGGCCGGGCAGGGCCGACCGCTCGCCCTGCGGCACCGGCAATTCCGCCAACCTCGCCACGCTGCATGCCAGAGGCAAGGCCAAGGTCGGCGATGTCTTCAAATCCCGCTCGATCATCGGCTCGGAATTCGAGGTCGGCCTGCAGGCCGTGACAGAAGTTGCCGGCAAGCCCGCCATCATCCCCACCATCACCGGCCGCGGCTTCACCTTCGGCCTGAGCCAGGTGGCGCTGGATCCCTTCGATCCCATGGCGGAAGGTTTCGCCATGACGGACGTCTGGGGACCTTCGGCGGGGGATATTTGAGGGGTAAGTGGAGAGGCCGTTTCGATAGGTCGCATGGAGAGTTTAGCCCCTCACCCTAGCCCTCTCCCCGTTTTTGACGGGGAGAGGGGACGACCTCTCGCTCTCGTCCAGGTGATTGGCTGGTAAGAAGGCCGTGGGTGCGCCCATCCCCTTGGCCCCGCCTGCGGGGAGAAGATGGCCGAAGGCCGGATGAGGGGCTTTCTTGGCATGCGCCCTCGTTATCCCTTCGGATAAATCACACCCTTACGCAGAATGATATTTCCATAAAGCCGCGGCTCGCTTGTCTGCACCAGCGCATGCGCCTGCTTCACCCGCTCGTAGAATTCCGCCGGCAGCAGCGGCACGACCTTGATGTCGGGGACATGTCGTGCGCAAACGTCAACCATTTCCGCATGCACGGGATCGAGGGCATCGCGGTCCTGCTTGACCGTCGCGCGGAAAATCGCCTGCGGCACGAAATCGTCGATCGGCAATACGCTCAGCACCGCATCGAGCACCCGGACGACGCCATGGCCATCGAGACGGATGAGGCGGCGGGCATGTTCGAGACCCGGATAATTGCCGTCGACGAGGGCGATTTCATCGCCGTGTCCCATGGCGCGCAGCGTCGCCAAGAGGTCGGGGCTCAACAGCGGGTCAATGCCCTTCAGCATGGTCTATCTCCTTGAAAAGTATGTTCTGGTCTATGAGGTAGCGCGCGAAGATCGGCAGGCTGGCGCCGCCGATGGCACGTGCCTGCGGACCGACCGCGCCTTCGATGATCTCGGGCAGGACGACGCCCTGCAGGTCGAGATCCGAAGCCGCTTTGATGGTGGCGCGCACGACGCGTTCGCGCACCCAGTCGGGGAAGCCTCCATCGATGATGGCGGCGCTGAAATCGATGATGGAGGCGGCGGCGACGATCGCCTGCGCCAGTGCCTTTGCCGTATCCTGGATCCAGGTTTCCAACGGCTCGCCGAAATCGATCCAGTTATCGGCGGAATACCAGAGCGGCCGAGGATCGAAGCCGGCCTGCCGCAAGTAATTTTCCAGAACATAGATCGAAGCGATGTCGAGCAACTGCCGGGTTTCGCCGTTGCGTCCGCGTACGGGCAACGGGCCAAGCGCGCCTGCCGTTCCGGTTCGCCCCACGAAGATCGAGGAGTTCAAAACGATGCCGCCGCCGAGGAAGGAGCCGATGAAGAGATAGACGAAATCCGGATAGCGCGGACCGACGCCGAAGACGAGTTCGGCCCCGCAGGCGCTGGTGGCATCGTTCTGCAGATAGACGAGATAGGGCACACGAGCGGCGATCTCCGCCTGCAGGTCGAAACCGCGCCAGGCCTCCATCGCTCCATCGGGCGCACCGACTTCTTCCGCCCAGTTCCAGAGTTCGAAAGGGGCGGCGATGCCGACCCCGGCAAGCCGGCGGCGTTCTTCACTGCTGAGGCGTGCTTCGAGTTCCTGAATGCCTGATGTGACGAAGGACATGATGTCCTGCGGCAGCGGGTAGGGATAGATTTGGTGGAGTTGCATCCGAATGTGCCCGACGAAATCCATCAGCACGAGATCGGCGCTTCGCCGGCCGATCTTGACTCCGAAGGAGAGCACCGCATCCGGATTGAGCCGCATCGGAATGGAAGGCTGCCCCACGCGTCCGCGCACGGGCTCGCCGCGCGACAGCAGCCCCTCTTTCTCCAGGGCACGCATGATGACGGAGACCGTCTGTGCCGACAGTCCGCTGCGCCTCGCAATTTCCGCCTTCGACAGCGCGCCGTGACGGCGCACAAGCGACAGCACCAGCCGTTCATTATGCGCGCGGACGCGCACCTGATTCGCACCCCCGCTGGGGTCGAGAATCATGGGTGATGATGGCGTATCTGCCGGGTCTTGTAAGGGAGACATTGGCCCGCTCCTTCCATCATGGCCATGCCGTATTATTCAGCAACATGCCACATCCGATTAATAATTCAATCCGATTTATTTATTGACAGAAGGAAATCTTTAGGATCAGATACGGGCGTTGGAGGACGTGAGCATGGCCTTGGAGGCGGCCGATCTGGAAGAAATCCAAGCAGACATGACACGTCTTAGATCCGGTCTCACTGCGAGCCGAGACCGCCGGAAGGTTCCGGTCTATTCAAATTTTGGGAGGATTGAATGAAGAAATCTGTTGTTTCCGCAGCACTCGCCGCTCTGGCGATCGGTGTCGTCTTTGCCGCGCCGGCCAATGCTGCCAACGTTTCCGCCTGCCTGATCACCAAAACGGACACGAACCCCTTCTTCGTCAAGATGAAGGAAGGTGCTACCGCTAAGGCCAAGGAACTCGGCGTGACGCTGAAGTCCTATGCCGGCAAGATCGACGGCGACAGCGAAAGCCAGGTGGCTGCGGTCGAAAGCTGCATCGCCGAAGGCGCCAAGGGTATTCTGATCGCCGCTTCCGACACCAAGGGCATCGTTCCGACGATCAAGAAGGCGCGTGATGCAGGCCTCCTGGTCATTGCGCTCGACACCCCGCTGGATCCGGCTAACGCTGCCGACGCGACTTTCGCCACCGACAATCTTCTCGCCGGCAAGCTGATCGGTGAATGGGCCAACAAGACCCTCGGCGACAAGGCCAAGAGCGCCAAGATCGGCTTCCTCGACCTGACGCCGTCGCAGCCGACCGTCGACGTCCTGCGTGACCAGGGCTTCATGATCGGCTTCGGCATCGACCCGAAGGATCCGAACAAGATCGGCGACGAGACCGATCCGCGCATCGTCGGTCATGACGTCACCAACGGCAACGAAGAAGGCGGCCGCAAGGCCATGGAAAACCTTCTCCAGAAGGACTCCAGCATCAACGTCATCCACACGATCAACGAACCGGCCGCTATCGGCGCCTATCAGGCCCTGAAGGCAGTCGGTCTGGAAAAGCAGGTCCTGATCGTATCGGTTGACGGCGGTTGCCCGGGCGTCAAGTCGGTCAAGGATGGCGTCATCGGCGCGACCTCGCAGCAGTATCCGCTGATGATGGCTGCTCTCGGCGTCGAAGCGATCAAGAAGTTCGCCGACACCGGTGAAAAGCCGAAGCCGACCGAAGGCAAGTCCTTCTTCGACACCGGCGTTTCGCTGGTGACGGACAAGCCGGTTTCTGGCTTGAAGTCGATCGATACCAAGGAAGGTACTGCGAAGTGCTGGGGCTAAGCCCAATCCTAGGTTTGGCGTGATCTTGTTCGAAGAGCCGTTTCACACGTCTTGTTGATGCGGTTCTTCGGCTTAGGATTATGCCGTCGCGATACCATGCCGGCCGGGTTTGAGCCCCGGCCGGTTTCAACCCCGGCGGTTTCCGCGTAGTTCGGCGCGGTTGCGGAGGAAAACAATGACCGGAGCACAGGAATTCGAGCGTGTTCTCGATGGCAGCGACAAGAACGTCGCCTCGTTTGAGCACCAGGATGTCACTCTTCTCAAACGCACACAGCATTTCTTGCATTCGACTCCGGCCGCGGTGCCGTTGATCGTCTTGGTGGTGGCAATCATCATCTTCGGCATTGCCATCGGCGGTCGGTTCTTCTCCGCCTATACGCTGACCCTCGTTCTGCAGCAGATCGCCATTGTCGGCATTCTCGGCGCAGCGCAGACGCTGGTCATTCTGACCGCCGGCATCGATCTTTCGATCGGCGTGATCATGGTCATTTCCGCTGTCGTCATGGGCAATTGCGCCATAACCTACGGCATGCCGACGCCCATTGCCATTCTTGCCGGCATGCTTGTGGGCGGCGTCTGCGGATTGCTCAATGGTTTCCTCGTCGCCACCATGAAGCTGCCGCCGTTCATCGTGACGCTTGGCACCTGGAATATCGTCATGGCGACGAATTTCATCTATTCCGCCAACGAGACCATTCGCGACACCGATGTCGACGAACAGGCGCCGCTCTTGCATCTCTTCGCGATCAGCTTCCGGCTTGGCGGCGCGGTGCTGACGCTCGGCGTCATCGCCATGGTGCTGCTGGTGGTTGGCCTTTGGTACGTTCTCAATCACACGGCTTGGGGCCGGCATGTCTATGCTGTCGGCGATGATCCGGAAGCGGCAAAATTGTCGGGTATCCAGACCAAGAAGGTGCTGCTCGCCGTCTACGGCGTTTCGGGACTGATCGCGGCATTCGCCGCCTGGGTTTCGATCGGCCGCAACGGTTCGATCTCGCCATCCTCGGCCGTGACGGATTTCAATCTTCAGGCGATTACCGCGACCGTGATCGGCGGCATCTCGCTCTTCGGTGGCCGCGGTTCGATCCTCGGCACGCTGTTCGGCGCAATGATCGTCGGCGTAGTGTCCATGGGCCTCAACATGCTCGGAGCCGACCCGCAGTGGAAGGTTCTTTTGACTGGCGTGCTGATCATCGGCGCCGTCGCGATCGATCAATGGATCAGAAAGGTGTCGGCATGACCACGACTGGCGAACCTCTTCTCACAGCCCGCGGTCTCGTCAAGCGTTACGGACGCGTGACCGCCCTCGACAATGCCGATTTCGACCTCTATCCCGGCGAAATCCTTGCTGTCATCGGCGATAACGGCGCCGGCAAATCCTCGCTGATCAAGGCGATCTCCGGCGCGACCACGCCCGACGAAGGCGAGATCAAGCTGGAGGGGAAACCCGTCCACTTCCGATCGCCGATGGAAGCGCGCGAGGCCGGCATCGAGACCGTCTATCAGAACCTGGCATTGTCGCCGGCGCTCTCGATCGCCGACAATATGTTCCTTGGTCGCGAAATCCGGAAGCCCGGTATCCTCGGCTCCTTGTTCCGCATGCTCGATCGTCCGGCGATGGAAAAGCGCGCCCGCGACAAGCTCAGCGAACTTGGCCTGATGACGATCCAGAACATCAACCAGGCGGTGGAAACGCTCTCGGGCGGCCAGCGCCAGGGCGTGGCGGTGGCGCGTGCTGCCGCCTTCGGTTMCAAGGTCGTCATCATGGATGAGCCGACAGCCGCCCTTGGTGTCAAGGAAAGCCGCAAGGTGCTGGAGCTTATTCTGGACGTCCGCGCCCGCGGCTTGCCGATCGTGTTGATCTCGCACAATATGCCGCATGTCTTCGAGGTGGCAGATCGCATCCATATCCATCGCCTCGGGCGTCGTCTGACCGTGATCAACCCGAAGGAATATTCGATGTCGGATGCCGTTGCCTTCATGACCGGCGCCAAGGCGCCGCCGGCGGAAACCGTCGCCGCATGAGCTCCGTGCTCGAGGGAATCGCCGACGAGATTATCGGGCGCGCCAACGGCGTAAAACGGTTTCTCGTCGCGATTGCCGGCCCGCCCGGCGCCGGCAAATCGACGCTGGCGGACAATGTGGCCAAGGCGCTCATAGCCAAGGGCGAGAGCGCCGAGGTCCTTCCGATGGACGGCTTCCACATGGATAACGCCGTGCTGATCKAAAAGGGTCTGCTGAAGCGCAAGGGCGTTCCCGAAAGCTTCGACGTCCGCGCCTTTCTCGATATCGTCAAGGCTGTGCGCGCAGCCGATCAGGAAGTACTGGTGCCGGTCTTCGACCGTTCGCGCGAGATCGCCATCGCGTCGGCTCGCATCGTCTCTCCCGATCACCGCTTCATTGTCATCGAGGGGAACTACCTGCTCTTCAATCAGGGCAAGTGGGCGGAGCTGGAAGGCATGTTCGACTATTCGATCATGCTGGCGCCGCCGATGGAGGTCTTGGAGGAGCGGCTCTGGGAGCGTTGGCGGGGCTATAACCTCGACGAAGAGGCGGCGGGTGCCAAGGTCTACGGCAACGACCTGCCGAACGGCCGGCTGATCCTCGAGAACCGCCGTCCCGCTGATTTCACCATCGATATCGTACAGGGCTGAGCCCACACTGTCATTTACACGTCGCCATCGATTGTTTTGCGGTGGCGTATGGTGCTATTCGAAGCGCGATAACCATTCAGAGGTTCGCGCTCATGCAAAAGTTCACCATCCGCCGCCCTGACGATTGGCATCTGCATCTGCGTGACGGCGCCGTGCTGGAAGGCGTGATCGGGGATACCTCCAGGCATTTCGCCCGCGCCATCATCATGCCGAACCTGGTGCCGCCGGTCGTCACTACCGCGGATGCGGCGGCCTATCGTGAGCGCATCCTGAAGGCATTGCCGGCAGGCGACCGCTTTCAGCCGCTGATGACGCTTTATCTCACCGAGCACACCGATCCCGACGATGTCGAGGAAGGCAAGAAAAGCGGCCTCATCACCGCCGTCAAACTCTATCCCGCCGGTGCGACGACCAATTCCCATGGCGGCGTGCGGAATATGGACAGGGCGATGCCGGTGCTGGAGCGCATGGCCAAGATCGGCCTGCCGCTCTGTGTGCATGGCGAAGTGACGTCGCCGGATGTGGACATTTTCGACCGCGAGGCCGTTTTCATCGAAACCGTACTCGATCCGCTGCGTCAGCGCCTGCCGGAACTGAAAGTCACCATGGAGCACGTGACGACATCGGACGGCATTGACTACATCAAGTCGGCAAAGGCCAATCTCGCCGGCTCGATCACCACGCATCACCTGATCATCAACCGCAACGCCATCCTCGTCGGCGGTATCAGGCCGCATTATTACTGCCTGCCGGTCGCCAAGCGCGAAAGCCACCGCCTGGCGCTGCGCGCTGCCGCCACGAGCGGCGACGCCAGGTTCTTCCTCGGCACCGATTCCGCCCCGCATGTCGATCCGCTGAAGGAATGCGCCTGCGGCTGCGCCGGCATCTACACATCGGTCAACACCATGAGCTGCCTGGCCCATGTGTTCGAACAGGAAGGTGCGCTCGATAAACTCGAGGCTTTCGCTTCACTGAACGGCCCCGCCTGGTATGGGCTGGCGGCGAACGAGGATCGCATTACGCTGATCCGCCGCGCGGAATCGGTGGCCTTTCCCGACAAGATCAAAACCGAAGCGGGCGCCATTACCGTGTTTGATCCGATGTTCCCCTTGCACTGGGATGTCGAGGCTTAAGAAAAATAATCCTGCGTGCCGATAAAAATATTTTTGTTTGGAGACTGCTTTCGTAATATCAAAGGCATATTTTATTGAAATACATGATCTTTATCGGATCCCGTAACCAATATGATACCCCTTGAGGGGTAGCGTTATGCCGATCCCCAACGGTGCGGAATGAAACCGTCGAAGGAAAAGCATGGAGCTCGACTATAATTCTCTTCTGCTTGCCCTTGGCGTTTCTGCGTCCTGTCTTGCGGTGACGCTGGGCGGAAGCTGGTTTTCCCGCCGGCCTGAGACATTCCTGCTGAGCTGTTCTGCGGGCCTTGTGCCGATCGTTGTCGGGATTTTCACCTATGGTGCCTATGTCGACAAGCCGCGACCGATACTCGCCATTCTCACCTTCGTGCTGTTTTTTATTGGCTTTTCGATCATCTGGGCGGCGGGATATCAGTTCCGCACGCGTCGGTTTTCCAAGACCCGCGCTTTGCTGGGAAGCTTGACCGGCATTGCCGCTTCCGTGCCGGCCATGCTCGCCGGTTATGATGGCCTCGCTTTCATGGGCGACAATATCGTTGTCGCGGTGCTTCTGCTGTTGACGGCGCGCGAATATTGGTTGAGCCGTCATGAGGCGCTGACGCCGCTCTATGGCATCGCAGCGCTTTACACGCTGACCGCCATTTCCTTTGCGCTGTGTGCGGGCGTCCTGATCTGGGACGGTAAGCTCGTGCTCGGCCATGCGCCGGACAATTGGGCCGAAGATGTCAGCCTTGCCATCTGCATTGCCGGCATGACTGGCATCGGCGCCCTGTCGCTGGCGCTGCATCAATGGCGTCAGGCGGCGCATCATCGTCAGCAGGCCATCACCGATCCGCTGACCGGTCTGCTCAACCGGCGGGCTCTGTTCGATCTCTATGGCCACCGCTCTTTCGGCCCGTCCATGGCCGTAATCGTCTTCGACATCGATCGCTTCAAGTCCGTCAACGATCAGTATGGCCATGCCACCGGCGACATAGTGCTTAAGCTTTTTGCCAAGGAATTGTCGGCCGGACTGCGGGCCTCCGACAAGGTCGCTCGTCTTGGTGGTGAGGAATTTGCACTGGTCCTCGACAATGCCTTGTCGGGCCGGGCAGAGCAGATCGCTGAGCGGGTCCGCGACGCTTTTGCTGCCCGTGAAATCATCGCCGACGGCAAATCGTTTGCTTGCACGGTCAGCGCCGGTGTCGCGCTCGGCACCGCCGAGGGTATCGGTTTCGACAGCGTCCTCAGCACCGCCGACAAGGCGCTTTATGCTGCCAAGCGCAATGGCCGCAACCGCGTCGAGGTTGCGGTCTATCTGCACGCCGTCTCGCCGGACGTTTCTCGTACGGCGTCCTGACGATCAATTAAAACAGAGCCCGGACGAAGGCGCATGAGGCGAGCAGCGACGCCACCGTACGCACATGGTTCCACTTCGTCCAATCGCTGAGATAGGTACTCCATAGCTGAGCTGCTTCCGCCGTGCGGCCATCGACCTTATCCAGGGCGTCATTCAAGGGGACGTTGAAGACCATGGTCGAAAGAAGGCTGGCGACGAGGTAGAGCGCCGCGCCGGCAATCATCAGGATGCTGGTGCCGCCCCGCCAATAGAGCATTGCCATCACGGCGATGAACACCGAGAGCGCAGCCGTCAACAGGAACAGTGCGATAAAGGGTGAACGCACAATCGTCGTATTGATCGATTGCATGGCGGCGACGCCCTGATCGACGGTAAGACGGGCGAAGGCCTGCATAATGAAGGTCGAGAAGGCAAAATAGACGCCGGCGAGAAGGCCGCTGCCGAGTGCGGCGGCGATGAGAGCGATGTTCGTGATCGGGTAGGTCATGATTGGACACTCCAGATGCCGCTTGTGGCGGTTCCACGGGCATAGTCGGAAAAATTCCTGGGCGGCCTGGCGAGTACCTGTCGGACGACACGGCCGCCGGTTTTTCCCAATCCGCCGATGGCGGCGATCGTCGAGATCTGCATATCGGGCCTCCCTCGTTTAAAATGTGATAAATTATCTCATTTGCGAAATGTGATAAACTCTCTTATATCGTCTGTCAAGAACGACGGGCGAGTGGTGGCATGACGCAGGAACCGATTGTGAAACGCAGGCGCAGCAAGGAAGAGGCGGGGACACCGCGCCGAATCCCCAGCCAGCAGCGCGGCCGCGAGCGTGTCGAGCGGATCTTATCGGTTGCGATGGAGCTGATCGAAAAGAACGGCAGCGACGCATTGCGTATGGGCGAGATCGTCGAAAAGGCCGGAGTCTCCTTCGGTTCGCTCTATCAATATTTTCCCGACAAGACCGCCATTATCCGTGTCCTGGCCGAACGCTTCAACGAACAGGGGCGGCAATGTGTGGAGATCGAACTGGCGCGCGTGCAAAGCACTGACGATCTTCAGGGCGCGCTTGGCAGCATCGTCGACGGTTACTACGCGATGTTCCGCGATGAGCCGGTCATGCGGGATATCTGGCATGCGACCCAGGCGGACAAGCTTCTGCAGGAGATCGATGCCGAGGATATGGAATGGCATTCTCAGGCTTTTCTGGCCGTCCTTCATCGTCTCTGGCCGACGCGTGATTCCGAGGAGCTGGCTCGGATTGCGCGACTGACCATGCAATTGGTCGCCGCCGCCGTGCGCTATGCGATTTCGCTCGAGAAGGAGGAGGGCGACAGGGCGATCGCCCTGTTTAAGGCAATGCTGCCCGCTGATATCGGTGCTGTTTCGGAGAAGCCGCCGCAATCGATGCAATAGCCTCTGGAAGAGGCGCGCAGAGGACCGATCCGTCTGGAAACCTCGGCCACTTGCTGCTATTGCCGCAGGAATGTCTTAAATAGCGAAGGAGGCCTGCATGACCACCCAGATGACATTTTCCGATCGCGCCGTCATGGCCGAACTGGTGGCGAAGATGCTTTGGGAGATCAAGGCGGTGCATTTCAGCGCCGAGAAGCCTTATAAGTTGGCTTCCGGCATGGCGAGCCCGGTCTATATCGATTGCCGTAAGCTGATTTCCTACCCGCGCATTCGTTCGACAGTGATGGATTTCGCCGCCAGCATCGTCATGCGCGACGCCGGTTTCGAGCAGTTCGATTGCGTTGCCGGCGGCGAGACGGCGGGCATTCCCTTCGCCGCCTTCCTCGCCGAGCGTCTTGATCTGCCGATGATCTATGTCCGCAAGCAGCCGAAGGGCCATGGCCGCAATGCACAGATCGAGGGCCATATGCCGGAAGGGGCCCGTGTATTGGTCATCGAGGATCTGACAACGGCGGGCGGCAGCATGTTTACGTTCATCGACGCCATCCGTGCTGCCGGCGGCATCGTCGACCACGGTATGGCGCTGTTTTACTACGGCATTTTCCCGGAAGCCGAGGAGCGCTTTGCCAACGCGAAGGTTCGGCTCCACCATATCGCCACCTGGCGTGATGCGCTTGCCGTCGCCAAGGCGCAAAAGCTGTTCGACGACAAAACGCTCGAGGAAGTGGAAGCTTTTCTCAACGCGCCGCTCGCCTGGTCTGGCCGGAATGGCGGCGTATCGGAACTGGCAACAAAGTGATGCTTTGCTTTTGCCGTAAATTTATCTAATCGATTTACGGACTACACTGACAGACATGCCATCGAGGAGGCCGGAATGATATTGTGCTGTGGCGAAGCTTTGATCGACATGCTGCCGCGAGATACGACGCTGGGTGAAAAGGCCTTTGCGCCCTATGCCGGCGGCGCGATCTTCAATACCGCGATTGCGCTTGGCCGTCTTGGCGTTCCGACCGGTTTCTTCACCGGCATTGCCGACGACATGATGGGCGATATCTTGCGCGAGACGCTCGCGGCCGCCAAGGTGGATTACAGCTATTGCGCTATCGCTCCGCGTCCGAGCACGATCGCTTTCGTCAAGCTCGTCAACGGCCAGGCGACCTATGCCTTCTACGACGAAGGTTCCGCCGGCCGCATGATCACCGAGGCCGATCTCCCCGCTTTGGGAGATGACTGCGAAGCCCTGCATTTCGGTGCCATCAGCCTGATCCCGAATCCCTGCGGTGCGACCTACGAAGCGCTGATGAAGCGCGAATATCAAAGCCGGGTGATCTCGCTCGATCCGAACATCCGCCCCGGCTTCATCAAGGACAAGCCGGCGCATATGGGCCGCATCAGCCGCATGGCCGCCATGTCCGACATCCTGAAGTTCTCCGATGAAGATCTTGAATGGTTCGGCATCGCCGGCAACCATGACGAACTTGCGGCTCACTGGCTGAACCAGGGCGCCAAGCTGGTCGTTGTCACCAAGGGCGCCGAGGGCGCGACGGGCTATACGAAGTCATTGAAGGTGACGGTGCCGAGCGAACGCGTGACCGTGGTTGATACCGTCGGCGCGGGCGACACGTTCGACGCCGGCATCCTGGCATCGCTGAAGATGAACAATCTGCTGACCAAGGCGCAGGTTGCATCTCTGGATGAGAAGGGGCTTCGCGACGCGCTGGCCTTGGGCGCCAAGGCCGCGGCCGTTACGGTGTCCCGCGCAGGTGCCAACCCGCCCTGGGCGCATGAGATTGGGCTGTAAGAGGTCCTATCCCGCCCCTGGCGGCGGGAAAGCAATTTCTTAGGATTAGGCGAGGGCTTGCCCCTTGTCTAATTCTTAGAAATTGCAAGGGCGGGGGTAGGCAGGGACGTGACCAATGTCCAGCGGATCAGTGCAAGAAGCGGACCTCCACCCTTGCAATTTCAATGGCTTAGAAATTGCGAGAAGCTTTTGAAGATGCAGAGCTTCCGGTATCGCAATTCCTAAACCAATGAAATTGCTTTCTCGCCCGCCAAGTGCGAGATAACCTCGCGTTTGCCGCACCTTCACGTAAAAGGGCCCGCCTGACGCAACAGACGGGGCCATTTTATTCTTGGTCGAAGAGACTTACTTCGCCCGGCTTGCGAGCGCAGCCACCAGGCCCTGCGTCGACGAATCGTGGCCGGCAGCGCTTTCCTTGCCTTCGATGACCGGCAGCAGGCCGGTTGCCAGTTCCTTGCCGAGCTCGACGCCCCACTGGTCGAAGGAGTTGATGCGGAAGAGCACGCCTTCGACGAAGACGCGATGTTCATAGAGCGCGATCAGGCGGCCGAGTGCGTAGGGGGTCAGCTTGTCGTAGACGAAGGTGATCGACGGGCGATTGCCGGTGAATACGCGGTGCGGCGCGATGAAATCGGCCTTTTTATCGTCCATGCCCTTGGCGGTGAGCTGGGCCTTGGCTTCGGCGAAGGTGCGGCCCTTCATCAGGGCTTCCGACTGTGCCACACAGTTTGCCACCAGCAACTGGTGCTGGTGGCGCAGATCCGGTTCGAAGGCATTGGCGGCGATCATGAATTCGGCCGGAATGATGCTCGTGCCCTGGTGGATCAACTGGTAAAAAGCGTGCTGGCCGTTGGTGCCGGGCTCGCCCCAGACGACCGGGCCGGAATTGCCCTCGACCGGCGTGCCGTCGATGGTGACGCCCTTGCCATTCGATTCCATATCGAGCTGCTGCAGATAGGCGGGGAAGCGCGACAGGCGCTGGTCATAGGGCAGGATGGCGCGGGTCGTGTAACCCAGCACGTTGCGATGATAGAAGCCGATGAGGCCCAGCAGCATCGGCAGGTTTTCCTTGAGCGGCGCCTTGCGGAAATGGTTGTCCATCGCATGCGCGCCGTCGAGGAATTTGCCGAAATTCTCCGGACCGACAGCAATCATCAGCGGCAGGCCGATGGCCGACCAGATCGAGTAGCGGCCGCCGACCCAATCCCAGAAGCCGAAGACGCGCTCGCTATCGATGCCGAAAGCGGCAACCTTGTCGAGCGCGGTCGAAACGGCGGCGAAGTGATGCTGAACAGCAGCTTCACCAAGAGCCTTGGCGATGAAGTTGCGCGCCGTCTGGGCGTTCGTCATCGTCTCGATGGTGGTGAAGGTCTTGGACGCGATGATGAACAGCGTCGTTTCCGGCGCAACGAGCTTCAGGATATCGGCGATATGGGCGCCGTCGATGTTGGAGACGAAATGCGCGCGCGGGCCATCATGGAAGGGGGCAAGCGCCAGCGTCGCCATGACCGGGCCGAGATCGGAGCCGCCAATGCCGATATTGATGACGTCGGTGATCGCCTTGCCGGTCGCGCCTTTCAGCGTGCCCGAGCGGATACCGTCGGCAAATTTGCCCATGGCCGCTAGCACGCCGTTGACGTCAAGCATTACGTCCTTGCCATCGACGAAGACCGGCGTATTGGAGCGATTGCGCAGCGCGGTGTGCAGAACGGCGCGATTTTCGGTGAAATTGATGGCAACGCCCGAAAACATCTCGTCGCGCTTGGCTGCAATACCGCCTTCGTTGGCGAGCTTTTCGAGAAGCGCGAAGACCTCGTCGTTCACCGCAGTCTTGGAATAGTCCATCAGCAGGTCGTCAAGCGCGGTGCTGAAGCGGGAGAAACGTTGGGAGTCGGCTGCAAAGGCCGCGCGGATATCCGTGGCTTTGGTGGCCGCTGCAGTGCTCTTCAGTTGTTCGACGAGGGCGTTCATGGGGGCTCCTTGCGGTTCACGCCGCAGGCCATCTGGCGAGGGCGGGGCACTCTGAGTTGGTCGCGGAAACTATTCGCTTTGTAAGGGGTAAATCAAGTTCGCGCACCGGTAAAAACGAAAAAAGCCGCCCGCGGAGAAGGGCGGGCGGCTTTCCGAATGGCATGGAATAGTGACATCCAATTATGTCAGTTACGCAATTCCTTGCGCAGGATTTTGCCGACATTCGATTTCGGCAATTCGCTGCGGAATTCGATGAAGCGTGGCCGCTTGTAGTTGGTGAGGTTTGCAACGCAATGCGCCTTGACATCGGCCTCGGTCAACGCCTGATCCTTTTTGACGATGAAAAGCTTGACAGCTTCGCCCGAATGTTCGTCCGGCACGCCGATGGCCGCGGCTTCGAGAATGCCCGGATGCATGGCGGCGACTTCCTCGATCTCGTTCGGATAGACGTTGAAGCCGGAGACCAGGATCATGTCCTTCTTGCGGTCGACGATCTTGGTGTAGCCGCGCTCGTCCATGAAACCCATGTCGCCGCTGCGGAAGAAGCCGTCCGCTGTCATCACGCGTGCGGTTTCGGCCGGTTGCTTCCAGTAGCCCGCCATGACCTGCGGCCCGCGGATGCAGATTTCGCCGACCTCGCCGAGAGGCAGCGATCTGCCGTTCTCGTCGCGAATGTCGAAATCGGTGCCCGTGATCGGCAGCCCGATCGTTCCGGAGAATTGCGAACTGTCGAAGCGGTTGGCGCTTGCAACCGGCGAGGTCTCGGAAAGGCCATAACCTTCGGTGATCCAGGCTCCCGTCATTTTTTGCCAGCGCTCGGCAACCGGCCGCTGCACCGCCATGCCGCCGGCGAGGACTGCGGTATGGGACAGATCGAGCTTGGCGAATTCGGGATTGTTCATCAGCGCGTTGAACAGCGTGTTCAGGCCGGGGAACATATCGAACTTGTATTTGCCCAGCTCCTTGATGAAGCCCGGTATGTCGCGTGGGTTGGCAATCAGGACGTTATGACCGCCGAGTGACATGCCCATCAACGAATTCACCGTCAGCGCGAAGATGTGATAGAGCGGCAATGCGCAGACGAAAGTTAGCTGTTCGGGGCGCGGCTTGTTGATATAGGCGGATTGCAGCCAGAGCAGCAATTGCTGCTGGTTGGCGAGCAGATTGGAATGGGTGAGGATCGCGCCCTTGGCAACGCCGGTGGTGCCGCCGGTATATTGCAGGAACGCAATATCTTTGCCCGTGAGTTCGGCTGGTCTCAACGGCAGGCGCGCGCCTTCGGAGACCACACCCTTGAAGCCGCGATGGCCGGGGATGGACCATGCCGGCACGAGCTTCTTCACCTTGCGGACGATGAAGTTGACGATGTGGCCCTTGATGCCAAGCATGTCGCCAAGTGCCGTGACCACGACATGGCGCACATCCGTATGCCCCAGAACCTGCTCCACCGTATGAGCGAAGTTTTCAAGAACGAAGATCGCCTTGGCGCCGCAATCGCGAAGCTGGTGCTCGAGTTCGCGCGGCGTGTAGAGCGGGTTGACGTTGACGACCACGAGGCCGGCGCGAAGTATGCCGTACACGGTCACGGGGTTTTGCAGCACGTTCGGCATCATGACGGCGACGCGATCGCCCTTCTGAAGGCCGAGGCTCTGCAGCCAGGCGGCGATTTTGCGCGTCTGCGTATCGAGGTCGCGATAGGTAATGGATTTGCCCATGCTGGTGAAGGCGAGCTTGTCGGCATAGCGCGCGCAGCTTTCTTCCAGCAGTTCGATGAGCGATGCGTGCTCCAACGGCGGCAATTCGGCCGGTACGATATCCGGATAGGAAGCAAGCCATATTTTGTTGACCTGCGGTCTATCCGAAGGAGCAGAGACTGAATTCATGCGCACTTCCTCCCTTACGCATCATCACGCCTCGCCCTTGGCGAGCCGCGGCTTTGTAGCGTGGCACTGCTTCGCTGAAAAGTCTCCCGCTTTTCACAGTGCTGCCGCTTTTGCCCTCACCTAAAGACGTAGAGCAACAACGAAAAGCTATACTAACTTTGACGTAAACGTCAATAATCCCTGCGCGTTAACCATTTTTTAATAACTTTGAAAAAAGTACTGGAACTTTTGCCAAGACAGCGCGTTAATAGGGCCGTGGGCGAGAACCCACCGGAGCATCGTGCTGCCCCCGTAAACGCTTAAGGCGGATCGGACGCTCCAAAAGTTTATGTGAAGCGTATCCAAGAGGAGGTGCGCACATGCATAAAGAGAGTGCCGATACGATGAGCCGCGATCTTTACATCAAGGACATGTCGATGCTGGTGGCCTGCGATCGGGTCGAGGGGTCGAAGGTCTTTGGATCCGACGGCAAACAAATCGGTCATATAGAGCGCCTGATGATGGAAAAAAGCGATGGACGTATCGCTTTCATCATCCTGAGCTTCGGCGGCTTTTTCGGCATCGGCCAGGACCACTACCGGCTGCCGTGGGAGAAGCTGCGCTATGACGCCCGCATTGACGGCTACCGCATCAATATGACCAAGAACGACGTCGAAAAGGCGTGTCGTTTCGCCAGCAAGGACGATACCCTCGTCCATAAGGACCGTGGCCATAAGAGCCATGACTATTTCGGTGTGCCTCCCTACTGGATGTAGGCATGCAAATAGTCGAAGCCAGACCGGCCCCGTTTGCGCGGGGCTTTGGTTTGCGTAGCTTTTATTGAAACCGCCCGTTCCTTTGCATCACCTCGATCTTGTAACCATCGGGATCGGTGACGAAGAAGAAGAGCGCGAAAAGTTTTCCATCGCGATTGAGTTCAACGATCTTGCCGGGGTTCAGGCCGAGTTCCGTGAAGCGCGTATGTTCGTCCCGCAGTTCGTCGACCGAAACGGCGAGGTGGCCATAGCCTTCTCCGAGCGCATAGGGCTGGACGCGGCCCTGGTTGACGGTCAATTCCAATTCGAAACCGGTCTCGGCACTGCTGAGATAGATCAGCGTAAAGGTCGGGAATGCGACGCGGTCGGCAACCGTGAGCCCGAAAGCCTTGCCGTAGAAATCGACCGAGCGCGCTTCATCGAGTACCCGGATCATCGAATGGATCATTTTCGCCATAGGTAGCCTCCTGCCGCTGTTTTCCCCAAGAACATACCTTTTATGCAAGCTGTGCTCGACGTCGGCATGACTTCTACTAGCCAAATGTCGTGTGCGGGCAAACACCGCGCAGAATGGGCCTCTCAATTCGAATTTGCTACCTCTCATGGCAGGGGCTCGCTGCTGAGCCTTGGCAACCGGAAGGGGAGCGATCATGGACGTATACGAGGCGGTTACGAGCCGACGGGCGGTGCGCGGATTTACCGACCGACATATCCCGAAAGATGTGCTGAAGCGCGTGGTGGCGGCCGCAGCCTGGTCGCCATCCGGATCAAACCTCCAGCCGTGGAACTCCTACCTAGTGACCGGTGCGCCGCTGGCAGAGCTTAAAAAGCGCGCCGGCGAACGTGTGGCCGCACATGATGCCTGGGACGAGCGGGAATACGAGATGTACCCGCCCGAACTGAAATCACCCTATCGCGAGCGCCGATCCGCCTTCGGCCATGAGCGCTATAGCGCACTCGGTATCGCCGAGGGCGATTGGGAGGCGAGGCAGAGGACCGCCTCCGCAAATTGGGATTGTTTTGGCGCGCCTGCGGCCTTGTTCTGTTACATCGACCGCAAGCTGGGCGCACCCCAATGGGCCGATGTCGGCATGTATCTGCAGACCGTCATGCTGCTGCTGCGCGGCGAAGGGTTGCATAGCTGCACCCAAATGGCGTGGTCGGTATATCGCAAGACTGTCGCGGAAGTCCTGTCACCGCCCGAAGGGCTCACCCTCTTCTGTGGCATGTCGATCGGGTATGAGGACGTCACGGTTCCTTACGTCCGTACGGGCCGGGCACCGATCAACGAGACCATCACTTTCGTCGACGGTTGATTGCGATCTCGCTCCGGCAGCTATGTCAGTGCGATTGCAAGCCGATTTTGCGAGTGACCGCGGTTTCAATCAGTTCCATGCCGTCGTAGATCAGCACCGCCATCAGGCCGACGATCAGGCCGCCCTGCAGAATGAAAGCGGTATTGTCGTTGATCAGGCCGGCGATGATGACTTCGCCGAGCCCCTTCGCCGCAACGGTCGAGCCGATGGTTGCGGTGCCAATATTGATGACGGTGGCGATCTTCAGCCCTTCGATGATCAGCGGCAGTGCAAGCGGCAGCTCGGCCCGAAACAGCCGCTGCCAACCATTCATGCCCATGCCGTCGGCGGCGTCCAGTACGGAGGCGGGCACCTGCTGCAGGCCGGCGACGGTATTCTCGAAGATCGGTAGCAGGGCGTAAAGAAAAAGCGCGATCAGCGTCGGCACCGCGCCGAAACCGGTGGTGGAGATGGCGAGCGCCAGCACCGCGACCGGAGGAAAGGTCTGGCCGGCATTGGCGATCGCCCGCGACAGCGGCAGGAAATCGGCGCCGCTCTTGCGGGTGACGAAGATGCCGCCGAGCACGGCAAGAATGCCGCTGGCGGCGATCGAGATGAGGATCAGCTCCATATGGCTGATCGCGAGACCG
Organism: Rhizobium sp. BR 317; assembly: GCF_047445835.1. Classification (NCBI taxonomy): domain Bacteria; kingdom Pseudomonadati; phylum Pseudomonadota; class Alphaproteobacteria; order Hyphomicrobiales; family Rhizobiaceae; genus Rhizobium; species Rhizobium sp. BR 317. The sequence continues at coordinate 150,934 of NZ_JARWLB010000007.1, read as the reverse complement.
ACCAGGCTGTTTTGCGTATAGATCGGCGATGCACCGAATTTGGTGAGCGGCGCCAGGATCGGCATCAGCCATTCCGGCCGGAACAGCAGCACCAGCAGCAACGCCAGTGCCAGGAACCGGAAGATGTTGGCGGTCAGAAACTTCATGCTTTGCGGCCCAGCTCGATCAAATGCTGCATGGAGATCGAGCCGACCGGCACCTTGCTGTCGTCTTCCACGGCAGCCTCGTCAGCACCCTGCCAGATCATCTCGGCCAGGGCATCGCGCAGATTGAGCGTCTGCGGCAGGCTGTAGCCGAGGCCCGGTCGCGGCGGCTGCATGCTTTCCTTCAGCGGCAGCAGCGACATCAGCTTTAGCGCCCGGTCGGAGGTGCCGGTCAGTTGCTGCACGAAGGGATCGGCCGGCTCGGTCAGGATCTTCCCCGGTTCCGAACATTGCAGCAGCTTGCCTTCGCTCATCACGGCGATCTGGTCGCCGAGATGGAAAGCTTCGTCCATGTCGTGGGTGACGAGCATGATGGTGGTGCCGAACTGCTTCTGGATTGCCAGAAGATCGTCCTGCGCCTTGCCGCGGATGACCGGGTCGAGCGCGCCGAAGGGTTCGTCCATCAGCAGCAGTTCCGGTTCCGCCGCAAGCGCACGGGCGACACCGACGCGCTGTTGCTGGCCGCCGGAAAGCTGGCTCGGATATTTCGCCGCAAAGGTGCCGGGATCGAGATGGAAGAGATTGAGCAATTCCTCGACGCGCCGGTCGATGCGGGCTCTGTCCCAGCCGAGCAATTGCGGCACGGTAGCGATGTTCTGTGCCACGGTACGGTGCGGAAACAGGCCGTGGCCCTGAATGGCATAGCCGATGCGGCGGCGAAGTTCGGTCGCCGGCACGCTCATGACATCCTTACCGTCGACCGAAATCTGGCCGGATGAGATCGGTACCAGCCGGTTGATCATGCGCATCAGCGTCGACTTGCCGGAGCCAGAGGTGCCGACAACGACGGTGATCGTGCCCTTTTCCATGCTCATGCTGACATTATCGACCACGGTGGCGTTGCCGTAGCGCTTGGTCACGCCCTTCAGCTCGATCATGGTGGTCATGCGTGTTGTCCCCGGATGCTGTCGATGACCGCATCGAGGATGACGGCCGATGAGAATGCGAGAAGGACCGTCGGCACGGCGCCGAGCAGCACCAGGTCATTGGCTGTCTGGCCGATGCCCTGGAAGATGAAGAGACCGAAACCGCCGCCACCGATGAGCGCGGCGACTGTAACGAGGCCGATCGCCTGCACCAGCACGATGCGGATGCCGGTCAGGATAACCGGAAAGGCGAGCGGCAGGTCGATGCCGGTCAGGATCTGCCGACGGGTCAGCCCCATGCCGGCGGCGGCATCGCGCACGGACGGGTCGACGCCGGCAAGCCCGACGACAGTGTTGGCGACGATCGGCAGCAACGAATAGATCACCAGCGCCACCAGCGCCGGCGCAGTGCCGATGCCTTGAATGCCGAGCGCGGCTGCGAAAGGAACGTGTGTCGCGATATAGCCGAGCGGCAGCATCAAAATGCCGAACAGGGCCAGGCTCGGAATGGTCTGCACCAAGCTCAGGCCGCGCAGCACGACAGCGCGAAGCCTCGGCTGCCAGTAGCAGAAGATACCGAGCGGCAAGGCAAGCAGGATGGCGATGGCGACCGAGCCGAGCGACAGGAACACATGGCCAAGCGCCTCATTCCAGAACTTGTCCGCATTGTTGGCGTATTCCTTCATGATCGACAGATTGTCGAGCAGGCCGGATCTGAGAATGATGCCGAGGATCGCCGCATAGAGCGCGAGCGCGGCGACGCGAAGCCATGGCGTGAGCTGCAGCTTKACCAGCGCATCCGAGATCACCAGGCCGATGACGGCGAGCAATATCCAGAAGGAGCCGCCCGGCGTAATGCGGGCGACGGTGCTGCTGGCAGGCGTGGCCGCGGTGGAAACAAAACCGAGCGTGACGATCAGAAGGGCAATTGCGAGCGTGGCGATGCCGAGGCGGACGAGCTGGTTGCGCAGAAAGAGAGCGGCGAGGGCGGTGACGATGAGAAGGGCTAGAAGCGCTAAGGCGACGGGCTGGGCGAGGAGCTGCGTCAACAATTGCGGCTTGCCGGCTGCGATGCGGTTTGCCTTGACGATGATGAACGGCATCGACGCCGCCGCGAGGCAGCCACCGGCCACCAGCACCACCCCGAGACGGTCCACCCTGCGCACCGCAAGCCCATCTTCCATCAAGCAAGCTCCGTCAGCGCATGATGCCAAAACCTGCGAAGCGGTTCTTGGATAAGATCATGCCTCATCAAATATCCCTGCGGCCCCACTCTATCAAAGCGAAGCCGCAGGGGTGATAGGTAAAGTCTTACTTCAGGAAGCCGTTTTCCTTGAGGTAGGATTCGGCAACCGACTTGGCCGGTTCGCCGTCCACCTGGATGCGGCCGTTCAGCTTGCGGAGCACGTCGGCAGTCAGGCCCTTGAAGATCGGGGCCAGAACTTCCTCAATCTTCGGATTGGCCTTCAGTACGGCTTCGCGGATGATCGGCGTCGGCGCATAGACCGGCTGCACGCTCTTGTCGTCTTCGAGAACCGTCAGTTCGGCCGCTTCGATGGCGCCATCCGTGCCGTAGACCATGGCGGTGTTGACGCCGTTGGTCTTGTCGGCAGCAGCCTTGATCGTTGCTGCGGTGTCGCCGCCGGAGAGCACGACTTCCTGGTCGGGCTTGATCTGGAAGCTGTAGGTCGTCTGGAAGGCCGGCAGAGCCGCCGGCGAGTTGACGAACTCGGAAGACGCCGCAAGCTTGATCGGTCCGCCGCCGGCAACCCACTTGCCGAAATCGGACATGGTCTTGAGCTTGGCCGGACCGGCGACGTCGTTGCGAACGGCTATCGCCCAAGTGTTGTTTGCCGGCGACGGCGTCAGCCAAACGATCTTGTTGGCGTCGTAATCCAGCTTCTTCGCCAGATCATAACCCTGCTGCAGGTTCTTCCAGGCAGGATCGTCTGATTTGTTGAAGAAGAAGCCGGCATTGCCGGTATATTCGGCGTAGACGTCGATTTCGCCGGCCGTGATCGCCTTGCGCAAGACAGGCGTCGTGCCGAGTGCGATGCGGTCCTTGGCCGTGATGCCGTTGGCGTTGAGCGCGGCCAAGATGATATTGCCGAGCAGCGTGCCTTCCGTATCGATCTTCGAGGAGACCACGACGTCGGCAGCGCTGGCACCACTGGCGACGAAAGCCGTTAGCGCGGCGGCGAGTGCGAACTTCTTGAACATGATGTTTCCCTTTGTACCCCGTTGAACCGTTTGTCTGGCGTATCCGTTCGGTTCAAATCCGGTCCCCGGACACGCCACATATGGATGCGGGCCGAAGAACCCGCATGCGAAGTCCTGTCTGCGTCTGGGAAATAGCGCTCGCCGCCGAAAAATCGATGACACGCCAGTCCGCCACCTGCAGTCGCCGCGCGATTATGACGAGGGTGCCCGGCATAAGCGCGAAAATAGATTTCTTTTTTCGGGGGCAAGTGCGTTTGTTTTTGTTCCCCTTACCCGTTTCGCCGCCGTTCCGATCTCTCAGCGATCAGGATCAGTTAGGCGGTCATCGAACGATAGTCCTGGCCTTTTGGGTTTGGGATATCTTTTTTTGAGAACACACCATATCGTGTCGACATCTTGGTTCGGCTGCATGCGGAGAGGGCATGTGGCAGGCTCTAAAAGGATGGCCGGCTTGTATCTCGGGGCATTGTTCATCGCCGATACGGTTTTCTCGATCGGCTCCGTCAGGGAGACTGCCCGCAGGCTGTCCTTTTCAGCCTCGACCGTGTCGAGCGCGCTGCGGCGGCTGGAAACGGAGCTGGCGATGAAGCTCGTCGAGCGAGCGTCGGGCGAGCTTGCCACCCTGCTTGCCAGCTCGATGGTGCAGAAGGGCCTGCAGCCGATCCTGTCCGCCATGCGGCAGCTCTCAGCGCTGACGAAGGAGCCCCCGGCAGTACAGGACTATCCCGAATGGGCGGCCCGCCTGCCGCTGAAAATCGCCACCATCGAACGTTTCCTGGAGGTCGCCGATCAGGGCAGCATCAATMGCGCCGCCCGCCGTCTGCGTCTCGGTCAGCCGCAGCTTTCGCTGCAGATCGCCAATCTGGAAGAATTATTCGGTTGCCGCCTGTTCGAACGGCAGGCGCAGGGTTCGGTGCTGACCGATATCGGCCGCGAGGTCTATGCCATCTTCGCCGGTATCGCCGAGGCCTGGGACGAGATGAAGGCGACGGCGGACGAGCGATTTCAGCGGGCGGCGCGTGCAGTGCGCATCGGGTCGATCATCCCGACCGGCTCGGAAAGCTGGGTTGCGCGCTCGCTCGCCAGCCTCGTGGCACGCTGGAACATCAGCGGCAACCGCAACACGCTGTCCCTGATGCTGATGACGGCCGACGATTTGCGCGAGGCGCTGAGGTCCGGTCGCATCGACGTTGCCATCGTCGATTCCGTCTTCGGCCTCGATGCTTTCGAGCATATGGAGCTGGTGGCAACCGACATGGTGGCGATCGCGCCGCCTGGCAGCACGGAACAGACGGTGACGGCACTGGTCGAAAACCATCCGCTTTGCGTGCCGAGCCCGCGCACCGGCATCGGCAATGCGGCTACGGCCTTCGGCTATGACAGCGGCGACCGCCGTCGGTTTCGCGGTCGCGACATCACTTCGGCCGACTCGCTTCCCGTCATCGTCGACCTCGTCGCCAATCATGGGTATGTTTCGTTTCTCGGCCGCGTCAGCGCCGCGCCCATCGCCGACAAGGTCCGGATCGTCGATCCGGATCAGACTTTACCGCTCTCCTATCACCTCGCCCACAATGGCCGCCGCGCTTCGGTCGATGCCTGCCGGCTGATCCAAGAGGCGGTGCGGGAGCTGGTGGGCGGAACGGAAACCGCCCCGGCTTATGGCAACAGGCCGCATTTCTCACAAAGCTCATAGCTTTCGGCCATTCGGAACCATGCCTTCCCCCTGCGCGTTTATCTTCATGCCCCCGCATGCGCGGGGATGATGGCATCCAAGTCGGCACAGGTGTCGCCGGCTTACGGGATGCGTTCAAGGAGAAGAGAAATGAGGATCATTGCAGCGGCGTTAGTAGCGCTGGGCATCCTCGCTTTGCCAGTGACCGTTGATGCTCACCGCTACTATCATCACCATCATCATTACGGCGGCCCCAGCGTGATGGTCTCGCCAGGCTTCTTCGGCCTCTATGTCGGCCCAAGCTATGGCTATCATCGCTACTACTACCGCGATTATTATCGCGACCGCTATTGGGGTGGTCCGTATTATGGGAACTACCGTTATTGGCATCGTCCCTATTGGCGCGATCGCTATTACGACCCGTGGTACTGAGTAGGCGGGCGGCCCGCGCTCGCGGGCTGGATAAGATGAACGGCGCCGAATGGCGCCGTGGAGATGATTGTTTGGCTGCCGCGAGGTGAGATCAGACCGGGTTCAGCACATGCACGGCATGCGCGGCCATCAGGTGCTTCACTTTCTCCCCATAGGCCGCCATATGCGGCGCGGCCGCATGTGCCTTGAGCGCCGCCATGCTTTCCCATTTTTCAACCACCACGAATGTATCGGGACCGAACGCCGGATTGGCGCCTTCGACATCGACAACGGCGGTATATTCGATGCAACCGTCCTCGGCATGCACGGCCGGAACATTCGCCTGGAAGACTTCGAGCACGGCGGCACGCTTGCCGGGCAGGGCGGTGAGGATGGCGAGAACGTGGATCATGACGTTTCCTTTGAATGGATAGGGTGATTGAGATGCAGGAAGGCGGATTGCGCACATTGCGTGCCCGGTTCTGACGCATATCACAAATAGACGATGACCAAATGCTTGACTTTACTTTGATGCAGTTGCATTTCTCTATCTAGGCGTGAATTTCAATGCGCCGATCTATTGTGGCGTGAGGGGGCTTGCGCCTGAAAATCATGGGGAAAAGATGGCACTTTCTACGCAAGAGCAAATATTGATCGAACAACGCGTGACCAATGAAGCAAAATCGGTCGGCGCAGCCTATTTGCTTTGGTTTTTTCTTGGCACGCTGGGCGCTCACCGGTTTTATCTTGGTAGAACCGGCAGCGCGGTGGCGCAGTTGATTCTATGTGTAGTGGGCTGGCTTACGACATTCCTGATTATCGGCTTTGCGCTCCTGACGGTGCTTGGCATCTGGTGGATCGTCGATGCCTTCCTCATTTCCGCGATGATTTCCGAACAAAAGGAAGAGATTCGGCAACGTCTGACCGATCAGGCGCTCCGGACGAATCAGCAGGCGGAGCAGGCAAAACGCACCGTGATTTCAGCGCATGGGCAAAACGCGTAATCACGTTGGAAGTGGTTCTGCCGGTGGCACAATCAAAAGTAATGACATGACAATCGGCAAACATTAGTGCTTCCCTATATTCCTGATGATGGGAGGAAGCCAATGTCAACCGAATGGCCAATGTTCATATTGCAGTCGATTGTGGTTTTTGGCTTGGTAGGCGCCCTGTTCATAAGGGCCTAGCTATCCCAACGGTCCACCGGCTGAACCGCGGTTTCAAGTTTCCATAACAAGCAGCCCGACCGAACCGGCGGTCGAGCTGCTGTACGATCCGATCAGGGGTCAAATCCAATCAGATAACAAATCAGTATGCTAAACTTATTATGAGTCAACTAGCAGTTTGGGTCTTTTTTGTTTGGAGAAAAAGGCGCTAACGCCGAAACCGGTCAGCGAAGCCTCTAGGCCGTAACCCCACGGTGGGGGCCGCCTTGCTGAGATGGGCTGAAGACTGCAAGTCCTAGTGCAAGCACTAGGGATAGTCATATGACCAAGCATCAGGTTGAGGTGATCACATCGGTCGAGCGGCGTCGGCGCTGGTCTCGAGAGGACAAAGAGCGGCTGGTCGCAGCGACATTTGAATCGGACGCCAGCGTATCGGAGATCGCGCGTTCCGCCGGAATCCATACCGGGCAATTGTTCCGTTGGCGCAAACAGCTCTGCCAAATCTCAGAGCCACCCACGCCGCAATTTGTTCCAGTTGACGTCGTCGCGGCCTTGCCCGCGCCTGATCCTGTGGAGACGGCAGTGCCGCCACGACCGCGCAAGAAGGCGAGCATGGTGACGATCGAGCTTGGCCGGGGCCGACGTCTTCGCGTGGAGAGTGATATTGATCCGGAAGCCTTGGGCCGAATCCTTGACGTTGTGGAGCGACGATGATCCCGGTTCCGAGTGGTGTAAAAGTGTGGCTGGCGACCGGCTATACGGATATGCGGAAAGGCTTCCCAGGTCTGGCATTGATGGTGCAGGAGACGCTGAAGCGGGATCCGCACAGCGGCCATTTGTTCTGCTTCCGAGGTCGCCAAGGTGGGCTGATCAAGGTCATTTGGCATGATGGCCAGGGCGCCTGCCTCTTCACCAAAAAGCTTGAGCGGGGACGGTTCTTATGGCCGTCGGCCGCCGATGGCACGGTGGTGATTACGCCCGCACAGCTCGGATATTTGCTCGAAGGTATCGACTGGCGCATGCCGCAAAAAACCTGGCGTCCGAGCTCGGCAGGATAGCGGAAATCGCTGGAAAGGCAGGAGCGAATATGATTCCATCTTGCCATGACCGAGCCGGCTGATCAGCTTCCCGACGACCTTGCCAGCGCCCACGCGATGATCCTCGCCGAGCGTGCGGCACGCCGTGACGCGGAAGCGGTTGCCGCCCGCGCCCAGGCGGTGAACTCCCATTCTGATGCGCTGATCGCCCGTCTCCGGCTAGAGATCGAGAAGCTGAAGCGCGACATCCACGGCAGCCGATCGGAGCGCAAGGCGCGACTGCTCGAACAGATGGAATTGCAGCTCGAGGAGCTGGAAGCCGACGCTAGTCAGGATGAACTGGCAGCCGAGATAGCAGCACGTTCATCTTCGGTCAGAGCCTTTGAGCGCAAGCGTCCATCAAAGAAGCCATTCCCCGAACACCTGCCGCGCGAGCGTGTCGTCATTACCCCGCCCACCAATTGCCCGTGCTGCGGCTCGGCCAAGCTGGCGAAGTTAGGAGAGGACATCACCGAGACGCTGGAAGTGATCCCGCGTCAATGGAAGGTGATCCAGACTGTGCGCGAGAAGTTCTCGTGCCGGGAATGCGAGAAGATCACCCAGCCGCCTGCACCCTTCCATGTGACGCCACGTGGCTTTGCCGGACCGAACCTCTTGGCAATGATCCTGTTCGAGAAGTTCGGTCAACACCAGCCGCTGAACCGACAGAGCGAACGTTATGCCCGCGAGGGCATCGACCTCAGCCTCTCGACGCTCGCCGATCAGGTCGGAGCCTGCGCCGCGTCGCTAAAACCGCTGCATGCGCTGATCGAGGCGCATGTCCTTGCCGCCGATCGGCTGCATGGTGATGACACCACCGTGCCGATCCAGGCGAAAGGCAAGACCGATACTGGCCGCATCTGGACCTACGTCAGAGATGACCGGCCATTCGGCGGAACATCGCCACCGGCGGCGCTTTATTATGCCTCGCGCGACCGGCGGCAGGAGCATCCTGAGCGTCATCTCAAGAGCTTCACCGGCATTCTGCAGGCTGACGCCTATGGCGGCTACAACCCGCTATTCAAGGCTGATCGCGATCCGGGTCCGCTGACTCAGGCGCTGTGTTGGGCACATTCGCGTCGCAAGTTCTTCGTGCTTGCCGACATCGCCACCAACGCCAAACGGGGAAAGAATGCTGCCGAGATCTCGCCGGTGGCGCTCGAAGCCGTGAAGCGCATAGACGTTCTGTTCGACATTGAGCGCGACATCAACGGACTATCTGCCGATGAACGATTAGCGCGACGCCAGCAAGACAGCCGTCCACTCATCGACGAACTTCAAGACTGGCTTAGCTGCGAGCGGGCAAAGCTGTCGCGCAGTTCACCGGTCACCGAGCCCATCGATTACATGCTGAAGCGCTGGGACGGCTTCATATCGTTCCTCCATGACGGTCGGATCTGCCTGACGAATAATGCCGCCGAACGGGCGCTGCGCAGCTTCGCTCTCGGCAGAAAATCCTGGTTGTTTGCTGGCTCCGATCGCGGCGCCGACCGCGCCGCCTTCATGGCGACGCTAATTATGTCCGCCAAGCTCAATKACATTGATCCGCAAGCGTGGCTTGCCGACGTGCTCGCCCGTATCGCTGATACACCGATCACTCGGCTCGAGGGGTTGTTGCCCTGGAATTGGATGTCATCGTCACCAAATGCCGCTGCTGCATAGGATCAACTGATGGGACACGAAACCGGCGGGGCTGAGTCTGAAAGTATCCTCGCTGTTGTTCGCGATATATTGCTTCGTGCTTGGGATCCGATCGGCATATCTGACATTCCCGAAGCCCAGGACGAATATGACGCCTATGCCGACGTCGTATGCGGCATGCTGGTCAATGCCAACGCAACGGCAGAAGACATCGCCAGCTACCTCTTCGAGATTGCGACAGAGCATATGGGCCTGTCATATCCCGAGTTGGCCAAGCGATGTGAGAGAGCCGCACGAAGAATCCTGGCACTTCGATAAAACCGGCATGCAGGATCAGGCTAACCGCGGTCTTCACCGTATGGGTACTCTAGGCCTCGCCGTCAAAACTGTGCGCACCTCACATCAAGATCGCACCTATTCAATCGTGCCCACGCCCTCGATATGTCGTTGGAACGCCAGCCGCTTCATGGCATTGCGCGAGAGTTTCCAGCCAGGCTGCCAGTCCATCCGGCACTTTGGCATTCCCCACTTCCATGGCTTCCACCCACGACAGATCGCATTGCAGGGCACTTGCCAAATTGATCGGCGTCCAACGGATATGCAAAAGGCATTCAGAAAAGCGTTCTGGGGTCATGAATATCCTCCGCGATAGCGTTCACGGTGTCAGAGGGTAGTGCGAAGTCAAGCGGCACAGGTAGCTTACTTTTGAAACTGTAGGCTTAATCGCAACACTGTCGCCATAGTTCAAAAGAACTTCCGTCCACATAACAATTTGATTCTATCGAAGAAAAATGGTGTGAGCACGACCTTTAATAAAAAAGCCGCAGCTTGGCACTATGACTAGTTGGTGCATGTCATCACGCCGTCTCTGGTATATCTTTTCTCTCTCGCACAATGGCTTTAGCCACCTAAGTCCCCCGCCGCTATTCCCTATCGTACATGCCTGCTCGCCCAAATTCGTCGTAGTCGCGGCTCATCACTATGGCAAAGCTCTTTCAGCCGTCGTCAGGAAGACTAATGTTGAAGCTGTCATATGCAACATGTAAGCCGTGATCTCGTCAGGGACTTCTGTGGGTGTCGACCCTTGCCCATGACCAGCAAGCTTATTCCTGCCTGTCGGTACACTACTTTCGAGGAGGCTTCTAAGAGAGGAAAGCTGTGTCTGCCAAAATGAAGGAACGAGCCCTTTGTCGAACATTACGGCGATAAGGTCTTTTGCCCCGCCTTTGGGATCGTAAGCCCACCTTCGTTTGTCACAAATAGCCTTCATGGTGCTCTCGAAAGCTTTTAGGCAGTCAACCAGCGCTTCCTTGTTGTTCCCATCCTTGTAGTGTTCGTATGCGTTGATGAACTCTTCGTGGGGTCCACGGTACTCCCTTGTGTTCAGGAGATTTAAAGCAGGTTTCACAGCCTCAGCATGAAGGAGTTGGGAATCGACCCGGATAATCTCACCGTCCACGAACTGGTAACCGACCCCATTTTCTTTGAAACGCTCGTTCAGCTCTTCAATGGCTCCGTCACAGATTTGACCACCACTTGATCCATGAATGTAATCCCGCTGACGTGCGACCAAATCAACAGCGCGAAAGCTTATTTCAACAACGTCGAGGCATTGCTCCACGTTCTCAACTCGCAGCAAAAAATCAAAAAGCTCCTTTCCATAAGAAACTCCGTATCTGTCATTTGTTGGTGGCAAATAAAACAAGCCATACTCTCTGCATAGCCCCTCAACTATTGTTTTGTATGTTTCGTTGACTTGAGGTTCTTGATATCTTTCTCCCGGATTTCCTAGTGCTTCACTTATTATATGGACGATCTGCACTCGAAGCTTAGGGGGGATTGAAGTGTAGGTGTAAACATCCGGGACCTCTCCCCTCAATTGGCTTTGTCGTTTTGAAAATAAGCCCCACACGGCCATTGCGAACCTCTACCCTGATTCCCGAGTTGTGTAGAGATTCAGTCAGATTCAACCAAAAGAGTCGAGAGCAACCCTCGTCTGGAAACAGCATAATTTCTCTGAGAAAATCTCGGGGTGCTATACACTAAGGCACTAGACCCCTGAACCCCTGAACCCCCCAGTACCCCGTCGAGGACATTCGTGGTGGGAGGGAATGCTTTTGAGCTTTGCTATTCTCTGTTGGAGGTTCTGCCCGTCATCACGCCATAAACTTTCGGGTCCACCCTCGAATCAGCGCCATCTCATTCTATTCTCATTACACAGATGCCGCTTTAGCTCAGTCGGTAGATGAGCGAGCTTGTCGAGCGTCGTCAGTGTTCGGAGATGCAATTGAAAATACTCAGGGAATTGCAAAGGTTTTTGGTGCCGCTTACGTGACTCGAACACGTGACCCCATCATTACGAATGATGTGCTCTACCGACTGAGCTAAAGCGGCATTCCGGGGGTTCGGTATGGCCCCGCGATTTGCATGGGGCTGATACAGTCAATGCGACGAGATTTCAAGCGTTCAAATCGCTGAATGGTAAAAAAGCGGGGGGCTTGTGAAAAAGTAGCCGCGCTTCAAGGGTCCCTAGAGCGCCAGTCGAGCCCGTGCCTGCCGGTATTCCGCCTCTAGCCGGTCGACAAGCGTAGCCACCGGTTCGATGGCTTTGACTGCGCCGATTCCCTGGCCGGAGCCCCAAATATCCTTCCAGGCCTTGGCGCCGGTCGTTGCCGTTTCGAAATCCATCTTCGAAGGATCGGCTTCGGGCAGCTTGTCCGGGTCCATGCCGGCGGCACGGATCGAGGGCTTCAGATAGTTGCCATGTACGCCGGTGAAAAAGTTGGAGTAGACGATATCGGCCGCCGCGCCGTCGACGATCGCCTGTTTGTAGGCTTCCGCCGCGCGCGCCTCTTCGGTGGCAATGAAGGGTGAGCCGATATAGGCCATATCCGCGCCCATCGCCTGGGCGGCCAGGATCGCGCCACCATTGGCAATTGCGCCGGCGAGCAGCAACGGCCCGTCGAACCATTCGCGGATTTCCTGAACCAGCGCGAAGGGCGAGAGCTGGCCGGCATGGCCGCCGGCGCCCGCCGCCACGGCAATCAGCCCGTCCGCTCCCTTGCGGATCGCCGAATTGGCATGACGGTTGTTGATGATGTCGTGCAGCACGATGCCGCCATAGGAATGCACGGCTGCATTGACCTCCGGCACGGCGCCGAGCGAGGAGATGACGATCGGCACCTTGTATTTGACGCAGAGCATCAGATCGTGTTCCAGCCGCTTGTTCGACGCATGGACGATTTGATTGACGGCAAAGGGAGCCGATGGACGGTCGGGATGCGCGGCGTCGTGGGCGGCGAGATCCTCCGTGATCATCGCCAGCCATTCGTCCAACTGGCTCTCCGGCCGGGCGTTCAATGCTGGAAACGAACCGACGACGCCGGCCTTGCATTGGGCCAGCGTCAATACCGGATGCGAGATGATGAAAAGGGGCGAGGCCACGACCGGCAGCCGCAGGCGCTCGGTCAGGACAGAGGGAAGGGCCATGAACATCATCCGTTTGACGTTTACGAAAACGTCAAACGGATAGCAGATGTCCGCCGGGAGGGGAAGATGGGGAAGAGGCAGGCAGCAGGCAATGGGCGGCGGAGGCATTCGGCAATAGGCAATAGTGATAACCTATCCGCGCTCACGCTTCCTACTGCCTCACCTGCCACCCCATTTGTGTCGTCTTTGCCATTTATCCCCGCCGGAGTGTTCGCGGGTTCTTTGGAGAGACTTGCACATTGCTGGTCAGGGCGTTACCGAATTCGGTTAGCGAATGGTAAAGAAATGGTCGTCTTGCCAGTAGAGTATGCGAGCGCATCGCGAGTGAGAGTAAAGGACCTGATGTGAGCGGATTAGAAACGGCTATCAGAAGCGCGTTGGAGCGATCCGATCGCGCCAATCCGGAAATCCGGGCTCGCATCTATCAATCGGCGCGACAGGCGCTTGAAGCCGGACTTCGCAAGCAGGACATTACCGACATCGGCATTATTTCGGCTCAGCGCCAACGCCTTGAAGCGACCATCCGGGCGATCGAGGGTGAAGAGCGTGCCCGCCCGCCGGAGATGCCCGTGACCCCTGAGGTGGAACCGCCTCATGTGCCTCCAGCGGCGCCGCAACAGCGGGCGCCCCAACCGACGCAGCAGCGTCAGGAGCCTGTGATGAGCGTTCGCGGCGAGACGCGCGATCGTCCCGCTGCCCCTCAAGCCTCTGTTCCTGTCGAGCCCGCTGCACCGGAAGGCGATTTGGGCGACATGCGCGCTGGCCCGGCCGATCATCTCGGCGCCGATAGCGATGAACATCAACTAGTTGCCGCGCCGACCGCAACGCGGTCGATGAATTTCAAGCCCGAGCGCGCCGCCGTTCGCCGCAAGCCGCGCAAGTTCTTCTCGCGCCTGCTGGTCTTCTGCATCCTGCTCGCCTTTCTTGGCGTCGGTGCCTGGTGGATCAAGACCTCGGGCGTGTTCATGACGGCGGCGCAGCGCGACACCAGCGTTCCCAATCCGCCGGCGCATGTCGATTCCCAGGATTTCAACGGCAGCAACAATGCCGATGATACATCTGATGACGAGGACAATAGCGGGCCGCCTGCTAATCMGGGGCTGGCGACGATCGACCCGCAGAACAACTTCTCGGCGGAGTGGATCGAAATTTTCAAGCCGACCGACTTGGCAAAGGTCGTAAGCGGCGCGCAGGCCAAGGCCGAGAGCGTCTCGGAGAACGAAGGTCCGGCCGTGCGCCTGACCTCTCAGGCCAGCGGTCCCGATGGCAACGCGTCGGTCGAAGTGCCGGCAAACGTGCTGCAGCAATTGGCCGGCAAATCGTCGACCATCGCGCTCACACTGCAGTCCACCTCGGATACGCCGACGCAGATCACTGTCGAGTGCGATTTCGGCTCCCTCGGCAGTTGCGGGCGTCATCGCTTCGACGTCACCCGTCAGAAGACCGATGCGCTGTTCCAGGTCCGTTATGATCGCTCGTTGGCGCCGACTGCGCCCGGCCATCTCATCATCAACAGCGATGTGGACGGCAAGGCGCGCGGCATCAATATCTACGCCATCCGCGTCCTGCCGGGACAATAAGGCTGGGTTGCATTCTGCCTATTTGATGACATGCAATCCCATGCCAAGGATCTTGTCGTCGATCTCGCCGATCGCCTTTTCGTCCCTGCCGTCATAGTCGAGCGTCAGCAGAATATGACGGATGAGGTTGAGGCGGGCGCGGCGCTTGTCGTTGGCGTGGATCACCGTCCATGGCGCGTAGTCCACATGCGTCTCCTTCAGCATGCGGTCGCGCTTCTCGCTATAGTCCTTCCATTTGCTCAGTGCAGCGATATCCATCGAGGAGAGCTTCCAGACGGCGCGCGGATCGTGGCGCCGATCGTGAAAGCGCTTGAGCTGCATTTCCCGGCCGATATCGAGGTAGAATTTGAAGAAGTAAATGCCGTCCTGGACGATGAGCTTTTCCATATGCGGGGTCTGCTTCAGGAATAGCTCGTATTGCTCGTGCGTGCAGAAGCCCATGACCGGCTCGACGCCGGCGCGGTTATACCAGGAACGATCGAACAGCACGAATTCGCCGGCTGTCGGGAACTGGGCGACATAGCGTTGGAAATACCATTGCCCAGCCTCGCGATCGGTCGGCTTTGTCAACGCTACGGCGCGCGCGAGGCGGGGGTTCATATGGGCCGACGTTGCGGCGATCGAACCGCCCTTGCCGGCGGCGTCGCGTCCCTCGAAGAGCGCCATTACCCGCTTGCCGGTCGCCTGCAGCCAGAACTGTACCTTGATGAGCTCGATCTGC
The DNA here is from genome assembly GCF_047445835.1 of Rhizobium sp. BR 317. NCBI lineage: Bacteria > Pseudomonadati > Pseudomonadota > Alphaproteobacteria > Hyphomicrobiales > Rhizobiaceae > Rhizobium > Rhizobium sp. BR 317. The sequence goes on along the minus strand of NZ_JARWLB010000007.1, from coordinate 135,889 downwards.
AGCTTTTCCAGCTCTTCCAGATATTCTTCTTCCTTCAGCTTCTTCTTGTAAGGAAAGCCTGCGGAAGCAAGCGCCTCGTCTTCGATCCAGTCCGGCAGCACGGKGTCATCGACATCGAAAATGCGCGTCTTGCCATGAATATCCAATTCCACCGCCCGGCTTTTCACGTCCTCTGCCATGTCCGCTGCTCCTCCGAAATTTACGCCGTCTTAACCATATCTGCCGGTGCGGCAAAAAAGCCTCATGGGCAAGTTGGGTCATTTATCCAGTATTTTCAAGCCCTTTGCCGGCCTCATCCTTCGCCGGCTACATTTATTGCGGTAAGCCGCGGGCTTCTGTGGATAGAGCCGAAAACTTCTGTCATGAATCCCCGCTAAGACGCGGAGTCTTGGATTCCGCTATGAGAGGCGAAGGGACGGGTGCAATTGGAAGACGAATGGTCATTCCTTGGTAGGCTGGCTGCAAGGCTGCGGCAGGAGATCGCCATCCTCATTCTTGCGACGCTGATCGCCGTTATGGCGCTCGTCGAAGGTATCAATGCTGCCGTCATCTTGTGGATGTGGGTCGTCGTTGTCATCGTCGCGCTGATCCGCCGGCCGCTGACCGCGCAGATTGCGCCGCCGACGCTCGTCGAGCCAGCGCCCACCGATCCGGAAGCCTTGCTTCGCACGGTATTCTCCGGCCTCGCCGCGCTCGACATGCCGGTGCTGATCATCGACCGCGAGGCCTCCGTCCTGGTGCAGAATGCCGCCGCGGAGAAGGCATTCGGCGCCTTTCCGCTCAATGCTCACATCTCCGCCAAGCTGCGCTCCCCCGGCGTGCTCGACATGGTGCGCGAGACGATCACCACCAACACGCCGAACCAGATCGAGCATTCCGAGCGTCTGCCGTCCGAGCGCGTCTATATCGTCCGCATCGCGCCGGTMGAGCTGCCGGAGACCGACATCGAGCCCGGCACCTTCTTCGTGCTGTCTTTCCGCGATATCTCCGAGCTCCGGCATATCGACCGCATGCGCTCCGATTTCGTTGCCAATGCCAGCCATGAGCTGCGCACACCGCTCGCCTCGCTCCGTGGTTTCATCGAAACCATTCAGGGGCCGGCCAAGGCGGATCCAAAGGCGCAGCAGCGTTTCCTGGGCATCATGTTCGACCAGACGACGCGCATGAGCCGGCTGGTCGACGATCTCCTGTCGCTGTCGCGGCTGGAGCTGAAGTCGCATATCGCGCCGGATCAGAAAGTCGACCTCGTGCCGTTGCTCGGCCATGTCCGCGACGCGCTGCTGCCGCTTGCCGACGACCTCGACGTCACCATCAATCTGCATCTGCCTCCCGGCAAGGTGGAGGTGCTGGGCGATCGTGACGAATTGGTGCAGGTCTTCGAAAACCTCATCGAGAATGCCTGCAAATATGGTCAGGAAGGCAAGGTGGTCGAGGTTTCGCTCTTGAACGACTCGAGCCAGGCCGTCGAGGTCATCATCTCCGACAGGGGGCCGGGCATTCCGGCGGAACATGTGCCGCGCCTGACGGAGCGTTTCTATCGCGTCAATGTCGAGGACAGCCGCTCGAAAAAAGGCACCGGCCTCGGGCTTGCCATCGTCAAGCACATTCTCACCCGTCACCGCGCGCGACTGATCGTCAAATCGGAAGTCGGAAAGGGAACGGACTTCACGGTACGCTTCTGAACGCCTCTGTGAATCGCCTATTTTGGGCGCAACTTAATCCATAAATTTCAATTGGTTGAACTGTCATAATTGTTTCACTCGCCTGACATAAAAGGGCGGTGCTTTGACAGCTAAAAAAGAGATGCTGAACAGGCGGATGTCCCGTTCGCCGTCGCGCTCTTCAAAGCCTGTCAGGGAGGGTTCACCATGAACACGTTGAAACTGTCTGTCATAGCGTTGGTCGTATCCGCCGCTTTCGCTGGGGGCGCCACGGCCCGCGATCAGATTCAGATTTCCGGTTCCTCCACCGTGTTCCCTTATGCCAAGATTGTTGCCGAGACTTTCGGCGAAACCTTCACCGCGTTCAAAACGCCGGTCGTCGAATCCGGTGGCTCCGGTGCCGGCCTGAAGGAATTCTGCAAGGGCGTCGGCACCGATTCCATCGATATCGCCAATTCTTCGCGCGCCATCAAGGATAGCGAACTCAAGGCCTGCAAGGCTGCCGGCGTTGCCGATATCGAGCAGGTCAAGATCGGTTATGACGGCATCGTCTTCGCCTTCGACAAAAGCAATCCCGACATGAAATTCGTGCCCGCCGATCTCTACAAGGCGCTGGCCGCCGAAGTTGTGGTGAGCGGCAAGCTGGTTCCCAATCCCTATAAGAAATGGTCGGAGATCAATCCGGCCCTGCCGGGTTTTGAGATTGCAGCCTATATTCCGGGCGAGAAGCATGGCACGCGCGAGGTCTTCGAAGAGAAGGTGCTCGCTGCCGGCTGCAAGGAGTCCGGTGCGCTTGATGTCATCAAGGCAACCGTCTCCGATCCAGATCAGCAGACCAAGAAATGCATTGCGGTGCGCAAGGACGGCGTAGCGGTCGATATCGATGGCGATTATCCCGAGACGCTCGCCCGCATCGACGCMAACAAGCACGGCGTCGGCGTCTTCGGCCTCTACTTCTATCAGAACAATGCCGACAAGCTGAAGGTCGCGACCGTGAGCGGCATCGTGCCGTCGGGCGAGACCATCGCCAACGGCACCTATCCAGTGTCACGGCCGCTGTTCTTCTACGTCAAGAAGGCGCATCTCGGCGTCATTCCGGGCCTGAAGGAATATGTCGAGTTCTTCACGAGCGATCAAATGATCGGACCGGACAGCGCCCTGGCCGAATACGGCCTGGTGCCGGCGCCGGATGCCGAGCGCGACCAGATCCGCAAGGATTTCGCGGACGGTAAGATCATGTGATGGCGTAAGGACTGCCCGTCGGGGAATAGGAATGAGTTTGTCACTGTTGCTGTMGTGCCTGTCGATCATCGGCGCCCTTGCCTTCGTGCTGGGGCGGACGAGAGCGGCTGCACTGTCGGGCAACAGGTCCTCGGCCATGCATTCGCGGCTCGGCTATCACGGCGCCTATGCCGCCATCTGGGCGGTATTGCCGGCATTGGCGCTGATCTGCGCCTGGCTGGTGATCAGTCCGGAGGTGATCGATCGTTTCGTGGTCGGTTCCTTTCCGGAGGAGGTGAAATCCCTTCCGACGGCCGAACTCAAACTCAGCTACAGCATGGTACGCAGCCTGGCCCATGGCATGCGCCAGCTCGATGACCAGGAACTTGCCGCCGTCGCCAACGGCTCGGCCGATCTTCAATTGGCCCTGGCGCAAAAAGGCGTCCCGCTCGCCGCCCGGCCGACCGGCTATATGATCGACGCCGCCAATCAATATAACGGTATGCGGGGTGTGAGCCGTGTCGTCATGTCCGTCGCGGCCATCATTCTTTCGTTGCTCTGCGCCATCCACGGCTTGCGCGCCATCGCGCCGCGCTTTCGCGCCCGCAACCGGGTGGAGCAGGTCATTCTCGGCGGTCTGATCGTGGCCTCGTCCATCGCTGTGCTGACGACGGTCGGCATCGCTGCTTCGATGCTGTCGGAGGCCGCCCGCTTCTTCAACATGGTTCCTGCCGCCGAGTTCTTCTTCGGCACTGTCTGGGATCCGGGCTTTACCGGCGCCGGCGCGCGGACATCGGGTACCTTCGGCCTCATTCCGTTGCTGGCCGGCACGCTTTATATCGGCTTCGTCGCCATGCTGGTTGCGGTGCCCGTCGGGCTGTTTGCCGCGATCTACATGGCCGAATATGCCTCGGCCCGCGTGCGCTCCATCGCCAAACCGATGCTTGAGGTGCTCGCGGGCATTCCAACCATCGTCTATGGCTTTTTTGCCCTGGTGACCGTCGGGCCATTCCTGCGCGACATTTCCGCAGACATCAACGGCCTGCTGACGGGCAGTTACACGAGCTTCATCGAGGCGCAGAGTGTCCTGACTGCCGGCTTCGTCATGGGCGTCATGCTCATCCCCTACGTCTCCTCGCTGTCCGACGATATCATCATGGCCGTGCCGCGCTCGCTGCGCGATGGTTCGCTCGGCCTTGGCGCAACGCGGTCGGAGACGGTCAAGCGCGTCCTCCTGCCGGCCGCATTGCCGGGCATTGTCGGCGCGCTGTTGATGACGGCGTCGCGGGCGATCGGCGAGACCATGATCGTCGTATTGGCTGCCGGCGTTGCCGCCCGCATGCAGCTCGACCCCTTCGAGCCGATGACGACGGTCACCGTGAAGATCGTCAACCAGTTGACCGGTGACCTCGAATTCACCTCGCCGCAGACATTGGTTGCCTTCGCGCTTGGCATCACGCTCTTCGGCCTGACCTTGTGCCTGAACGTCTATGCGCTCTACATCGTGCGCCGGTATAGGGAGCAATACGAATGAGCGATGTCGTATCTTCCGCCCCGTCGCCTGTTCCGCGCGGGCTAACACCCGGCACGCCGCTGCGGCGCGATATCGGCATCAGGCGACGCTACGCCGCTGAACGGCGTTTCCGCGCCTATGGCCTTGCCGCCGTTACCTTTGGCCTGGTCTTCCTCATCATCCTGGTCTCCACAGTGGTACGCCACGGCTATACCGCCTTTGTGCAGACCTCGATCACCCTGCCAATCGAGTTCACCGAGAAGGTCATCGATCCCTCAGGCAGGCGCGGCAGCGATCCGAAGGTGCTGATCGCGGCCAACTATCCCGTTCTCATCCGTGACGCCCTGGTGAAGGCGCTGGACATCGATCCTTCCAATCGGGCGCTCGTGCGCGAGGCGACGGAAATGGTATCGGACGGCGCGCGGATTGCCTTGCGCGAGAGGGTCCTGGCCGATCCGTCTGTCATCGGGAGGACGGTAAAGGTCACTTTCCTCGCCGGCGCCAATATCGACTCCGCCAACAAGGGACAGATCGACCTGACGGCCGACGAAAAGGATCGCAAGGTCTCCGATCGGCAAATTGCCTGGATGAAGCAGCTCGCCGCCACGGGCGCCCTGCACGAAGCGTTCAATTCCGGCCTGTTCCTGTCGGGCAATTCCAGTCGCCCGGAGGCTGCGGGCCTCGGCGTCGCGCTGATCGGCTCGTTCTATCTCATGCTGACCGTGCTGGTCCTGGCGCTGCCGGTCGGCGTTGCTGCCTCGATCTATCTTGAGGAGTTCGCGCCGAAGAACCGGCTGACGGATCTGATCGAGGTCAATATCAACAATCTCGCTGCGGTCCCGTCGATCGTCTACGGCCTGCTMGGGCTCTCGGTCTTCATCAACTTCATGGGCCTGCCGCGTTCCGCCTCGCTGGTCGGCGGGCTGGTGCTGAGCCTGATGACGCTGCCGATGATCATTATCGCCACGCGGTCGGCGCTGCGTGCCGTGCCGCCGTCGATCCGCAGCGCTGCCCTCGGCCTAGGCGCTTCGCGCATGCAGGTGGTGTTCCACCATGTCCTGCCGCTCGCCATGCCCGGTATCTTGACGGGCACGATCCTCGGTCTGGCGCATGCGCTCGGCGAAACCGCGCCGTTGCTGCTGATCGGCATGGTCGCCTTCGTCGCCAATTATCCGGCGGGGCMGCTCGATCCTTCGACGGCCTTGCCGGTGCAAATCTACATGTGGGCGAGCGAAGCCGAGCGCGCTTTTGTAGAAAGAACCTCCGGGGCCATCATCGTCCTGCTCTTCTTCCTCGTTGCGATGAACATCGGCGCCATCCTGCTGCGCCGTCGCTTTGAGCGGCGCTGGTGACAGGAGGCGATGGAATGAACATGATGACGGAAGCCGCGAGCGAAAAAGCACTGGCCAGGAAGATGATGACGATCCCCTATAAGATGATCGGCCAGGCTGTCTCGGTCTATTACGGCGACAAGCGTGCGCTGTTCGATGTCGACCTGAACATCCGCGCCAACACGGTCACCGCGCTGATCGGTCCTTCCGGCTGCGGCAAGTCCACTTTCCTGCGTTGCCTCAATCGCATGAACGATACGATCGACACCTGCCGCGTCACCGGCAAGATCACGCTCGACGATCAGGATATATACGACAACAGCATCGACGTTGTTGAGCTGCGCGCCCGCGTCGGAATGGTGTTCCAGAAGCCCAATCCGTTCCCGAAGTCGATATACGAGAATGTCGCCTATGGCCCGCGTATCCATGGCCTGCATCGGTCCAAGACCGATCTCGACCATATCGTCGAAACCAGCCTTCAGAAGGCCGGGCTGTGGGGCGAGGTGAAGGACCGGCTTTTTGAGGCAGGGACCAGCCTCTCCGGCGGCCAGCAGCAGCGCCTTTGCATCGCCCGTGCCGTCGCTGTCAGTCCGGAGGTCATTCTCATGGACGAGCCGTGTTCGGCGCTCGATCCGATTGCCACCGCCAAAGTCGAGGAACTCATTCATGAGCTTCGGGAAAACTTCACGATCGTCATCGTGACGCATTCCATGCAGCAAGCAGCCCGCGTTTCGCAGCGTACCGCAATGTTTCATCTCGGCCATCTGGTCGAGGAGAACGATACCGATAAGATGTTCACCAATCCCGATGATTTCCGCACGCAGGATTACATCATGGGCCGTTTTGGCTGATGATGCTCCCCCGCGCGGTTCCCTTCGCACCTTTCACCTTGAGGATAGAAAAATGGTCTCTACACACATTCTCTCTGCTTATGACGAGGACCTGAAGTTCCTGACGCGCCGCATTTCCGAAATGGGCGGCCTGGCGGAGCAGATGGTCAGCGACAGCGTCCGCGCGCTGGTCAACGGCGATGCCGCTCTGGCGCAGAAGGTCATCTCCGACGACGTCATTCTCGACCACGCCGAGCGCGAAGTCGGCGACAAGGCGATCGTCACCATCGCCCGCCGCCAGCCGATGGCTGCCGACCTTCGTGAAATCATGGGCTCCATCCGCATCGCTTCCGATCTGGAACGCGTTGGCGATCTCGGCAAGAACACCGCAAAGCGCGTCATCGCCGTGCAGGGCACCGGCGTTCCGCGGCGTCTCGCCCGCGGCATCGAACACCTCTCCGAACTGGCGCTCGTCCAGCTCAAGGAAGTGCTCGACGTCTACTCGACCCGTTCGCCCGACAAGGCCGTGTCGATCCGCGAGCGCGATGAGGAAATCGACGCCATGTACACCTCGCTCTTCCGCGAGATGCTGACCTACATGATGGAAGATCCGCGCAACATCACCACCTGCACGCATCTTCTTTTCTGCGCCAAGAACATCGAGCGCATCGGCGACCATGCCACCAACATCGCCGAGACGATCTATTACATGGCGACCGGTGCCCAGCCCGAAGGCGAGCGCCCGAAGGACGATACCGCCAACACCGTCGGTGCAGTGACGGAATAAAGTAGACGCCAAGAGAAGGAGACCAGAGGCGCATGGTTCCGAGAGTAGCTGTTGTAGAAGACGAGGAAGCGCTAAGCGTTCTGCTGCGCTATAATCTCGAGGCGGAAGGCTTCGAGGTCGACACTATCCTGAGAGGCGACGAAGCCGAGCTGCGCCTCCAGGAGCGCATCCCCGATCTTCTGATCCTCGATTGGATGCTCCCMGGCGTGTCCGGCATCGAGCTCTGCCGTCGGCTGCGTATGCGGCCGGAGACGGAGCGCCTGCCGATCATCATGCTCACCGCTCGCGGCGAGGAAAGCGAGCGCGTGCGCGGCCTTTCCACCGGCGCGGACKACTATGTCGTCAAGCCGTTCTCGACGCCGGAGCTGATGGCCCGCGTCAAGGCAATGCTGCGCCGAGCCCGCCCGGAGGTTCTGTCCACGGTCCTGCGCTGTGGCGATATCGAACTGGACCGCGAGACCCATCGCGTCCACCGCAAGAGCCGTGAAGTGCGGTTGGGGCCGACGGAATTCCGCCTGCTGGAATTCCTGATGTCATCGCCCGGCCGTGTCTTCTCGCGCTCTCAGTTGCTCGACGGCGTGTGGGGGCACGATATCTATGTCGACGAACGCACCGTCGACGTGCATGTCGGCCGTCTGCGCAAAGCGCTGAATTTCTCCAATATGCAGGATGTCATCCGCACCGTTCGCGGCGCGGGTTATTCTATGGAGGCCTGATCGGGGAAACCCGGCGGGCCGTCCTCCAACATGGCGGCGGAAACAGAAAACGGGCCTTTCGGCCCGTTTTTCATATGGTTGATATGGCTCAGTGTGCCGCCCGGCGCCGCTCATGCACGGGCTGGTAAGCCAGCCGCTGGTGGTAGGTGCAGTAGGGCGAGGAGTCCGGGCTGTCGTTGCCGCAGAAGTGAAAATCATCCTTCAGCGGGTCGCCGACCGGCCACTTGCAGGTGCGTTCGGTGAGTTCCGTCAGGCCGAGGCGGCGCGAGATCGGAACGACCACATTGGTGGCCGGGCGATATTCGATCTCGTGGACCGTATCGATCTCGACCTCTTCCTTGAGCATCGTCGCACCCTGCTGGCGGGTAACCGTGCGGGTTGCAACGCGCGAGGCGTAATTCGGCGCCCGTGGGGCCGAGGTATTGCGCTTCGGCGCTCGAGCTGCGGTTGCTGCGCCACCGGCCTTCGCTCGGCCTGGCAGGCTCAAGCGATGCACTTTGCCGATGACGGCATTACGGCTGACACCACCGAGCTGTGCCGCGATCTGGCTGGCGCTCAAACCTTCGGACCACAGCTTTTTCAGCTTCTCGACGCGTTCGTCTGTCCAATTCATGCCCTGTCTCCGCTGTCGCGTTTCTGATGGCAGAATCCCTCACCATTGCCTCGCATTGGGTCGAGGCGTGAAACGCTTTAAAATTGTGGTGACTAGTTCCGCCGCATGCAGTCTAGTAATTGGTTTTTAACCTAGTGTGAGGCTGACTCCGTGACAAGAGTCGCGGGATTCTTGAGGAATCGATTTCGAGGTTTTCCCCAACTTGCTATACGTGAGTGGCATTTATGCAATATAACTTGTCGAAGAGATGGCCTCCCTCCGGAGGCGCTCTGCCGCACCTGCTAAATCGCCAGTTTTGTTGACATCGCAGTGCAAAACATCAATAGTGCTCAGGCCGCCGAAAGGCGGCATTTTTGATTTTCCGGGGCCCGTTTCACACGAAGGAAACGACAGGCCCTAAAGGTTGTGATCGAGGAGAATGCGCCATGGCTGAAACCGCGCCGCTTTATGACACCTACATGCGTGCTCCGCTGCGGTTCGAGCGAGGCGAGGGCGTGTGGCTGATCACGGAGACCGGCGAGCGCTACCTCGATTTTGCCGCCGGCGTTGCGGTGAATTCGCTTGGCCACGCTCATCCCCATCTGGTTGCAGAGTTGAAGTCGCAGGCTGACAAGGTCTGGCACCTGTCCAACCTCTATGAGGTGCCGGGCCAGGAGAAATTGTCGAAGCGGCTGACGGACGCCACCTTCGCCGACAAGGTGTTCTTCACCAATTCCGGAGCCGAGGCTCTGGAATGCGCCATCAAGACGGCGCGTCGCTACCAGTTCTTCAAGGGGCATCCCGACAGATACCATATCATCACCTTCGAAGGCGCCTTCCATGGCCGCACGATCGCGACGATCGCTGCCGGCGGCCAGGAGAAATACCTGGAAGGTTTCGGCCCGAAGGCCCCCGGCTTCGACCAGGTGCCTTTCGGCGATCTCGACGCCGTGCGTGCCGAGATTACCGGTGCTACGGCTGCGATCCTGATCGAGCCGGTGCAGGGCGAGGGCGGTATCCGCCCGGCGACCAACGAGTTCCTGCGCGGCCTGCGTCAGATCTGCGACGAGCATGGCCTGCTTCTGGTCCTCGACGAGGTTCAGAGTGGCGTCGGTCGCACCGGCAAGCTCTTCGCCCATGAATGGGCCGGCATCACGCCGGATATCATGGCTGTCGCCAAGGGCATCGGCGGTGGCTTTCCGCTCGGCGCCTGCCTTGCGACCGCGGAGGCGGCCTCGGGCATGAAGGCGGGCACGCATGGCTCGACCTATGGCGGCAATCCGCTCGCCATGGCGGTCGGCAACGCCGTGCTCGATGTCGTGCTGTCGGATGGCTTCCTGCAGCATGTGCGCGATGTGGCCTTGGTCTTCCGCCAGGGTCTGGCCTCGCTCAAGGATCGTTTTCCGGATATTATCGAGGATGTCCGCGGCGAGGGGCTGCTGCTCGGCATCAAGGCTGCCATTCCGCAGTCGGATCTACTGCAGGCGATCCGCGCCGAACATCTGCTGGGTGTGCCGGCCGGCGACAACGTCATCCGTCTGCTGCCGCCGCTGGTGGTCACGGCCGAGGAGGCGCGCGAAGGCCTTGTCCGTATCGAACGCGCTGCAGAATCTCTGCGCGCCGCCCGCGTCAAGAAGTCGGCTTGAGTTCAACGCCTGCTGATCGGGGCGTTTTTGCCCTCACAGCGGGCGTTATCATTTCTGGAGTACAGGTAGGGACATGGCTTCACCGAAACACTTTCTCGATCTCTCGGCCGTCGCGGCTGCCGATCTGCGCAGCATCATTGACGATGCCATCGTGCGAAAGCAGGCGCTGAAGGCAGGTGCGGCCGACAAGCCGCTGGCCGGCAAGATGCTGGCGATGATCTTCGAGAAGCCGTCCACCCGCACCCGCGTCTCCTTCGACGTCGGCATGCGCCAGCTCGGCGGCGAGACGCTGTTCCTGTCGGGTACGGAAATGCAGCTCGGCCGCGCCKAGACGATCGGCGATACGGCGAAGGTGCTGTCGCGCTATGTCGACGCGATCATGATCCGCACGACCGAACATTCGCGCCTGTTGGAACTCGCCCAGCACGCGACCGTGCCGGTCATCAACGCGCTGACCGACGACACGCATCCCTGTCAGATCATGGCCGACATCATGACCTTTGAGGAGCATCGTGGCCCGATCAAGGGTAAGACCATTGCCTGGACCGGCGACGGCAACAACGTGCTGCATTCGCTGGTCGAAGGAGCTGCCCGTTTCGGCTATCGCATGAACATGGCCGTACCCCTTGGTTCTGAGCCCAAGGATCACTATCTGAACTGGGCCCGCAACGAGGGCGCCGAAATCATGCTCTCGCATGATGCCGACCGTGCGGTCGCCGGCGCCGATTGTGTGGTAACCGATACCTGGGTTTCCATGAATCAGGAGCACCGGGCCCGCGGTCACAACGTCTTCCAGCCCTATCAGGTCAACGCGGCTTTGATGGCACAGGCCGGCAAGGACGCGTTGTTCATGCATTGCCTGCCCGCCCATCGCGGGGAGGAAGTGACGGACGAGGTGATCGACGGTCCGCAATCCGTTGTTTTCGATGAGGCGGAAAACCGCCTTCATGCGCAAAAATCGATTCTTGCTTGGTGCCTGGGCGCGATCTGAGGATATAGAACCGCGTTTGATGTCGCGGGCGCAGTAGGAGTAGAGCAATGGCGGAAAGTGCAGCCTCGCTGGGTCAGTTTGATTTTGCCGGCGACGATCATGTCGTTCCCTTCCAGGTAGAGGGTCTTGATGTCCGTGGCCGCGCTGTGCAGCTCGGGCCGCTGTTGGACGCAATTCTCGCTAGGCACAGCTATCCGGCTCCTGTCGCGCGGTTGCTAGCCGAGGCGGTGGTGCTGACCGTATTGCTCGGCACTTCGCTGAAGTTCGAGGGCAAGTTCACCGTACAGACGAAGAGCGACGGACCGGTCGACCTTCTGGTCGCCGATTTTTCGACGCCGGAGAACGTGCGCGCCTATGCCCGCTTCGATGACGAGGCGCTGGCGCAGGCAGTGGCCGCCGGCAAGACCGAGCCGGAACAGTTGCTCGGCAAGGGCGTCCTCGCCTTCACCATCGATCAGGGTCGCTTCAGTCAGCCCTATCAGGGGATCGTGGCGCTMGACGGTGCGTCGCTCGAAGAGATTGCCGGCACCTATTTCCGCCAGTCGGAACAGATTCCGACGCGCGTCCGCCTCGGCGCTGCCGAATTGTTCGATCGCGACGAGGCCGGCAAGCCGCGCCATCGCTGGCGGGCGGGCGGCCTTGTCGCGCAGTTCCTACCGGAAGCACCGGAGCGCATGCGCCAGCCGGATTTCCACGGCGGAGACGGCGACACGAGCCTGCGCGAACACGTCGAGGATGATGCCTGGGCGGAAGCCCGCACGCTGGTCGAGACCATCGACGCCGACGAATTGACCGATCCGCAGGTCGGCACCGAGCGTCTGTTGTACCGCCTCTTCCATGAGCGCGGCGTGCGCGTCTACGAGCCCAAGGCGGTCTTCGACCGCTGCACCTGTTCACGCGACAAGCTGAAGGGCGTGTTGCGCGGCTTCTCCGCCGAGGAGATCGAAGCGAGCCAGGACAATGGCGAGATCGCCGTCACCTGCGAATTCTGTTCGACGACCTATCGCTTCGAGGTGTCCGAGGTGACGGAAGTCTGAGCGATTTCAGGAAAAGGGCGGGATAGTTCTCCGTCCGGCATTGCGAAGAACAAAGAGATGAAACGGTGTTGCGGTTCCGCGAAAAGCTGAGCCGCTTCAATCGGCTCAGTTCAGCGTCCGCAGCAAGTTGGGCGTATCCAACGAAAAGGCTGGGATTTTGACGTGAAACAGCTTCCCGTCGTCCGTCTCCATCTGGTAGTGGCCGAACATCATGCCTGAGGGTGTGTCGAGCGGACAGCCAGAAGAATATTCATAGGTATCGCCGGGCCGCAGCCTCGGCTGCTCACCCACAACGCCGGGTCCGGTCACTTCGTCCACCATGCCGTTCTGATCGGTGATGTGCCAGTAGCGCGTCACCAGCCGCACGGAGACGGTCGAGTGGTTGGAAATCACGATGCGATAACCCCAGACGTAACGATCGTCATCCGGATCGGATTGCTCCTCCAGATAAAAGGGTTCGACAACAACTTCGATGTCGTGTGTTAGAGCGCGATACATGCCTGACACCTTGGTCACTACTCCGAAACGTCGCGCGCTCAAACGAACGCACAAAGGACGCTCCAGCATTTTAAGTCTAGGGCACCTTATCCGCTTTCTATGATCCCACGGAAAGCGGGATACTTAGGGGTATCCTATAAAGCGACCTGTTCCGTCAAGGAATGGATTGGTGAAAACGCCTTTAGCGGATTAAATCCTTCGGATTTTCAGATGTTATGACTAACTCTAAAGGTTAATCGTCCGCGATCGAAAGTATAGGCGCGCGGTCTGTTTTCAAGATGTGTAAGCCCGCCCGAACAATATTCAGGCGGGTTTGGGTAGAACGTCAGCCGGAGACCTGCGCCAGTGCGCGGGCGAAATCTTCGACCAGATCCTCGCTGTCCTCGATCCCTGCCGAAAAGCGCACGGTTCCCGGCGAGATGCCGAGTTCGGCACGGGCTTCGTCCGTGAGGTTCTTGTGCGTGGTGGTGGCGGGATGAGTGATCAGGCTCTTCGAGTCGCCGAGATTGTTGGAAATCTTGACGATCTCCAGCGCGTTCTGCAGCTTGAAAGCCGCTTCCTTGCCGCCCTTCAGCTCGAAGGCCACCAGCGTCGAGCCGCCGGTCATCTGCTTGGCGATGATGTCGGCCTGCGGATGGTCCTTGCGGCCGGGATAGATCACTTTGCCGACCTTGCTCTGCTCTGCGAGGAAGTCGGCGACCTTGGCTGCGTTCTGCGTCTGCTGCTTGACGCGCAGCGGCAGGGTTTCAATGCCCTTCAGCAGCGTCCAGGCCGTGAACGGCGACATGGCCGGGCCGGTGTGGCGGAAGTAGTCGTGCAGGTTCTCGTCGATCCACTGCTTGTCGGAGAGGATGACGCCGCCGAGCGAGCGGCCCTGGCCGTCGATATGCTTGGTGGCGGAATAGACGACGATGTGGGCGCCGAGTTCCAGCGGCTTCTGGAACAGCGGCGTCGCGAAAACGTTGTCGACCACGACCTTGGCGCCGATCTGGTTGGCGAGCTTGGCGACGGCGGCGATGTCGACCACTTCCAGCGTCGGGTTGGTCGGGCTCTCCAGGAAGAAGACCTTGGTATTCGGCTGGATCGCCTTTTCCCAGTTCTCGATGAAGCGGCCGTCCACCAGCGTGCATTGGATACCGTATTTCGGCGCCAGCGTCTCGACGACCCAGCGGCAGGAGCCGAAGAGGGCGCGGGCTGCGACGATATGATCACCGGCCTTCAACTGGCAGAGGATGGCGGCGGAAACGGCGGCCATGCCGGAAGCGGTGGCGCGGGCATCTTCGGCGCCTTCCAGAGCGCACATGCGCTTTTCGAACATGTCGTTCGTCGGGCTGCCGTAGCGGGCGTAGATGAAGCCGTCGGTCTCACCCTTGAAACGGGCCTCGGCAGCTTCCGACGTGTCGTAGACGAAGCCTTGCGTCAGATAGATTGCTTCGGATGTCTCGCCGAATTGCGAACGGAGCGTTCCACCGTGAACGAGCTGGGTTGCGGGGCGCCAAGTCTTGCTCATGCCATCACCACTTTCAAAACAAAAAAACCGGTCGCGAAAGCAGACCGGTTTAACCCCGGTCCTTTTAGCCACTTGTTTAACGTGGCTGCAAGCCGACCGGCCAAATCACCACGGGATAAGTTGCAATACTGCCGTTGACCGCTTGCGTCAATTCCCCGAGTTTGGTTTTGTCTGCGGCAAATTACTGCCCGCGCGTCCGCCAGGATGTGCTGAGGCCGCAGTAACATTTGTACGGCGCATAACCGGCAAGTTTGTTCTCGACTTGCCCTGTCATACGCTGGGAAAGAGGCATGATGGCTCGCACTACTGGAATTTTGGCCGATCGCGCCATTGCAGCGCTCTTCGAAGCGGGACGGCTGACGAGCGAAAAAGAACTGGATGTCGATCAGATCCAGCCGGCGAGCCTGGATCTCAGGCTCAGTGCGCATGCTTTCCGTGTCCGCGCCAGCTTCATGCCCGGCCCGTCGCATCTTGTCGCCGACAAGCTCGACCGGCTGAAGCTGCACGTCGTCGATCTCTCGGAAGGCGCGGTGTTGGAAACCGGCTGCGTCTACATCGTCCCGCTAATGGAGCGGCTCGACCTGCCGGCCGATATGTCCGCTTCCGCCAATCCAAAAAGCTCGACTGGCCGCCTGGATATCTTCACCCGCGTCATCACCGACCGCGCGCAGGAGTTCGACAAGATCCCGGCCGGCTATTCCGGCCCGCTCTATCTCGAAATCAGTCCGCGCACCTTCCCGATCGTCGTGCGTCGCGGCTCGCGCCTGTCGCAAATCCGCTTCCGTGTCGGCCAGGCCATGCTCTCCGAGCCGGAACTGCTGGCGCTGCACGAGAGCGAGACGCTGGTCGCCAGCAAGAAGCCGAACGTCACCGGCGGCGGCATCGCGCTCTCGATCGATCTGGCGGGCGATAAGGAAGGCCTGATCGGCTATCGCGGCAAGCATCACACGGCTGTCGTCGACGTCGACAAGAAGGCCCAGCACGATATCTTCGATTTCTGGGAGCCGCTCTATAGCCGTGGCCGGACCGAACTGATCCTCGATCCGGACGAATTCTACATTCTCGTCTCGCGCGAAGCCGTTCATGTGCCGCCGCATTATGCCGCCGAAATGACGCCCTTCGATCCCTTGGTCGGCGAATTCCGCGTTCATTACGCGGGCTTTTTCGACCCCGGCTTCGGCCACGCACCCGCCGGCGGCCGCGGCAGCCGCGCCGTGCTGGAAGTGCGCAGCCACGAAGTCCCCTTCATCCTCGAAGACAGCCAGATCGTCGGCCGTCTGGTCTACGAGCACATGCTGGAACAACCCTCAAGCCTCTATGGCTCCGGCGTTGGTTCAAACTATCAGGCGCAGGGCCTGAAGCTTTCCAAGCACTTCCGGCTGTGATCCTCTATTTGGCGGCCTTGACACAGGCCGCCAACTGTTGGACATCTCTGGATGTCATGCGGGTGTAGCTCAATGGTAGAGCAGCAGCTTCCCAAGCTGAATACGAGGGTTCGATTCCCTTCACCCGCTCCAGCTATTTCAATTTACCTCTATAGACCAGCGGCCTTCCGCAGAGCCTCGTTTATACGGCTTTGCCAGCCTTCGCCGTCCGCCTTGAAAGCTTCGACAACATCACGGTCCAGGCGAATGCTGACGGCAAGCTTGGGATTTTCCGATTTGGGACGCCCGCCTAGATTCCTGCGGATTTCCTCGGTGAGTTCAGGGAATGCCTCCGTAAACGGCTTGGCCTTTCGTAACGTCTCTTCCGTGACTGGCGGGTTGTCGGAAACCTCATCCCAATCCTGCTTCGTATAACCTCGGCCTTCTTTGAAGGAACGCGGACGTTCAAATTTGACAACCATCAGAGCAGGCTCCTTTCTTTACTATTGGCGCGGCGCATGGAAATGACGGATATGCCTTCCGAACCAAGGGTGCCGAAGATCACTGAAATCGTGCCGTCTTGCATCTTGCCGATAGCCTGGGGGCGATTCTTCTTCGCGGGGATCACAATGGAATTCAGGAAGAATTCGAGAGATAGAGCGGCAAAGTCAAGGCCGTGCTTCTCCAAATTGGCTATTCGCTTCGGCTCGTCCCAAGTAATTTCATTAGATTTTGTATATACGAAAACTAAAAGTTTGCCAACAGTTTTCATATATACAAAAAGGCTGCAATGTCAAGAACGGCATCTTCGTCTGTAGCGTTTCAGCAAATCCCTCGCGGAAGGCTGCGATGGAACGGCCGCTGAGGTGAATACCCGTCCTTATTCAGGTTAATGCCAGACATTCGTGCCAGAAGGTCATCCCTTAACTGGAGCGGATGCCGATGCTCAATGTTGCGCTGTTTTACAGGTTGAGGGCGGTCTTCACGCGCGGCGTGTTGAAGATTTCCCGCCGCACCAAGGTGCCGCCCAGTGCGACGATTATCTGGAAGGATGGCAGCGTCAGCATCGGGCCAAAGGCCTTTCTCCGCAAGGGGATCGTCATCGATGCCCAACGCGGCAGCATCGAGATCGGCCGGAGCGTCTCCCTCAACGACTACGCCATTCTGCTCGGGCGCGGCGGCATCACGATCGGCAATGATGTGCGGATCGCCGCTCATGCCATGGTGGTTTCGTTCGACCACAATTTCGATGATCCAACACAGCCCATTCGCATGCAGGGCGTCACCAAGAAGCCGGTTGTCATCGAAGACGATGTCTGGATCGGCGCCGGGGCGAAAATCCTTGGCGGCTCCCATATATCCAAAGGATGCGTCATCGGCGCCAATGCCGTCGTCAAGGGAAAGACCGAACCCTATGGCATCTATGTCGGCGCTCCCGCGCGGCTGGTCAGGTGGCGGGGTGAAACGGGCGGCGTCAGCCACGCGAATGTCGAACGGCTTTCTTTCTCCAAAAGAAAAACGGATCAATAGGCCCCTTCAAAGAAACAGGCGGGATGCGATGAAGCGTCCCGCCTGTTTTCATGTGGAGTTATAGCGCCGAGCAGCGCTGACGGCCTCAGAATTCCGTCCAGTCCGCGTCCTTTGGGGGAGCCGAAACTGTCTGGCTGTTGCCGCCAAAGGCGCTCATCAGCTTCTGGCCGAGCGCGCGGGCGGGTGAGGGGGCCGGGCGTGCCTTCGTCCCTTCGACGGCACGAACCGGAGCAACAGCCGGTCGCGGTGCGGGGCGGGTGGAGATGCGCGGCGCGTGGCTCGACGGGGCCGCGGAAGCAACGTAACTACCTTCGGTTCCGGTCATGCGGAACTGGCCGAGCAGGGCCGTCAGCGAGGCGGCTTCCGTTGCCAGGCTCTGGCTGGAGGCTGTGCTCTCCTCGACCATGGCGGCGTTCTGCTGCGTGCCGTGGTCCATGGCGTTGACGGCGGTATTGATCTCCTGCAGGCCCGCCGATTGTTCGCGGGAGGCTTCGGCAATGGCATGCACATGCCGGTTGATCTCCTGCACTTCCGAGACGATGGCGTCGAGCGCCTTGCCGGTCTCGTCGACGAGATCGACGCCGGTCTGCACATGCGTGCTGGACGCGGTGATCAGCGATTTGATCTCCTTGGCGGCATTGGCCGAGCGCTGCGCCAGTTCGCGCACTTCCTGGGCGACGACCGCAAAGCCCTTGCCGGCTTCACCGGCGCGGGCTGCTTCGACACCGGCGTTCAAAGCGAGAAGGTTGGTCTGAAAAGCGATGTCGTCGATCACGCCGATGATGTTGCCGATCTCGGAGGAGGATTTCTCGATCTGCTGCATGGCGCTGACGGCGTTGCGGACGATCTCGCCGGACCGTTCGGCGCCGGCGCGGGTGTGGGCGACAAGCTGGCTTGCTTCTTCCGCCCGCTTGGCCGCGTCCTTGACCGTGGTGGTGATTTGTTCCAGGGCGGCCGCCGTTTCTTCGACGGCGGCGGCCTGTTGTTCAGTCCGCTTGGAAAGCTCTTCAGCGGAACCGCGGATCTCGTTGGCGCCGGCATTGATGGCGCGCGCATTGGCGCCGACCGCCTGCATCGCCTCGTTCAGCTTGATCAGCGAATTGTTGAAATCCTGCCGTAGCTGGTCGAGATGGGCGACGAACTGCGTGTTGATGTGGGTGACGAGATCGCCGTCGGCCAGACGCTTCAGGCCGTCGCCGAGCGCCTGCACTGCCTGCTGCAGATGCGCGTCTTCTGCCACCCGCTGCGCCTCACGTTCGGCGCGTTCGCTGTCGCTGAGGTTACGGTCGGCTTCGGCCTGCGCTTCCAGCCGGGCGCGTTCGATGGCGTTGTCGCGGAAAACGGAAACTGCCGAGGCCATTTGACCGATTTCGTCGCGGCGGTCGAGACCCTCGATCTCGCTCGTCGTGTCGCCGCTGGTAAGCGTCACCATGCGGCGATGCAGGCGCGCCAACGGTGTCGCAATTTCGGTCTGCGCGACATAGAGGCCAAGGCCGATGGCCAGAAACGTCAGAGTGCCGAAAATGGCGAGCGTGTAGTTGATTGTGGTGTTGACGTGGGCCGACACGTCATCGGCGCCCTTGTCCATCCGGTCGGTCAACTCGTTGTTGTCCGCCTGCATCTTGGCAACGAGCGCGGTCAACTTGTCGCTGACGGCGATCATGGTTGCGGTCGCGCCTTTGACGTCGCCGCTCTTGCGCTGGTCGATCATTTTGTTCGTCAGCGCTTCCAGTTCGTCTATGCCCGCGAGGATCACATCGATTTGAGCCTTTTGCGCAGGAACCTGGATTTCGGCTTGTTTCAACCGATCCTTGGCCTCCGCGAAACGGCTCTTGCCCGCTGCGACCGTCTTGAAGACGTCGCTGTCGGGATCGAAATTCAGCATCATGCTTGCCTGCAGCACGGAGGCGAGAACGGATGTGCTGGAGCGCGTGCCTTGCGTCGCCGCAACGGCCTCGTTGTCGAGGAAGGCGCTGTAGACCTCGTCCGCTTTGCGGAATTCGCTGACGATGTAGAGCAAGCCGGCGAAAGAGATGATCCCGAGAAAGAGGATCACGGCGAGCATCTTGGTTTTGATTTTCAGGTTCCTGAACATGACGATCCGCCCGAAGGATATCGCGCAGCACCAACGACAGCGCGCCATGATCCGCTTTCCCTGGAGAAAAGATGGACGTCGCGCTTGCTGCCTGATGCACGCAAGTGAAGCCGAATTTTATGAGATACCTTGGCCAGCAAGGTTCGGACGACCTGCGTCATGCGATCAGCTTCGGGAGCCGACGTCGTCGATGCCAAATAGAATCGATAGAGCTTAATCGACCGCTAACATCAGTATCTTTCAGGCCCGATTCTGCCGGCTATCCCCGCTTTTTCCGGCTATTGCATTCTCCCCTCGGCACGACTCTGTTACACCGGTTTCGAAATCGGAAACCGCGAACCGACCGGAGGGGATCATCGTCATGCGTGTTTGCCTTTCGTCGTTGGAATCCTTGGCCAGGCGCGTGGCATGCGTGGCGCTGCTTTCCGCGTCCTGCGCCATGCCTCTGGCCGCCCAGGAGGCGCCACCCTCCGGCCTACCGATCCTGTTCGACTCGCGAGAGCGGCTGCCGAAGCCAGACCTTTCTTCGCTGGTCAGGCTTCGCTTCCTGACCTCCGTCGACTTTCCGCCTTTCAATTTCGCCGATCAGAACGGCAAGCTCGCCGGCTTTCATGTCGATCTTGCGCGCGAGATTTGCGACGAGCTCGGCATATCGGACAAATGTCAGATCCAGGCGCTGCCATTCGATGAATTGCAGGGCGCGCTATCCGCCTCGCAAGGTGATGCGGTGATTGCCGGCGTCGCCGTGACGCCTGAGCTGCGCAAGAGCTTTGCCTTTTCGCGTCCCTTCCTGATGTTGCCTGCCCGCTTCGTCCGCAATCTCAAGGCGTCGATCGACGGCACGACGGCCGCCGCCCTTGCCGGTCATTCTGTGGGCGTGGTCAAGCGCACGGCGCATGAGTCGATGCTCGCCGCCTTTTTCCCCGACATCAAGCAGGTTCCCTTTGACGACAAGAACGCGCTGCTAACGGCGGTGAAGGACGGCAAGGTCGACGCTGCCTTTGCCGATGGGTTGCAACTGTCCTTCTGGGTATCGTCGTCATCGGCTGAAAAATGCTGCGCGCTGTTTGATGGCCCCTATCTCTCCCAGCAATTCCTGGGCGAGGGCATGACCATCATGTTGCGGCAGCAGGACGCCGATCTGACGGCCGCGATCAATCACGCGCTGGCAACATTGTCCCGCGACAGCCGGCTGCAGGAAATCTATCTGCGATATTTTCCCTACGGACTTTATTGATGAAGCGTCTCAGCCCTTGCGGTAGCGGGCAATAGCGCTGCGCTCGATGGCGGCACAGGTCAGCTTGTCGAGACCGAGACGGTCGCGCAGCAGGCTGAGCAGGCGCAGTTCCTCTGCCTTGACCGAGAAATCGGCAGAGGCCACCTCGACGGCAAGTGCATAGGCAGTGTCGTAGAGCCGCGCCGGCAGGGTGTCGCGCACGGTTTCCAGCACAATATCGAGCCCTTCGTTGCCAGCGAGAAGCTTGGCGCAATCGCGCGAAACGGAGATCAGTCGCTCGTCATCGAAGCCGTCGAAAACCGGCAGTGCGTGGATCAGCTCGCCAATCCGGCCCAATTCCTTGTCGTTCATGGTCCGATCGACGGCGGATGCGATCACCATGACGTAGATCAGGGCTTCATGGGCGGAAAGCGGCTTGTTCATGGCAGTGCAAAATCCTTCAATTTGGCAGCAGACTAGAAAGTCGCGCCTCTCATGACAAGAGCGCGTGTTGGAAGCATGACGTCAGATCGGATTGAGCGGATTTTCCTTGGCCGGCGGAGGAGCGAGCGTCGATTTTCCGCCCGCTCGCGGATCGTCGCCGTAGATACCGCGTTTCTGCTGCTTTGCCTGTTCCGCAAGGGCGACCAAGGGCGATCCAGCCTCAGGCTCGGCCCAGCCGAAACGCACCAGCCATTCGCTGAGATCGACGCGAACATAGCGGCAGGCGCCGGTCACCGTACCTTGCCAGGTCGGGTTCGGCAGGTCGCAGTCGATGGTGCGGCCGCGCAGATACATGCGGAAAGCGGTACGCGCCGCCGCCCCGCAGGGCCAGCTCTTGCCATTCGGCCCGGTGCACATCCGCTCGACATCGGTCGGAATGATGCCGGGGAGCTGCACGCTCTTGCCGGCAATGGTCAATATGCCGGCGCGGTCCGAAAATGGCCGCACCAGTTCCACCGGCTTTGCTTGCTCGATCGGCTTTTCGTCGCTGCCGGTCGACGCCTGCTGCGATGGCGGTTCAGCAGGCTCGGTCCTGAGGGCCTCGGCCGCCTGCTCCCTGTCCATCTGGTCGGCCGGCATCCGGCTCGCCGGCGTTTGGTACGCATCGGTTTGGTTCGACGGCGCCGGGTTTGTCGGCGTTGCCTGCGCCACTTGCGTCTCGCCCGGATTTACTGGTGTCGCCTGCGGCTGCGCCAACTCGGCGGACGCCTTGCTTTCGGGCAATATGGTCGGCTGCTGGACCGCTGCGGATTGGTCTTTGTTAATTTGATCCGAGCTGGTGGCGACAAGAGCTTTCGCCGTGCCTTCCAGCGTTGACGTCGGCGTTGCGGTGGGCGCCGGAGTGGGGGGCGATGCCGTTGCGTCTGAGCTTGTTGTAGCCGACTGATCGCCGTTGGCGGCTACAGTAGTCGTTGCGGCTGGCGTCGCTTGCGCGGCGACGGCAGCAGGTTGCACCGCGGTCTTGCCGTCCGGCTTCGTCGTATCGGCAGGCTGCTGGGCCGAGGTGGCTGTTGCCGGGGTGACTGCCTTTGCCGTTTCCGTTGGTGCGCTCACGACAGGTGCGCTTTCGGTTCCGGCTCTGTTCGACAAACTGAAACCATGCTCCTCGACCTGCACGGCAACCAGCGTCACCCACGAACCGAGGACCACACCTGCCAAACTTGCCAGCCAAACATCACGACGCATAACGAGAAAACTTTCCTATTGGCTGGCCCAGATGATGCGCGCAATCCACTCCACATCCGCAAGATCGAAGCTCCGATTCGGATGCTCGGGGTTGAGCGACAGCAGTTCTATCGACCGCGCGGTCTGTCGCAGCAGCACCTTGGCCATGACCTCGCCCTCGCGGGTCTTGACGACTACCCGATCATTGCGCCTGATTTGTGCCCCCGGTTCGACGATCAGCACATCGCCATCCCGGTAGAGCGGCAGCATGCTCTCGCCCTGCACTTCAAGCGCATAGACGCCGCCCTTTTGCCCGGGGGACACCGGAAACTCCACCATGTCCCACCCCTGGCCGACCGGAAAGCCGCCGTCATCGAAAAAGCCGCCAGCGCCGGCTTGGGCGAAGCCGAGCAAGGGGATGGAGCTTGTCGGCAAAGGAAAAGCGCGGTCGGCTGCGCTGCTTGTGCTTTCCACCGAGCGCATGCAGCCGAGAAACTGCTCCATGCTGGCTCCGGTCGCATCCAGCACCTTGGCGATCGATTCCGTCGAGGGCCAGCGCAAACGTCCGTCCTGGCTCAGCCGCTTCGACTTGTTGAACGATGTGGGGTCGAGGCCGGCGCGCCGGGCAAGACCGGATGCCGTCAGGGCATGCCGTTCGGCAAGCCTGTCGATCGCGCTCCATATCTGCTCATGTGACAACATTGCGGTTCAGCACACTCGGAAGCCGGAATGTTCGGCGTTTGACCCCTAAAGAAAGGTTAACCGAGGCTTTTTCACGAGTAAAGGGCGGCGTAGGAATAAGGTCCTTTGTCCCCTTGCTTTCGCTTTTTGATTCCAGTAGCTTCAGGTCTTCTGCGGCTGCGCCTGGGTGTCGGGCGCTTCCTTCTGGAATTCCTTCGCCATTCCCATGAAGCCACGCATGAATTTCTCCATGATCCCAAGGGTCCGATCGATGTCGGCGTCGCTCGGCAGGTTCGATCCGCTGCTTGAGGCGACCGTCTTTTCCAGCTTCGAGACGCGCTCGGAGAGGCGATCGAGTTCGTTTTCATAGGCCGCGCGCTCATCGGCGGCCATGCGGCAGACCAGATTGCCGTTCTGATCCTGGCAGATCGACATGGCACCGGTTTGCTTATCCAAACGGACGAAATGATCGCCGCTGCGCTCGAGCTGGAAGCGCGTGGGGTCCGGCTCCGCGGCGTAGCCGGGCGTGGCGAGAAGAAGAGCGGCAGGCAGGATGAGGGCCGCAAGGCCTGATACCATTTCCTTCGTCATGTCATCCTCCGAATTTTCTGCTTAATGTGCATCCATCTGCACTTTTCCCGGTGATCCCCGTGGACATCGGCAACGGTTTTCGTGCAAAGCCCTATCAAGGACACAAGTCATGTAAGGATGATGACTGCGATGCCAGTGGTTTACAAGATCGTGCCGGATACGCTCTGGCAGCAAGCCAGACAAACCGGTGTTTTTAATGGCGCGTCGATCGATCTGACCGACAATTTCATCCACCTTTCGACGGCAAAGCAGGCGAAGGAAACCGCCGCACGCTATTTTGTCGGCCAGGAGGACCTGCTGCTGGTGGCGATCGACGGCGACGCGCTCGGCGACAAGCTGGTGTTCGAGCCCTCGCGTGGCGGCGATCTTTTCCCGCATCTCTACGCGCCGCTGCAGCTTTCGGCCGTGCTCTGGGAAAAGCCGTTGCCGCTTGGCCCCGATGGCGCGCATGTCTTTCCGGAGATGCCGGAATGATCGGCGCCTTCCGCGATCTCGGCCGGCGTGGTCTCTTCATGTTCGATCCGGAAACGGCGCATGGAATGTCGATCGCGGCGCTGAGATCCGGTCTTGTTCCGGCCTGCCGGATCAGCAATGATCCCCGACTGCGTCAGACTGTGGCCGGATTGGATTTTGCCAATCCGCTCGGCATGGCCGCCGGCTATGACAAGAACGCCGAGGTGCCGGAGGCGCTGTTGAAGCTCGGCTTCGGCTTTACCGAAATCGGCACGGTGACGCCGAAGCCGCAATCCGGCAATCCGCGCCCGCGCATCTTCCGCCTGGTCGAGGACGAGGGCGTCATCAACCGCCTCGGCTTCAACAATGAAGGCCACGATGCGGCCTTCCGGCGTCTGCAGCCGATCCGCGGCAAGGGCATCATCGGCGTCAACATCGGCGCCAACAAGGATAGCGCCGACCGGATCGCCKATTACGTCGCCGGCATCCGCCGTTTCTATTCCGTGGCGCGCTATTTCACCGCCAACATCTCCTCGCCGAACACGCCGGGCCTGCGCGATCTGCAGGCGCGGGAAAGCCTTTCGGCGCTGTTGTCGGCAGTGCTTGCCGCACGCGACGAAGAGGCGGCAAAGGCAGGCAAAAAGATCCCGGTTTTTTTGAAGATAGCCCCCGATCTGACGGAAGAGGGCATGGATGACATCGCTGCMGAAGTTTTGGCTCATGCGCTGGACGGGTTGATCGTCTCCAACACCACGCTTTCGCGCGACGGGCTGAGAGATCAGGCCCAGGCGAAGGAAGCCGGTGGCCTCTCCGGCCAGCCGCTCTTCGAAAAATCCACAGTCGTCCTCGCAAAGATGCGTCGCCGCGTCGGTGCGGCCCTGCCGATTATCGGCGTTGGCGGTGTTTCATCGGCGGAGACGGCGCTGGAGAAGATCAAGGCCGGCGCCGATCTCGTGCAGCTTTATTCGTGCATGGTCTATGAAGGCCCGGGCCTGCCGGGCCGTATCGTGAGCGGCCTGTCGAAGCTGCTCGACCGCGAGCGTGTCGGCTCGATCCGCGAGTTGCGCGACAGCAGGCTCGATCATTGGGCCGACAGAAACGTCTGATAGGCCCGCTTCTTCAGCCCCATGACCAGGAAAATGCCGCGGAACAGCAGGAAGGCGTTCATGGCCAGCCACAGGCCGTGGTTGCCAAGGGTCGGCACGAAGACGGCAAGTGCCAATAGATAGCCGGCGAACGACATCAGCATGCGATTGCGCATGTCGCGCGACCATGTGGCGCCGATGAAGACGCCATCCATCAGAAATGCGAGCGCGCCGGTGAGCCCGGTGACAGCGGCCCAGGGCAAGTAAGTTTCGGCCGCAGTGCGCACCTCCTCCGAGGTCGTCAGCAGCCGGATCAGCGCCGGGCCGAGGGTGAAGAAGAACACGGTCGCGGCAAATGCCAGCCCAAAGGACCAAAGCCCGGTCAGCTTCAATCCGCGCTCGAAGGCCGGGCGATAGTTGGCGCCGATCGAGCGGCCGGTGATCTGCTCGGCGGCATTCGCCAGTCCGTCGAGGTAATAGCCGGAAAGCAGAAAGAAGTTCATCAGCACGGCGTTGGCGGCAAGTGTCACCGCGCCGAACGTATTGCCGATGCGCGTCATCAGCGTGAAGGCGCCGATCAGCACGAACGTGCGGATGAGGATATCGCGGTTGAGCGCGAAAAGCTGCGTGAGTTTGGCGCGGGAGAGGAGGTCCGCGCGGGTAGGTCTTGGTTCGCCGGCAAAGCCGCGCAGCACAATGGCAAGGCCGGTGAGAGCGCCTGTCGCTTCGCCGATCAAAGTACCCCAGGCGACACCTGCCACACCCCAGCCCAGCCAGAGGCCGAGCAGGACGGCGAGGATGATGTTGACGCCGTTGATCAAGGTTTGCAGCAGAAGCCCGATGCGGCCCTGGCCGCGCCCGAGCACGAAGCCGAGGATGGCGTAGTTGGCGAGCGCCGCTGGGCCGGATAGCATGCGGATCGAGAAATAGGTGCGTGTCGCGTCGGCAATGCCGCCTTCCGGTCCCATCAGCCTGATGCCGAGCCAGAGCAATATGGGCGACAACAGCAGAAGCAGCAGACCGCATCCGAGCGCCGACAGCAGCGCCCGCCAAAACACCGCCTGCTGCTCATGCCCGTCGCGGCGGCCATAGGCTTGCGCCGTCAGGCCAGTCGTCGACGAGCGCAGGAAGTTGAAGCTCGCGAAGAGGAGATCGAAGAGCACCGCACCGATCGCCAGCCCGGCGAGTGCGTCCGGCAGGCCGAGATGCCCGACGACGGCCGTATCAACGAGGCCGAGCAACGGTGTCGTCATGAAGCCGAGCGTCATCGGAATAGCGATCGACAGCACCAGCCGGTGCGTCACATCGAAAGGCAGAACCCTTCCGCTATGCTCTCGATGATCCATGTCCAATCAGCCCGTCTTCAATTCGAAGACAGCACCATGGACCAATAGGGCTTGTCACTGGAAGAGGGAGCATAGGCAAGGGCGACGCCGAGGCCGTTATATTTGCCGAGCATGTTGTGCAAATGCTTCGGCGAATTGATCCAGGCCGTCACCGCGGCGTTCACGTCGCGCTGGCCCTCGGCAATATTTTCGGCCGCCGGCAGCTTGACGCCGCTCGCCTTGACGCGCGTGCCGAAATTGTCGCCGATGCCGATCAGATGTTCCATCTTGCCGGCATCAGCCATGCGCTTGGCCTGGTAGATCGCGGCCGTGCTGGCAGCCGGATCGATCTTGAGCGGCGGCAGACCGTTTTTGGCGCGCAAGGAGTTGACGAGCGGCAGCGCGGAAGCGGTCTCGTCGTTGGCCGGCGTGTTGGAAACATGGGTGGGCGGCGTGGCGCAGCTTGCGACGATGGCAGCGAGCGCAAGGCCGGTGAGACGCAGCGCGTGGCGCCGTGTAGAAAGCGGAATGTTTGAGATCATATCAGCGGCGATAATTGAAAAGGCGGAGGATGATGAAGAGCGGAATGACGATGCTGGCGCCGAGCAGCACATAATCGCCGAACTCGCCGAGCGCGGCAAAGCCGCTGTGCCAGAGATCAAGGAGGAAGCGGCGGACACCATAGAGGAAGTCGAGCGGCCGCCAGCCGAAGAATTTCATCACGAAACCGACGATCAGCGACACGATAATAAGCTTCACGAGTGTACGGCCGGGCGAGTCGCCGAGGAACCTGTTCACCTGATCGGACATGCGGCTGTCTCCATAATGCCTGTCGAGCGGTTTTGAGATAAGGCTGTGGCCTGCGACTCGCAAGCGCTTTTGCCCGATACGTACTGAAACCGTACTTACTCGAAACAGGTGTCTGCCTGAAATAGGACTTGAGTTTTTTTGTGACCGCGTCCAAAGGCGGGTGCCAAACAGGACCGAAATCATGCTGCCGAGCCAGCTTTCCTCCGGCGACGTCATCGCCGACCGTCGCGCCGACTATGCGAAGATGCTCGCCGAAAACGGCGAGCCGGCCAGTGCTGCCGAATTGATGGAGCAGGCGCTGGAGTTGACGCCGGGCTGGGCCGCCGGCTGGTTTACGCTCGCGACCTATCGTGAAAAAGCCGGGAATACGGAAGGCGCCATCGAGGCGCTGAACAAGGTTCTGGCGCTTGATGCCGGCGATGTCTTCGGCGCCCGGCTGAAGCTTTCAGTTCTGGGAGCGGCCGATCTGCCCGATCAGCCGCCGAGCCGCTATGTCGAGCGTCTCTTCGACGACTATGCCGACCGCTTCGAGACGTCGCTGGTCGAAAAGCTCGGCTATAGCGTGCCGCAGAAGCTCGCGGCTCTGGTMGCCGATACGGCCGGCATGCCCGGGCATTTCCGTCTTGTMGTCGATCTCGGCTGCGGCACGGGCCTGTTCGGTCCGGAAATCCGCGGACGCGTCGATCGGCTGGAAGGGTTCGACCTGTCGAAAGGCATGCTCGCCAAGGCAGCGGAGAAGGGTGTCTATGATCACCTGGGACAAGCCGATCTGTCGCTGTCGCCGCTCCAGTCCGGCGTCTTCGACGGCGGGCTCGCGCCGGCACGGGCCGATCTGATCACGGCGGCCGACGTGCTGATGTATCTCGGCAATCTCCAGGGCGTCATGGCGATCGTCAGGGAACTGGCCGCATCCGGGGCTGTGTTTGCCTTTTCCGTCGAGGATGCGGAAGAAGAGGAGGGGTATCTCCTGCGCGATTCCCTGCGTTTCGCCCACTCGGAGGCCTATATCAGGACGATATTGGCCGCTCATGGCTTCGCTGTCCTCGCTCTTGCGCGCAGCATCATTCGCATGGATGCCGGAAGACCGGTGCACGGCATTTTGTTTGTTACATGGAAATCGGCCTGATCGACCCATTTTCGCGAATTCGCGATAGGCCCGCATCCCTCAACAAGGGAAAACATCGTGGGGAACCTGGGCGCCCTCGGCGGAGGTAGTCGCGCTCAATCACTTCGTCACGACCAACCATCGGGCGGATCGCTATATCGCGCTGCAGGGAGCGGCGACGACTATTGTTTGCGGGTCTCGTCGGACTCCGAGATGGCGGCCTCATGATACCAGCTATCGAAAGCAGCCGTCGCGATGGTCGGGCCGATATCGGGATTGAGGTTCACTTGATCGCGTTGGCCGGCAGGAATGGGCCGGGTCTTGATGGGAAACTTAAAAATCTTTGCCGTTTCGTGTTGAGGGCTGACTGCCATTGCAATGTCTCTCCCCTTTTTGTGCTCAAGCGGGAGCGCTTCAAGAGACAGCTTATATGTAGCAGAGTCGGAGCCCGTTTTTGAGGTATTTGCACAAATAAAATGCAAAAGGTTGAATTTATAGGCATTTTGAGATTTTGCGACGCCAGAATGTGGTTTTCGGGCGCCTAATTGTTGCGCTGCTTCGAATCTGCCGCACTGCGACAAGTTGGCAGCACCTTTCGGCCAAGTTCCTCACGATTTTGAGAGAATCCGAGCCAGGGCGATGGAAAATTGGCAAAAATTGACTCCGATTTGTGCATTTTTCTTCGAACGGCAGCGCATCTCGTTCAAATTGGCATGTCAAATGCATGTCACATGGCGGCCGTAGGTGGCGAAGATTTCCGGGCGGGCGCCTTCGAATTTTCTCTGCTTCGGGTAGTTAAACCCTTATGAGGTGCGTAATGACGAAGTTTAAGCTCGAGTATATCTGGCTCGACGGGTACACCCCGGTACCGAACCTGCGCGGTAAAACGCAGATCAAGGAATTTGCTGATTTTCCGAAGCTTGAAGAGCTTCCGCTTTGGGGCTTCGACGGTTCGTCGACGATGCAGGCCGAAGGCCGTAGCTCCGATTGCGTGCTGAAGCCTGTAGCGATCTATCCGGATCCGGCGCGTACGAACGGCGCCCTCGTCATGTGCGAAGTCATGATGCCGGACGGCGTAACGCCGCATCCGTCCAACAGCCGCGCCACCATCCTCGACGACGAAGACGCTTGGTTCGGCTTCGAGCAGGAATACTTCTTCTACAAGGACGGCCGTCCGCTCGGCTTCCCGGAATCCGGTTACCCGGCTCCGCAGGGCCCGTACTACACCGGCGTCGGCTATAAGAACGTCGGCGATGTCGCTCGCGAGATCGTTGAAGAGCATCTCGACCTTTGCCTCGAAGCAGGCATCAACCACGAAGGCATCAACGCCGAAGTGGCCAAGGGTCAGTGGGAATTCCAGATTTTCGGCAAGGGCTCCAAGCGCGCCGCCGACCAGATCTGGATGGCACGTTACCTGCTGCTGCGTCTGTGCGAAAAGTACGGCATCGACATCGAGTTCCATTGCAAGCCGCTCGGCGACACCGACTGGAACGGCTCGGGCATGCACTGCAACTTCTCGACCAAGTTCATGCGCGAAGTCGGCGGCAAGGCCTATTTCGAAGCGCTCATGGCTCAGTTCGACAAGAACCTGCACGACCATATTGCGGTCTACGGCCCGGACAACCACATGCGCCTGACCGGCAAGCATGAAACGGCTCCGTGGAACAAGTTCAGCTACGGTGTTGCCGACCGCGGTGCTTCCATCCGCGTTCCGCACTCGTTCATCAAGAACGACTACAAGGGCTACCTCGAAGATCGTCGTCCGAACTCTCAGGGTTGCCCCTATCAGATCGCTTCCCAGGTTCTGAAGACCATCTCGGAAGTTCCGACGGCTGGCTTCGCTTCGGCTGCTGCTTAATCATTATCGGTCTCGGCTTGCCGAGACMGAGAAAAATAAAAAAAGCGCGGGATTTCGGTCCCGCGCTTTTTTGTTTCCATTTCAGTGCCTATGCGGCCTTCGCATCCTTGTCGATCGGATGCTGCGCGCGGAAACCGACGGCCAGCCGATTCCAGACATTGATCACGCCGATTGCGACGGTGATCTTGACGATCTCTTCCTCGCTGAAATGCTGCTTGAGCGGTTCGAAATCCGCATCCGGTATGCCGGTCTGGGCAATCTTGGTGACGGAATCAACCCAGCGTAGCAGGGCGCGTTCGCGGTCGTCGTAAACGGGCGATTCCCACCAGACGCACATCAGGTTGATCCACTGCTCGCTGAGGCCGTCATGCCGGGCTTCCTTGACATGCATGTCGACGCAATAGGCGCAGCCGTTGATCTGCGACGCCCTGAGCTTGATCAGGTGGATGAAACGACGCTCCAGCCCGGAGGTCTGGACGAAGTTCTCCAGCGCGGTAACGGCCTTGTAGGAGTCCGGGGAAGCCTTGGCAAAGTTGAAACGAGGTTGCATGGTTTTCTCCTTGGGTTCTGGATCTATCGGGTGGTTCTGCGTTCATTGAGGGCAAGGAAGGCGCAGCCCCTTGCCGCGATGCTGCCGTCGTCGCCCGCCGCAAGATCGGCGAGGATATCGGCAATGGTGGTCTTGGCGAGCTCGGCGCGGTACACCCGCTCGGCTGCCAGCATCGCCGCGCTGATGCCGCACGGCTTTGCAAAGTATTTTCCAGGCAGCGGGTTTGGCCCGCGCTGGCGAATCTCGGCGCAGCGAAAGGCGGGCGCCGGTCCTTCGACAGCAAGCACGATATCGAGAAGGGTGATTTTGGCCGGTAGACGCGCCAGCCGGTAGCCACCCTTGGGGCCGGGTACGGTATCAAGAATGCCGGCGCCGGAAAGCGCCTGCAGATGCTTCAAGAGATAGCTCACCGACACCCCATGAAACTCGGCAATCGCCGCCGCCGAAAGCACTCCGCCCTCGGACAATCCGGCCAGCATCCCGACGCTGTGTATGGCCTGTTCAACGCCTTCGCCGAGTTTCATTGGTTCGTCCTTTTTATATCGTGGATATTTTTTATCCGTGATTATTGGAGGAGTCAATTGCTTTTTTAAGCGAGGCTGTATGTAACCCGGAGTTAGCGTATGCCGTGCGCCCGGTGCACTCTCTGCGAACACTGAAGCCACTGTTGGGAAGTGAACAATCCCCCCGCTTCCTATCCCTCGCATTTCGACTACATTTGCCCCCGTGGACCAGATCGATTCCGAGCGCCGCCTTGCTTTGCCTGCCCCTTTCATCCGCTGGTTTGAGGAAAAGGGTTGGCAGCCGCGTGCTCATCAGCTTGAGTTGCTTGCCCGTGCCGAGGCCGGCGAGAGCACGTTGCTGATCGCGCCGACCGGCGCCGGCAAGACCTTGGCCGGTTTCCTTCCCTCGCTCACCGATCTGACCCGGCGCGGCAAGATCCCGCCGGGTTCGGCCTTTACCGGCATCCACACGCTCTACATTTCGCCGCTGAAGGCGCTGGCCGTCGATATCGAGCGCAACCTGATGAAGCCGGTCACGGAGATGGGCCTGCCGGTCTCTGTCGAAAACCGCACCGGCGATACGCCCGCCGGCAAGCGGCAACGCCAGAAGCTCAATCCGCCGGACATTCTTCTGACCACGCCGGAACAGGTGGCCTTGTTGCTCGCCAATCACGAAGCCGAACGCTTCTTCAGGGATTTGAAATACATCGTCCTCGACGAGTTGCATTCGCTTGTGACGTCGAAGCGCGGTCATATGCTCTCGCTTGGCCTTGCGCGCCTGCGCAAGCTGGCGCCTCATCTGCAAACCATCGGCCTGTCGGCAACGGTTGCCGAGCCGATGGACCTGCAGAAATGGCTGGTGGCGCAGGAGGAGGGGATGGACCGGCATGCCGGCCTCGTGATGGTCGACGGCGGCGCCAAGCCTGATATCTCGATCCTCAGGACCGAGGAACACATCCCCTGGTCCGGCCACTCCGCCAAATACGCCATCCCCGATATCTACCGCGAGCTCAGAGAGCATCGGACGACCCTTCTCTTCGTCAACACCCGCTCGCAGGCGGAAATGCTGTTTCAGGAGCTGTGGTCGGCCAATGATGACAATCTGCCGATCGCGCTGCATCACGGCTCGCTCGATGTCGGACAGCGCCGCAGGGTCGAAGCCGCCATGGCCGCCAACAAGCTGCGCGCCGTGGTCGCCACCTCGACGCTCGATCTCGGCATAGACTGGGGCGATGTCGATCTGGTCATCCATGTCGGCGCCCCGAAAGGCGCATCGCGCCTTGCCCAACGTATCGGTCGCGCCAACCACCGCATGGACGAGCCATCCAAGGCGATCCTCGTGCCGGCCAATCGTTTCGAGGTCATGGAATGCCAGGCGGCACTCGACGCCAATTATGTCGGCGCGCAGGATACGCCGCCGGTCGGCGCCGGTGCACTCGACGTCCTTGCCCAACATATCCTCGGCATGGCCTGCGCCGAACCCTTCGACATGCTGGAACTCTATGACGAGATCCGCAGCGCTTCGCCCTATGCCGACCTGTCATGGGAGACATACGAACGCATCGTCGATTTCGTCGCCACCGGCGGCTATGCCCTGCGCACCTACGAGCGCTATGCCCGCATCCGCAAGACGCCCGAAGGCCGCTGGCGCGTCTCCAATCCGCAGGTCGCGCAGCAATATCGTCTGAACCTCGGCACCATTGTCGAGGAGGCGATGCTGAACATTCGGCTGGTGAAGCGCAATGCGCTGGGATCGCTCGGTCGCGGCGGCGCCCCCCTCGGCAAGGTCGAAGAGTATTTTCTCGAACAGCTTTCGCCCGGCGACACCTTCCTCTTCTCCGGCAAGGTGCTGCGCTTCGAGGGCATTCGCGAGAATGAATGCCTGGCCTCGCAGACCTTTTCCATGGACCCGAAAATTCCTTCCTATGCCGGCGGCAAGTTTCCGCTGTCCACCTACCTTGCCGATCAGGTGCGCATGATGATCGACGATCCCGATCGCCGGCATCGGTTGCCGGATCAGGTACGCGATTGGCTGGAGCTGCAGAAGGACAGGTCACTGCTGCCGAAGCGCGACGAGTTTTTGATCGAGACCTTTCCACGCGGCAGCCGCGCCTACATGGTGGCCTATCCCTTCGAAGGGCGGCTGGCGCACCAGACACTCGGCATGCTGTTGACCCGGCGGCTGGAGCGCGCCGGCGCAAAGCCGATGGGCTTCATCGCCACGGATTATTCGCTCGGCATTTGGGGGCTGGAGGACATGAGCCTGATGATCGCCAATGGCCGTCTCAGCCTTGCCGATCTCTTCGATGAGGACATGCTCGGTGACGATCTCGAAGCCTGGCTGGATGAATCCTTCCTGCTGAAGCGCACCTTCCGCAATTGCGCCGTCATTGCCGGTTTGATCGAGCGCCGTCACCCCGGCAAGGAAAAGACTGGCCGGCAGGTGACGGTCTCCGCCGATCTGATCTATGACGTCCTGCGCAGTCACGAGCCCGACCACATCCTGATGCAGGCGACCCGGCAGGACGCGGCCACGGGGCTTTTGGAGATTGGCCGCCTTGGGGATATGCTGAAGCGAATCAAAGGCCACATCACCCACCGGGCGCTGGATCATATCTCGCCGCTTGCCGTGCCGGTCATGCTGGAAATCGGCAAGGTGCCGGTGCCGGGCGAGGCGCATGATGTGGTATTGGCGGAAGCGGCTGACGATCTGATCCGCGAGGCCATGGAATAAAGCATGCCAAACAACGAAGGCAGACCGAGTTGATGAACCGCCTGGCGCTTGCGCGAGAGATGAACGGCCAAGTCAGGAACGGATTGACTCCCGCATCCGGCGTAGAGACCGCCGTTCACGGCGTCGCCGCAGTCTGTGATCCGCTTGGCGCGCTGTATCTGCCGGACGCCGGCATCCTTGTCGTTTCCGATCTGCATCTGGAAAAGGGAGCAGCCTTCGCACGGCGCGGCATGCTGCTGCCGCCTTACGATACGTTGGCGACGCTGACTGTGCTTGCCGCGGTCATCTCCCGCTACGATCCGAAGCTCGTCGTTTCACTCGGCGACAATTTCCATGACCGCGTGGGCTCCATGCATCTGCCGGAGGAGTTCCGCAGCCTGATCGTCAACATGGCACGCGGCCGCGAATGGATCTGGATCAACGGCAATCACGATCCGGATGGCACGGTCGATCTGCCCGGTCACTCTGTCGATGAGATGCATTATGGCGGATTGACCTTCCGCCACGAACCGAGGGGCGGCCAGCAGGCCGGCGAGATCGCCGGCCATCTGCATCCGTCCGCCACCGTCCGCCGCCGCGACAAATCCGTCCGCCGCCCGTGCTTCGCCGCCGATGGCGCCCGCCTGCTGATGCCCGCGTTCGGCATCATGACCGGCGGGCTCGACCTGCGCCACAAGGCCATGGCCGGCCTGTTCGATCGCGAAAGTCTCATTGCCCATGTGCTCGGTCGCGACCGCATCTATTCGGTACGCTTCGGCAATCTCTCGGCTTAACCCGCTTTTGCGGGCTCGTAGCGCAGGATCACCGCACCGGTCTTCAGGGGTG
Source organism: Rhizobium sp. BR 317 (assembly GCF_047445835.1). Lineage (NCBI taxonomy): Bacteria > Pseudomonadati > Pseudomonadota > Alphaproteobacteria > Hyphomicrobiales > Rhizobiaceae > Rhizobium > Rhizobium sp. BR 317. The sequence goes on along the minus strand of NZ_JARWLB010000007.1, from coordinate 101,163 downwards.
TGGTTCCGAGCAGCTTCATCGGAATCCGTTCCGCCGCAGGCTTGAAATGCGGGTTGCCGGCGCCGAGAACGACAGGAACAAGGCAGAGGCGGATTTCGTCCACCAATCCCGCTTTCAGCAGCGTATCCGTCACTTCGGCACTGCCGAAGACGAACATGGTCTTGCCCGGCTCTTCCTTCAGTTTCTTGACCTCGGCGACGATATCGCGAACGATGCGAGTGTTGTTCCACTCCGCCTTGTCCATTGTCCGCGAGGCGGCGATCTTGGCGATGCCATTCATATAGGCGGCGATTTCAGGTGTCTCCGGCGCCGTCGGCCAGTAGGCTGCCATGCCTTCATAGGTCTTGCGGCCGAAGATTAGCAGATCGCCCTCCTTGCCGAGCTCGGTCGCGTACTGCTCCAGCTCATCGCCCCAGGCGAGCATATGAAAATCGAGGTCCCAGGGTTTGGTTCCCTCGAAATAACCGTCAAGCGTCATAAGATTCCAGACAACAAGCTTTCTCATCGTTTTCCTCCTTCGCGATAACCGTATCATAATCAAAACTGGTTGCTAAAAGCAAGCAGTTGAAAATTAGCGTGACTGGTGGCAAAGTGCAAGCAGTTTTTGGAGATATTTATGGACGCGCTCAATCGCTCCGGCTGCCCGATCAATCTCACCCTGGAAATCCTGGGTGACCGCTGGAGTCTGATCATCATCAGGGACATCATGTTCGGCAATCGCCGGCATTTTCGCGAGCTTCTGCAGAACTCGGAGGAGGGGATTGCCTCCAACATCCTCGCTGACCGGCTGAAGCGGCTGGTCGAGCGCGGGCTTTTGACCCGCGACGGCGACCCGAGCCATAAACAGAAGGCCGTCTACAGCCTCACCGAAATGGCGATCGACCTCGTGCCGCTCTTTGCCCATATGGGTGCATGGGGCCGCAAGCATCTGCCGGTTTCGGAGGAGCTGTCGATCCGGGCGGAACTGCTGGAAGATGGCGGGCCGAAGCTCTGGGAGGATTTTATGGATGAGCTGAGGGCGAAGCATCTGGGCAAGGTATTACCGCCGGGAACGCCGTCGGTGCTCGGCCGGCTGACGGAAGCCTATCTGGAGGTAGTCGAGCGCAAGAAGAGCGCTTGATCATCGACTCCGAATTCGTGGAGGGGGTATCAGCGGTGCGGCATATGCCAAGTTTCGTTTCAGCTTGCGAAATAGAACCTAGCTCTTCCGGAACACGAAGCTCGCCGTCCATCCCGTAATGACCGCCAGCAACACCGAAAACGCGCCATAGAAAATGGGGCGTTCATGGGCAGCATCGGTGATCGTCTGCTCGATGCCGGTCTTGATGACGCGCAGTGGCAGGGATTTTTCGGTCAGGAATTTGCCGCTCTTGAAGAGAAAGGCGCGCACGGTATGCACGCCGTTCGGCACGTCTGCGGGCAGCCTCAGTGTTGCCCTGAACAGACTGGAACTGACGAAGCGCACGCCGGCCGGATCGCTTTCGTAAAGGCCGCCGCTCTGCTGCAGCCGCCGGAAAGCCCGGCGAAATTCCGCCACATCCGCGCCATTGCCGACGAAACCGACGGGGGTTAGCTGAATATGATCCATGCCGATGCCGCGGTCGTTCAGCTCCAGCGGCGCGGTGATGTAGTCGACGGCGCGCGTGCTCGACAGCGAATAGGCCTGCGGCACATGCTCGAACGTCATCGACCGGGTATTGACCCAGATGCCGAAGACACGTTCCTTCTTGCGCACGGTGGCATTTTCGCGCGGTCCCTCCAGCACGACGACGATATCGTATTGGCCGATCGCCAACAGCAGTTGGTCGGTGTTGGAAAGCGCGCCAAAGATCGTCAGGTCGGCGCCGGTGAAATCGGAGGTGATGGCGATTTCGCTGGTCGAGGTGCCGATCTCCATTGTCTCGCGCGCTGTCGTGGAGGTCGTCGGCTGGTCGAGCAGCACCTGTGCCTGTGCGCTCAATGGCGCAAGCAGGAGACCGGCTGCGAGGATTGGCCCGAAACGTTTCATCGGCCCGCCCCTTCGAGCACGACGGAATAGATATCGGCCGGTGTGACCACCAGTGCGATCGCCAGACGCAGGCCAACGGCAAGGACGAGCAGGCCGAGGAGGGCGCGCAATTGTTCGCCGCGCAGCTTCTGGCCGACACGCACGCCGTATTGCGCGCCGACGACGCCCGCCACCATCAACAGGAAGGCCAGCACGATATCGACGGAATAGTTGGTCGCGGCCTGCACGACGGTCGTATAGGCGGTGACGAAGATGATCTGGAACAGCGAGGTGCCGACCACGACATTGGTCGGGATGCGCAGCAGGTAGATCATCGCCGGCACCATGATGAAGCCGCCGCCAACGCCCATAACCGATGTCAGGATACCGATGCCGAAACCAAGGCCGATCACTGGAATGACGCTCAGGTAGATCTTCGATTTCTTGAAACGCATCTTCAGCGGCAGGCGGTGCACCCAACTGTGGTGACCCGGCTTGCGGGGCATGGCGGGTTCGTTGCGGGCGGCACGACGCATTGCATTCAGGCTCTCCCAGAGCATCAATCCGCCGATCGTGCCGAGAAAGATGACGTAGAGCAGGGAGATGAAGAGATCGAGCTGGCCGATGCGTCTCAGCAGCGAGAATATCCAGATACCGACGGTAGCGCCGGTAAGACCGCCGATCAGCAGCACCGTGCCGAGCTTCATGTCCAGCGAGCCGCGGCGGAAATGCGTGATGGCTCCCGAAATCGACGAGGCGACGACCTGGTTGGCACCGGTGGCGACGGCGACGACGGGCGGGATGTTATAGAAGATCAGGAGTGGCGTGATCAGAAAGCCGCCGCCAACGCCGAACATGCCGGAGAGAAACCCAACGGCTGCGCCCATGCCGAGAATAATGAAGATATTCACCGACAGTTCTGCGATCGGCAGATAGATCGTCACGGTCTGATCCCAGTTGCAGCTATCCGAGCGTAAGCGACCGGATGCCTATGAACAATTTCCCCTTTAAACAGACGATTCTAATCTGAAATGATTGCCAGAGCCTTAGGAAAAATCATGGCGTCTTTCAGCGATCGAATTCGTCATTCCACTCTAACGTGGCATTTTCCGCGATTGTGTGACGAATTTCGCCGTAAGGCAAAGCCGGCGCGAAACCGCGGGTTACCGCTGGCATTCGCTCAAATATGACGACGGTCTGATCAAGCCGATCGGCGCCCGCCAAAGGAACGGGCCTTCGCCGATGCTGCTCTTACGCGCAGCGACGGCGGTATGCCCGAGGGCTTCATCGATCGGAAATGAAGCCTTCGATCTATTTGTTGCGGGCCAGAAGTTCCTTGACGACCTGATCGCTCACCCTGCCGTCCTGCGGCAGGCCGACCGATTTCTGGAAGCTCTTCAGCGCGGCGACGGTCTTCCCGCCCATATTGCCGTCCGGCGGACCGGCGTCGAAGCCGTTGTTGTTAAGGATCGCCTGGATGTTGCGGATCGCCTTCTTCATGTCGATCGAGGCGGTGTTGACGCCTTTGCCGGTCGTCCATTCCTCAGGGATGGTCGTGCCGTTTGCCTTGGCGTCCAGCGGCTGCGCCTTCCAGAGGTCGACCTTGGCGCGGGCGCTTTCGAGTTCGTCCTGCTTCATGGCGTTCGCCACTTCGTCGCGCTTCTGCGAGGCGTCCTTGTCGCCACCCTTTGCGGCGATCGCGAACCATTTGTAGGATTCCTGCAGGTCCTGCTTCACGCCGTTGCCGCGTGCATAGAGGATGGCAAGGTTGAACTGGCTGTCGGACACGCCGAGATTGGCCGCCTTGATGAACCAGTTCGCCGCCGTCGGATAGTCCTGCGGACCGGCTGCACCGGAAGCGTAGAGGACGGCGAGGTTGTGCATGGCGCTGGCATTGCCCTGATTGGCGGCCTGCTCGTAATAGCCTTTGGCCTTGACGAGATCGCGCTCGAGACCGTTGCCCTTCTCGTACATGCTGGCGAGCCGGTATTGCGCCGGCGCAAAACCCTTGTCGGCGGAAAGCTGATACCAGCTCGCTGCCTGCTTGAGATCGGCCGTAACGCCGCGGCCATCCGTGTAGCGCACGCCGATTTCGAACAGAGCGACGGGGTCGCCGGACTTGGCGGCGGCAACGAGCGTTGGCGGCTGGATGCCATCAGGCACGGCGATCGCAGCGGCCGGCGCGGATGCCTGAGCCGCGTCAGGCGCCGGGGTCGTCGTGGCATTGGCGGGCACGAAGGCAGCAGTTTGCTGAGCAGGCGTGGCGCTCCCGGCCGGCGTCAGGGTTTCGCTGGTCGGTTTGCCGTCGAGGGGGGCTGCCGCTGTCAGATGATCGTTMGTCGGCACCGCGGCCGGATTTGCCGGCGCAGCGGAGGATTGTGCAGCGTCTCCAGCATCGGCGGCCGGAGCCTGTGTCGGTACCTGGGTGGCAGGCGCATTCGCTGCCGCCTGAGCGTTCGAGGCCGGCATTTGAGCGGCATTGGCGGAGGCTCCGTTTGTCGCGGTATTTTCGGCAGCCGAGGTCAGCACCGAAACTTCGGCCGGCGGTGCCTTCTGGCCGCGCGTCAGCGTGTTGACGAGCGGGAAGGCCATGATGGCAAGCAGGGCTGCGCCGATAGCAAGCAGAATGGGACGGCGGAAGCGCGAGAATGCACCGCGTTTCTTCTCGCCGTTCTTAGAGGCAGGAGCCGAGCGCTGTGTCTGATCCACTTCCATTGCGGCCGCCTGCGCGGCACGGCGAGCAGCGGCGATATAATCGGCGCGTTCGTTTTCGGTCGGCTGTTTGATGGTGCCGCTGCGCGCGGCATTCTGGCTGGCGCGCACGCGTTCCAGGATCTTCTTGATATCCGGCGCCCCCGAGCCCGGCTCGAGCAGCTCATTCGCGTCCTCGGCCGGCATCATGTCGACGGGGTCGATCGACGGCGCCTGTTCGATGACAGGCCGGTCGGGCAGGAAGATCGGCTCAGCCTTCTCAGGCATGAAGAAACGTCTGCCGAGGCTGGCGAGCAGGCTGGGTTTCGCCCCATCCTTCTTCGCAGCCGCTTTGATCTCCGCCTTGGTAACGGCTTCCACAGCTTGCGCGACTGCGGCTTCCGGCGATGCCGCGGATTCGGCAGACGCGACGGTGCGGATGACCGGCCCGGCCTTTTGTGGGGCTGCCAAAGGCGGTTTCACCGCTGCCGTGTCAGCCGGAGCAAAAACCTCGCTCTCGAATTTTGCGGCAGGCATGGCAGGCGCCGGCTGGCGATGTTCCATATGGTCCAGCCGGTCTGCGATCTGCAGCAGCGTGTCGTGCAGCGCTTCGAAAGTGCGATGGGTGCGCTCGTCGCTGCTGCGGCTGAGGTCTTCGAGATGGCGAAGGTCTTCTGCAAGCGCCGTCATCGCCGACATGTCGACGGCCGGCACGCCATGGCCGAGCATGCCTTCGCGGGAATAGGCTTCGACGACCGCTTCCGCCGCGTGGCGGGCGGCTTCGATGATATACTCGTCATTGGTCGCCATATAATCTTCGATCGCACTCATGCGGCGGTCGAAATCGGCGGGAACATCGGCGACGGTCCGCTGCTCGTTCATCAGCAGCGTCGAGAGATGGGCAATCTGCTCTTCGAGATTGCGCAGCGACTGCGTATCGGTCGGCGGTGCCGCGGTGCTCGCTTCCAGCCGCATGGCGATATCGGAAAGACGGCCTTCCAGCCGGCGGACAGCACCATCGTCGAGGTTTGCGGCCGGGTGCGGTGGATGGAAATCCATTTCATCGATGCGCCGGGCCAGATAATCCAGCCGTTCGGCCAGCGCATGGTCGACCGAGCCGTGTTCCAGCGCATCGATCTTGCGGGAGATGTCGGCGAGGTGGTTGACCAGTTCCGGCTGCGGTGCTGCCTTCTGTGAGCGCTCCATCAGATAGGAGAGCTGATCCAGGCGCTCTTCCAGTCGGGCGGCCGCCTTGGCATTGCCGAGTTCGTCGATGCGCATCGCCAGCGCTTCGAGACGTCCGGAAAGATCGTCCGCCGGCTGGCGCCGCGCCGCTTCACGGCTCATCATGTCGAGCTGGTCGGCAAGGTCACTGATGCGGCCTTCAAGCCGCTGCATCGCCTGATCCTGTGGCTGTATCATGCCGCCGAAGCTTTCCACAGCGGTGGCGATCGAGAGCAGCTTGTTTTCCAGCGCGTGCACGGCGGGGCTGTCGCTCATGCTGCCAAGATGCTGCTTGATATCATCCAGGCGATAAGCGAGCGATACCAGCTCGTCCTGTAGACCATTCGTGTCGATCGCTTGCACCTGACGTTCGACGTGGTGCAACGAATCCTCGCGGGCGAGCCCGTCCATCAGCGAGCGCAGTTCTTCGAACTCCGCCTTCAGGCCGGCCGTTTCCGGCTGGCCGGGATGGCCAGCGAGCTGGCTGATGCTGTCGGCAAGCCGCGCCATGTCCTCGCGCACATCGGCGGCGAAATGCTTGTCCTCGGCATTGTCGCGGATGTCGCGGATTTCGGCGCGCAATGCGCTGACTTCGCGGGCAATGCTATCCGCGATATCCCGTTTCAGGTCTTGCCGCAGGTTGACCAGCGCCTGAGCGATATCGATGGAGCTTTCCGGGGCAGAGCGCAGCGCCGAAGGCAGAGGCGGCCGCGACGCCGGATTTTCGCTAAAGCGCCCGCCAAGCGGTTGCCGCTCCGCAATTGGTGCTTCCTCACGGCGGGTGTGCAGGCGCTCGCGGCTCGCCTCGAGCGCGCGCTGGCGCTGGCGGATTTCGGCAAGCGGATCGGGCCGTAAATCGGCTTCCGCACGTTCAGTGCGGAGGGGACGTTCATAAGGGCGCGCGTAGGCGTCGCGCTCGGTGCGTGGCGTGCGGTCGGAAAGAGGAGCGCGCTCCGGCATCGGTGTCCGCTCGGGCGCCGCGGCATAACCGTTTGCCACACGCTGGCGCGTGTCCCGGGCGCCAGCCGTGCCCATCAGGCCTTCGATGCGCGCTTCCAGCCCCTCGATGGTGCGGCTCAACGCATCCAGCGACGTCCAGTCGCCCGTGCCGGTAGGATTTGATCGCGATCCGCTCATCTTCTTGCTCGCTTCGACATATGGACCACTCAAAGGCCATCTTCGCTTGTGGAACGCTGCTTCGCGGGTTCACGCGCAGACCGCATCCCACCGTTCGGAAAGAAATAGTTTATTAGGCTTTCCTCAGGCTGAACCGCGAAACGGCGCTCCATCAAGCTAAAGATGAAAGAAACGCGAAGCATCGCTGCTCATCCCGCACAATTCACGAAACGTAGTAAACAACCCGTTAAGTTTTGGCGAAATCTTAACCTTTTATTTCGGCCTTGTTGTTGAATATGCTCATGTTCTTATGGATTTGACGGGTGCTGCCGCTGGTGAGATGGGCGCATTGAACATCAATCATTCCTTCTGTCCCGCGCTGGTTGAAGGGTCGAGATGCGTAGCCTTAAAATTGAACTCCATTATCCTTTTCTCAACTGAGTTGTGGAATCATAGATTGATTTGAATATTCTTGGGAGCCGAGTGCGTGCCGCCATCCATCGCCCGTGAACCGGATCAGGCGCATCACATCCCGGCCCTCGATGGATGGCGCGGGCTGGCGGTTATCGTGGTTTTGATGGGCCATTTCGGGGCCGACCGATATCTGCCAAACTTCAGCTCCTTCGGCGTCGATCTGTTCTTTGTGTTGTCGGGGCGATTGATGGCGGACATTCTGTTCGTCAAGCAGATGCCGATACCGATGTTCTTCGCCAAACGGTTTGCGCGCGTCTATCCCGCATTGTTTGTGTTCATATTGATTACCAGTCTCGCATTTCACGGTACGTTCGGAGAATATGACCTGAAAGTCGCCGCTTCGGCGCTGACATTCACCCTGAACTACGCCATGGCCTATGGGCACCCGTTTTCCCTGTTGGATCATATCTGGTCCCTATGCGTCGAAGAGCATAGTTATATCCTGCTTGCCTTGATCGCCTTCGCCACGCGCTCGCGAAGCAAACCCATCACCTGGGGCATCATTTTCGCGGCGGGATTGATGGCGCTGATCAATGGCGTAATTCGAGTCCACATGTCGGAGGGAGACCCCGGTGTGGTGATGTGGCGCACCGATGTCGCCATGGCTGGGATCTTCATCTCCGCAGCCCTCTTCATTGTTCTCCGACCAAGCCTGCATCGGGATCATTGGACATGGATTGCACCATGCGCCCTGGTGAGCGCGATCTTGGCGCGGATGTTTGGCGTAGATGCTATAGTCTTTTTTGGCGTCAAAACGATCCTGCTGGCAATGGCTGTGATCGGGATCGAATATTCCGCCCCATGGTTCCGCAGGAATTTCGAAGGCAATATGCTCCGCTTTGTCGGGCAGTGCTCCTTCTCGATCTATCTATGGCAGGAACCCTTTTTTAGGCTTGCCGGTTCGGGGATTCTGCCCTCCGCTTTGTCGCTCATACTGGGTATCGCCTGTGGTGTGGCAAGCTACGACCTCATCGAACGCCCTCTGCGTGCCACGCTTAACGCCATGTTCAGCCGCCGGCCCGTCGAGCAAACTCTCGCCTGACTTCGGGTTTACAGAAGCTCCGCATGACCGATCGGACGGATGTCGAGAGATCGATGATCCTATTTTTCGATAAGCGGGCAGCCATAGGGTAAGCACATCTCCGTCGCCTGCGGCATCATTTCCATTGCCGGCTTCGCCATCCTGCCTAAAAATTCGTTTTGCCTCACGAATTTGACGTTTACGCAAACGTCAATATTTTGTAAGGCTAGGTGAAAGGCCGGAATGCGAGTCCGGTGGCAATTGGAGGAATTCGAAAGATGCCAGTCTACAAGGCCCCGGTGAACGACACGCTTTTCGTCCTGAACGATGTGCTCGGACTGGAGCGTTACAACAATCTGCCGGGTTTTGCCGAAGCCAGTCCCGATATGATCGAGGCGATCGTCGGCGAGGCGGCCAAGTTGTCGGAAGAAGTGCTTTTTCCGCTGAATTACTCTGGCGATCAGGAAGGCTGCGTGCGCCATGACGACGGCACGGTCTCGACGCCGAAGGGCTTCAAGGAGGCCTACCGTGCCTACTACGAGGGCGGCTGGCTGGGCCTGGCGGTGCCGGAGGAGTTCGGAGGGCAGGGATTGCCCTATACGCTGCATTGCGCTGTCGGCGAATATACCTCTGCGGCCAATATGTCGCTGATGATGTATCCGGGCCTGACGCAGGGCGCGATCGCCGCCATTCTCGTGCATGGTTCGGAGGAGCAGAAGCGGACCTATTTGCCGAAGATGGTCGAGGGCACCTGGTCCGGCACCATGAACCTCACCGAGCCGCATTGCGGCACCGATCTCGGCCTGCTGCGCACCAAGGCGGTTCCGCAAGGCGACGGCAGCTACAAAATCTCTGGCCAGAAGATCTTCATCTCTGCCGGCGAACACGACATGACGGACAATATCGTGCATCTGGTGCTCGCCCGCATCGAGGGCGCACCGGAAGGTACGAAGGGCATTTCGCTGTTCATCGTGCCGAAATTCATGGTCGGGTCGGATGGTTTGCCAGGCGCGCGCAACGCGGTCTCCTGCGGCGCGATCGAGCACAAGATGGGCATTCACGGCAACGCCACCTGCGTCATGAACTATGACGAGGCCACCGGCTTCCTGATCGGCGCCGAGAACAAGGGCCTCAACGCCATGTTCGTGATGATGAACGAGGCGCGCCTCGGCGTCGGTCTGCAGGGGCTGTCGATCGCCGAAATCGCCTACCAGAATGCCGTCGCCTATGCCCGCGAGCGCATCCAGGGGCGCTCGCTCTCCGGCCCGAAGGCGCCGGACAAGAAAGCCGATCCGATCATCGTCCATCCCGATATTCGCCGCTCGCTGATGACCATCCGCGCCTTCAACGAAGCCGGCCGCGCCTTCCTGCTGTGGACGGCGCTGAAGTCCGATATTGCCCACCGCTCGCCGGACGAGAAGGAACGCCAGGCGGCAGATGATATCCTTGGCCTGGCGACGCCGATCCTGAAGGGCGTCATGACCGATAAGGGCTTTGAGCATGCAGTCATGGCGCAGCAGGTCTTCGGCGGCCACGGCTATATCGAAGAGCATGGTATGAGCCAGTATGTTCGCGATGCCCGCATCACCATGATCTACGAAGGCGCCAACGGCATCCAGGCGCTGGATCTGGTCGGGCGTAAATTGGCACTGAACGGCGGCCGCGCCGTCATGGCGCTGTTCAAGGAGATCGGCGATTTCTGTGAGGAAAACCGCAATGACGAGCAGATGGCCTTCTTCACCAAGCATCTGAAGAAGGGCTTGAACGACGTCCAGGCCGCGACCATGTGGTTCATGCAGAACGCCATGGCCAAGCCGGACAATGCCGGCGCCGGCTCCACGGATTACATGCACCTCTTCGGCCTCGTCGTTCTCGGCTACATGTGGGCGAAGATGGCGAAGGCGGCGCAAGCCGGTCTTACCGACGGCGACAGCGCCCGCGCGGATTATTTGAAGAACAAGCTTGTCACGGCGCGGTTCTACATGGAGCGCATCATGCCGGAAACGGCGCTGCGCAAGGCTCGCATCGAAACCGGCGCCGACACGATGATGGAACTGGCGGCGGAAGCTTTTTGACTTCTACCTTCTCCCCCGCTGGGGAGAGATAATGACGACGCGATCAACCGCCGGACAAAGAATTTGAAGGCGGCTTGCCGCCGCAGGGAGATGAGACATGACCAAGGTTTTCATTTACGACCATGTGCGCACGCCGCGCGGGCGCGGCAAGAAGGATGGGGCGCTGCATGAAGTGCCTTCCGTTCGCCTTGCCGCCAAGACATTGGAGGCAATCCGCGACCGCAACGGGCTCGATACGAAGACGGTCGATGACATCATCATGGGCTGCGTCGATCCGGTGATGGATGCCGGCGCCGTCATTCCCAAGGCAGCCGCATTCGAGGCGGGTTATTCGACCACGGCCCCCGGCATACAGATCTCGCGCTTCTGTGCCTCCGGCCTCGATGCCGTGAATTTCGGCGCAGCTAAGATCGCGCAGGGAGCCGACGATATCGTCATCGCTGGTGGCGTCGAAAGCATGTCGCGCGTCGGCCTCGGCATGTCCGGCGGCGCCTGGTTCATGGATCCCTCGGTGAACTTTCCGGCCTATTTCATGCCGCAGGGCGTATCCGCCGATCTCATCGCCACCAAATACGGTTTCTCCCGCGATGATGTCGACGCCTATGCTGTCGAAAGCCAGAAGCGGGCCGCCCATGCCTGGGAGAAGGGCTATTTCAAGAATTCCGTGATCCCGGTGAAGGATGTGAACGGCCTGACCATCCTCGACAGGGATGAGCATATGCGTCCCGGCACCGATATGCAGGCGCTGGCCTCGCTCAATCCATCCTTCCAGATGCCGGGTGAGATGGGCGGTTTCGAAGCGGTCGGCATTCAGGCGCATCCTGAAGTCGAGCGCATCAACTATGTGCATCACGCCGGCAATTCCTCCGGCATCGTCGATGGCGCGGCCGCTGTGCTGCTCGGCTCCAAGGCGGGCGGCGAGAGCATGGGGCTGAAGCCGCGGGGCCGGATCAAGGCTTTTGCCAATATCGGTTCCGACCCGGCGCTGATGCTGACCGGCCCGGTCGACGTCACCGAGAAGCTCTTGAAACGCACTGGCATGAAGCTCGCCGACATCGACCTCTTCGAGCTCAACGAGGCCTTCGCTGCCGTCGTGCTGCGCTACATGCAGGCTTTCGATATCGGCCACGACAAGATCAACGTCAACGGCGGTGCGATCGCCATGGGTCATCCGCTTGGCGCCACCGGCGCGATGATCCTCGGCACGGTGCTGGACGAGCTGGAGCGGCGCGATCTCAACACAGCGCTGGTGACACTCTGCATCGGCGCCGGCATGGGCACCGCCACGATCGTCGAACGCGTCTGAGGGGAGCGGAAACAATGGCTTATACGAATTTCACCATCGAGACCGATGCAGACGGCATCGCACTCGTCACCTGGGACATGCCCGGCAAATCGATGAACGTCTTTACCGGCGAGGTGTTGGAGGAACTGAACGCCATCATCGATGCGACCGTTGCCGACAAGGCGATCAAAGGCGTGGTCATTACTTCCGGAAAATCCTCTTTTTCCGGCGGAGCCGATCTGTCGATGATCAAATCGCTCTTCTCCGTCTATCAGGACGAGAAGGCGAAGGATCCGGCGACGGCGGCGCAAAAGCTGTTCGATCTCGTCGGCCGCATGACCGGCCTGTTCCGTAAGCTCGAGACTTGCGGCAAGCCCTGGGTTTCCGCGATCAACGGCACCTGCATGGGCGGTGCGCTGGAGATGTCGCTCGCCTGTCACGGCCGCGTTGCTTCCAATGCCAAGGGCGTCAAGATGGCGCTGCCCGAGGTCAAGGTCGGTATTTTCCCCGGAGCGGGCGGCACCCAGCGCGTGGCGCGGCTGACCGATGCGCAGTCGGCGCTGCAGATGATGACAACGGGTCAATCGCTGACGGCGGCGCGCGCCAAGGCCATGAACCTCGTGCATCAGGTGGTCGAGCCGGATCAGCTTATTCCGGCCGCCAAGCAGATGATCAAGGATGGGCTGAAGCCTGTCGCTCCCTGGGATGAAAAGGGTTTCAAGGTGCCCGGCGGCGGTATCTGGACGCCGGCTGCCGCGCAGCTTTGGCCGGCTGCCCCGGCCATCCTTCGTCGTGAGACGTCGGGCAACTATCCGGCCGCGCTCGCCATCCTCAAATGTGTCTACGAAGGCCTGCAGGTGCCTTTCGACACCGGCCTGAAGATCGAGCAGCGCTATTTCACGCAGGTGCTGCAGACGACCGAAGCCTTTTCGATGATCCGCTCGCTGTTCATCTCCATGCAGGAACTCGGCAAGGGCGCTCGCCGCCCTGCCGGGCAGCCGAAGACGGAGCTGAAGAAGGTGGGCGTCGTCGGTGCCGGCTTCATGGGCGCCTCGATCGCCTATGTCACCGCAGCCGCCGGTATCGCCGTCACCCTCATCGATCGCGATATGGAAGCGGCCGGTAAGGGCAAGACGGTCGCGGAAGGTCTGGTGAAGGAATCCATCGGTAAGGGACGGATTACGTCTGACGAGGGCGCGGCACTGCTTGCCTGCATCACGCCTTCGGCCGACTATGCCGATCTCAGCGATGCCGATCTCGTCATCGAGGCGGTCTTCGAGGATCGTGATGTGAAGAAGGCGGTCATCGAGGCCGTTGAAGCGGTGCTGCCTGCGGGCGCCGTCTTTGCCACCAACACCTCGACCCTGCCGATCACCGGTCTCGCGAAGAATTCCAAACGCCCGGCTGATTTCATCGGCATCCATTTCTTCTCTCCGGTCGAGAAGATGCTGCTGACCGAAGTCATTCTTGGTAAGGAGACGGGCGACCGCGCCCTTGCCGTCGCGCTCGACTACGTCGCCGCTATCAAGAAGACCCCGATCGTCGTCAACGACACCCGCGGCTTCTTCGTCAATCGCTGCGTGCTGCGCTACATGTCGGAAGCCTATGACATGCTGATCGAAGGCGTGCCGCCGGCAATGATTGAAAATGCCGCCAAGATGGCGGGCATGCCGGTCGGGCCGTTGGCGCTCAACGACGAAGTCGCCATCGACCTGTCGCTGAAGATCCTCAAGGCCGCCGTCGCCGATCTCGGCGACAAGGCTGTTGATGTCAGGCACATGCAGTTGGTCACGCGCCTGGTGGAAGGCGAAGGCCGCTTCGGCCGCAAGAATTCCAAGGGCTTTTACGATTATCCGCCGAAGCCCGGCAAGAAGTCGCTCTGGCCGGGCCTGAAGGACCTCTATCCGCAGAAGAAGGCCGAGGAGGTCGACGTCAACGTCCTGAAGCAGCGCTTCCTTGCCACCATCGCGCTGGAGGCCGCGCGGACTATGGAAGAGGGCATCGTCACCGATCCGCGCGAGGCCGATGTCGGCTCCATCCTCGGCTTCGGCTTCGCCCCCTACACCGGCGGCGCGCTCTCCTACATCGACGGAATGGGCGTCAAAGCCTTCGTGGAGCTCTGCGAAACGTTGGCTAAAGCTTACGGACGGCAGTTCAAGCCCACGGCGCTGCTGAAGGATATGGCGGCGAAGGGCGAGACGTTTTATGGGCGATTTGACCCGTATGGCGTGAAAACAGCGGCATAAGAGGGCGTTCTCTCGAAAGAGAACATGCTGGACAATTTCCGGAAAATAATAGGCCGCTCCTGTCGGGAGCGGCCTTTTCCATTCGTCCTCTGTTTAGTTCCATTGCACAGAGGAGAGAAGTAATGGCCGAAATTATTGGAAACCGCGAAGAGGCCGACGCCATCTTTGCCGTGCTTGTCGCTTGGGCGACGGCGATCGGCGAAAAGGACGCCGCCGGCGTCCTGTCGCATCTGAACGACGACATCGTGGAATTCACCCTGGCGCCGCCGCTGCAATATAAGGGCAAGGATCAACCTAGCCTGCAGGGCTGGTTCGACACTTGGCAGGGGCCGATCGAAGGCGATGTCGAAGACCAGAAGCTGACGATCGGCGGGGATATCGCTTTCTGGAGCGGCCTGACGCACATGCTGGGCACCAAGATTGATGGCACCAAGGTCGACCTCTGGTTCCGCGAGACGCTTGGCCTCAGAAAGGAAGCCGGTGTCTGGAAGATCGCCCATGATCACACATCGGTCCCCTTCGCCATGGACGGCAGCGGATTGGCGGAACTTGGGCTGAAGCCGTAATCCCAGGTTAGGCTGACGCCGTGACCTTCTCCCGTCCTGCCTTCAGCGCCAGCACGCCGCAGATGATCAGGGCCAGAATGGCGGCCGCATAAATATCCGTCGTTGCCGTGAACCCGACCGCCTTTGACAGGAACCCGGCCAGGATGGCAGGCAGGCTGAAGGCGAGGTAGCTTTGGATGTAGAAGGCCGAAAGTAGGCCGGCGCGCTCGTCCGGCTTGGCCAATGGCATGATGCTTCTAACTGTGCCGAGGAAGGTCGCCCCGAAGCCGGCGCCAGCGATCAGCGTTCCCAAGGCAAGGATCGACACCTGCGCCGCATGCACGCCGGCGATGACGGTCAATATGCCGAGCGTCATGCTGGGTATACCCAACGTCATGGCCGTGGCGGCAGATCTCTTGCGCAGCAGGAACACGGCCGCCGCACCGCTGATCGTCAAGGCTGCGACCACGGAGCCGCCGACTAGCGGCGCCGTGCTGCCGGTCGTCGCGCTGACCAGTGAGGGCACCAGCGACAGATAGAAGCCGCCGAGCGCCCAGACGGCGACGTTGATCGGCGTCAGCGCCAGCAGCGTCCGGCGCACCTGTTGTGGAACGGCGACTTCCGGTTTCAGCGATGCGAGCAGCCCGCTCCGCCGGCGTGTCGTCTCCGGCACCAGCCAGAGCAGCACCGCCTGCAGGGCCAGCAGAGCAAGCATAACGATATAGACGAGCAGGGTCGGCGTCGGGGCGAATTGGACCAGCAGGCTCGTGCCGAGGGCTCCGATCGCCATGCCGGTAAGCGGCGCAAGACTGTTGGTGATCGATCCCTTGATCGGATCGAGATCGACGAGGGCGGCGCCGATCGAGCTTGCTGCCGCACCCGTGGCGAAGCCTTGCACGATGCGTGCGGCAATCAGCCAATTTGGACCGTCGGCCATTAAAAACAGCGCCATCGCCACCATATTGAGGATGAGCGAGGCAAAGATAACCGGCCGTCGTCCCAGATGATCGGAAATCGAGCCGACGATCAGAAGCGAAATGAGGAGCGCGAAGGCATAGACGGCGAAGATCACCGTGATCAGCACCGGCGAGAAGGCGAAAACCTGCTGGTAAATTCGATAGAGCGGTGTCGGCGCAGAGGAGGCGGCAAAGAAGGTGGCGCTGGTGGCGGCGTGAAAGAGCGGTGCTAATCGCCGGCCAGCCGCCCGCGGCGAATTGGCGGTGGAATCCATCGTGGTCATCGATTATATCCTGGCTTAAAGCAAAAAAGTTGCGTTAAGCACATGTAGGGTGCCGCATGGCTAAAAGCAAATAATTTGCGTTAGCAACGTGTAGACGCTTCCTATGCGATAACAGCGACAAAGGGAAAGATTGGCATAAATCTATGGCTTCAAAAGAAAATCCGCGTCCCGGCGGGCGCAGTGCCAGGGTGCAGGCGGCGGTGCATCAGGCGGTGCGCGAGATGTTGGCCAGGATGGAGCGCGCAGACGTGACGATCCCGCTCATTGCGCAGCGCGCCAATGTGACGCCATCGACAATCTATCGCCGCTGGGGCGATTTGCAGGAGCTGCTGGCAGATGTTTCTGCCTCGCGGTTGCAGCCGGAAACGGAGCCGCTCAAAACCGGCAGCGCCTGGATGGACCTGCAGGCCTGGGCCGAGCAATATGCCGACGAAATGTCCTCCGGCGCCGGCCGGCAGATGATCCGCGATATCCTCGCGGTATCCGACACTGCGAATGCAGAGAAGTGCTCGGGCTATACGCAGCAGCAATTGCGCGTGATCGTCGCCCGGGCGGAAGAACAGGGTGAGGCGTTTCCGACACTCACCGAACTGATGGACTTCGTCATCTCGCCGATCATGTACCGTATTCTCTTCGATCAGGTGCCGAGCAACGACTATATTCATGGCCTGATCTCTCGGGTCATGCCGAAGGTTGCGGCAAGTCCTGAAATTGCGGAAATAACGGCTGATGTGTCCGGCGTCTGACGACTTCCTTGATGGAATTCGTTTCTCCCGCTGGTTGAGCCTGCACTGTCCGCAACTGGACAACAAGCAAGCCGGCATCGCCTGCGAAAAAAGCTGCGGTCAGTGATTCCCTTGGGATATGCAGCGTCGATGTCTCCGTCGCGCTATTTCGCTATTGAAGAACACCGGCAAAGATGATGCTAATGGTTGCCGATTAAATTCAATGGCAACGCAAAGGGGACCTTCGATGCTCAATGAATTCAAGGCATTCATCGCCCGTGGCAACGTCATGGATCTCGCAGTCGGCGTGATCATTGGTGGCGCCTTCGGCGGTATCGTCAAGTCGCTGGTGGACGATATCATCATGCCGATCGTCGGCGCGGTTTTTGGCGGCTTCGACTTTTCGAATTATTTCCTCCCGCTCTCAGCCAACGTCAATGCGCCATCGCTGGCTGCGGCCCGCGCGCAGGGCGCCGTTTTCGCCTACGGCAGTTTCATCACCGTCCTTATCAATTTCCTCATCCTCGCCTGGATCATCTTCCTGATGGTCAAGGGTGTGAACGCGCTGCAAAAGCAGGTCGCTCGTAAGGAAGAGAAGGCAGCCGAAGCTGCACCGCCGCCGGCCGATGTGCAGTTGCTCACCGAAATCCGTGATCTCTTGGCCAAGCGCCCCGCGGCCTAAGGCATTTTTCAGATTCCTGTCTCCAAGCCTCGGCCTATCAAAGGTMGGGGCTCATTCATCACGAAAATCGATTGGTCGCTMAGTCAAAGTCATGGGATTTGCCMGCCGAATTGCTCTAAGAAGGCGAAAACCGGAGACTTTGCATGTCGATATTGGATAGCCTCAGCCCGCGTGCTCTGACTGCGCCCGAAAGCGGGATCGTGGAAGTCGTGAACTATGCCCGTGGGCGCGATGGCCTGCTGCCGCTCTGGGTTGGCGAGGGCGATCTGCCGACGCCGGATTTCATCAACCGCGCCACCATGGCGTCGCTCAACGCCGGCGAAACCTTCTACACCTGGCAGCGCGGCATCCCGGAGCTACGCCAAGCGCTCTCCGACTACTATACGCGGCATTTCGGCGTGTCTCTGCCGATGGAGCATTTCTACGTCACCGGTTCCGGCATGCAGGCGATCCAGCTCTCGGTGCAGGCGATCACCTCGCCCGGCGATGAAATGATCTATCTGTCACCGGCCTGGCCGAATATTGCGGCTGCGCTCGAGATCGCCGGCGCCCGCTCGGTCGCGGTGCCGCTGCAGTTCGAAAACGGCAAATGGACGCTTGATCTTGAGCGTCTGAAGGCGGCGATCACGCCGAAAACCAAAGGTCTCTTCATCAATACGCCATCGAACCCGACCGGCTGGACGGCGACGCATCAGGACCTCAGGGATATTCTGGCGCTCGCCCGGGAGCACAGTCTCTGGATCATGGCCGACGAGATCTACGCGCTCTATTATTATGCCGGCGGCCGGGCGCCCTCCTTCCTCGATGTCAAGGAGGCGGATGACAAGATCCTGTTCGTCAACTCCTTCTCGAAGAACTGGTCGATGACCGGCTGGCGCGTCGGCTGGATCGTGGCGCCCCCCGAACTCGGCCAGGTGATCGAAAACCTCGTGCAATACTCGACCTCCGGCGTGGCGCAGTTCATGCAGAAGGGCGCCGTTGCCGCACTGAACGAAGGCGACGATTTTGTCCGCTCCAACATCGCCAAGGCCGCCCGTTCGCGTGATATCCTCTGCGACGCGCTGATCGCCACCAACCGCGTCCACACGCTGAAGCCGGATGGCGCGCTCTATTCCTTCCTGAAGATCGACGGCGTCACCGACAGCCGCAAGGCTGCTCTCGATATCGTCGACAAGACCGGCGTCGGCCTGGCGCCCGGAACGGCCTTCGGCAAGGGCGGCGAACTCTTCATGCGCGCCTGCTTCCTGCGTGATCCTGCACAGGTGGCGGATGCTGCGGAACGGCTGAGCCGCTATATCCTGAGCTTGTAGTATTTACCTTCGTCCCATTGGGGCGAAGGCATTTTCCGCCATTCGATAAAATTCGACCAATCCCCGAAAACCCTGCCTAACCATAGGAACAATCTTCCCTTCGCGGCAGCCCGCTCGGTCTCTTCTTTTAATCAAATCCGTAAGAAACCCGGCCTCATATGGTGCCTGTACGACTTTGCAGGGACGCGAAGAATGACAGTGTTGGTGACAGGCGGTGCCGGGTATATCGGCAGCCATATGGTCTGGAAATTGCTGGACGCCGGCGAGGATGTGGTCGTCATCGACCGTCTTTCCACCGGTTTTCGCTGGGCAGTCGCGCCGGCGGCACGCTTCTATTTCGGCGATGTCGCCGATGAAGTGCTGCTGGAGAAAATCTTCGCCGAAAATGATATCGACGCCGTCATTCATTTCGCCGGCTCCGCCGTCGTGCCGGCGTCGATCGAAGATCCGCTGGCCTATTACGACAACAACACCTGCAAAACCCGCATCCTGATGAGTGCGGCGATCAAGGCCGGTATTCGCCATTTCGTCTTCTCCTCCACCGCTGCCGTCTACGGCCCGCAGCCCTCCGGAGAGCCGGTGCGGGAAGACGCGCCGCTCAGGCCGGAAACACCCTACGGACAATCCAAGCTGATGTCGGAATGGATGCTGCGCGATGCCGCCGCCGCTTACGATTTTAGCTATGTGGCACTCCGCTATTTCAACGTCGCCGGTGCCGATCCGAAGGGCAGGGCCGGCCAATCGACCGACGGTGCCACACATCTTGTGAAGGTAGCCTGCGAAGCGGCCCTCGGCCGCCGCCGCCAGGTGGATATCTACGGCACCGACTATCCGACACATGACGGCACCGGCGTGCGTGACTACATCCATGTCTCCGATCTCGCCGAAGCGCATATGATGGCGCTGCAACACCTGAGAAGCGGCGGCGGGCCGCTGGTCGCCAATTGCGGTTATGGCATGGGCTATTCTGTGCTCGACGTTCTGAACATGGTCATGCGGGTCTATGGCCGCTCGTTCAGGATACATATGGCGCCGCGCCGACCGGGCGATGCCGCCAGCGTCGTCGCCGACACCACGCTCGCCCATCGCGAACTCGGCTGGGTACCGAAATACAATTGTATGGAGACCATCGTGCGCTCGTCGCTGGAGTGGGAAAACTACCTCGCCCACAGATCCGGTTTCGAAGCCAGCGGCTTGCTGAAGGTGTTCGCAGCACCAAGCATCTAAGGTCTCTTACGTTGGAAGCGCGTTCTATATTTTGATGCCTGGGTAGAAATGCAAAGTATTCAGCAATCCTTGGTAATATTTCCCAATAAAAATAACCGAAAATCAAGTTTTTTGTGGTTTTGTATGTGTGGGGGAAAGAAGCCATGAGGAACTTGCTTTCAGGCCTGGGCCTACAGAAAGAGAACCCGGCGTTTATGGTGGCGCAATATAAGGCGCTGTCGTCACAGATACCGGTCCTTTATATTCTTCTGATCATCAACGCCCTGGCCGTCGCGGCCACCCATATCCACACCGCACCGATGTGGCTGGCACTTTACGTGCCTGTCAGCCTGAGCATCCTCTGCATTTTCCGCATTATGTGGTGGCATATGCATAGCCAGGATCCCGTCAGCGCGGATCGAGCCTATAGCGTGATGCGCCGAACGGTCGTACTCGCCGGCGTACTGACCCTTGCTTTCGGCAGTTGGGCCGTCGCGCTCTATCAATATGGCAATGCCTATCAGCAGGGGCAGATTTCCTATTTCCTTGTGGTGACGGGCATCTCCTGCGTCTTCTGCCTGATGCATTTGCCGGCCGCTGCCCTGCTGACAACGGCGATCACCTTTTCCTTCATGGTCGTCACCTTCATGTTCTCCGGCAATTCCGTGTTCGTGGCGACGGCGACCAGCGTCATCTTTCTCTCCTTCCCCTTTGTCCGCGTCATCAATAGCTATTTCCGGAACTTTGCCGGGCTGGTGCGGCTGACGGAGGAACTTGGCGACAAGCAGGCGGAAGCCGAGCGGCTGAATCTCATCAACAGCCGCAACGCAATGCAGGATCAACTGACCGGTCTCGCCAATCGTCGCAGCTTCTTTCGCGAATTGCAGGATCTGTTGCAGCAACGGCCGGAAGAGCCGCCCATCGTCGGTCTTGTCGATCTCGATGGCTTCAAGCCGGTCAACGACGTCTTTGGCCATGCCGCCGGCGATCTCGTGTTGAAGGAGACGGCCGAACGTTTCGTGGCTTTGATGGACGGCAAGGGCACCATTGCGCGCCTCGGCGGAGACGAATTCGGCGTGATTTTTCCAAGCGATCTCGACCGCAACTGCGTCTCCGAGTTGGGGCAGGCTTTCTGCGCAGCGCTGCGCGAGCCCTACGATGTCCCGGGTGGTTCCATCCGCATTTCCGGCTCCTGCGGCATCGTCGTTCCGGAGGGCGGCGGCCATACGGCGGAGCAGCTATACGAAAAGGCAGACTTCGCCCTCTATCAGGTCAAGAGCCGCCGCAGCGGCAGTGTCGAGTTCTTCTCCCACGATCTCGAAGAAATCCTGCAGCAACGGCACCTGATMGAGCTGGAATTGCAGGGCGATAATTTCGCGAGGGAATTGTCGCTGGAATACCAGCCGATCATCGATCTCGATGATGGCCATGTCGTCGGCTTCGAGGCCCTGGCGCGGTGGAACAGCGCCCGCCTCGGACGCGTCAACCCCAATGCATTCATCCCCGCCGCCGAACGCACTGCAATGATCGGCAAGATGACTCGCATCCTCTTTGCCGAGGCGTTGCAGGCACTGTCTATCATGCCGCTGCCGCTGCGGATGTCCTTCAATCTCTCGGCCCGCGATATCTGCGACCATGAGACTTCGATGGCCCTGCTTGGCATGATTCATGGCGCCAAGATCGATCCGCGCCGTATCGAATTCGAGATCACCGAGACGGCATTGCTCTCGGACTTCGACACGGCTTACGAGGTCATCAGCCTTCTTCGCACCGCCGGCATTACCATCGCGCTTGACGACTTCGGCACCGGCTTTTCCAGCCTCAGCCACGTCCACCGGCTGGAATTCGACAAGATCAAGATCGACAAGAGCTTCGTCATGCAGTTCGATCGCGACGTCCGCTGCATGAATATCACCCGCTCGGTCGCTAATCTCTGCCGTAATCTCGGCATCGTCTCTGTCGCCGAAGGCGTCGAGAGCGCTGCGATCGGCGAGGCGTTGCATGCTTTCGGCGTGCGGCTGGCGCAGGGCTATCATTTTTCCAGGCCGCTGCGCTTGCACGACGCGATCGCTTTTGCCGAAGCGAGCGAGAGCGGCATTGCAGCGCGACGCGTGGCAAACGCCTAGAGGAAAAGCGTAGAGATTTTCCATCCGGAATGGCGTGAGATAKAGCGGCTCTGAACCGGCTTTAAGCCGGCGCATGCCCAAGAAAGGCCGGTGCGTTGCGATGCACGGCATCCACCAGAAAATCGATGACGGTGCGCACGCGCGGCGATTGCCTGAGGTCGCGGTGGCAGGTGATCCAATAATGGCGTTTCAGATCGACTTCATCGGGCAGCACCATCTGCAGGTCCGGATGCCGGCTCGCGATGAAGAATGGCAGGACGCAGAGCCCAAGCCCGTTCTTGGTCGCCGTCAACTGCGCAAAGATGCTGGAACTCTGGAATTGCGGTTTGATGCGCGGATGGATGTCGCCGAGATAATCGAGGCCGGGCGCAAAGATCATGTCTTCGATGTAGCCGATGAACGCATGCTCCGGCAGATCATCGCGGCTCTTCACCGGCGGGTGGCTGGCGAGGTAATCCTGTGATCCGTAGACCTGCAGATGGTAGTCGGTCAGTTTCTCGGTGAAATAAGGGCCAGCCTTTGGCGGATCGAGCACGATGACGATATCGGCCTCCTTGCGCGATAGCGACATGATCTGCTGGATCGTCACCAATTCCAGCGAAATGTTCGGATACCGCGCGCTGAACTCCGAAAGCATGGTGGTGAAGAAGAAATTCGAAAAACCTTCCGGCGCGCTGATCCGCACCACGCCGCGCTGTGCGGCTGAGCCGGCCGTTAGATCCGACCGCAGCCGCTCCGTTTCCTGCTCCATCCGCTCGGCCGTATCCACGAAGCGTTGACCCATGCCCGTCAGCATATAGCCGCGTGGATTGCGCTCGAAAAGCTTGACCTGTAGCGCAAATTCCAGCCGGTCGATGCGGCGCGAGACGGTGGCGTGGCTGGTGCGCAATTGCCGGGCGGCGGTCGAAAGCTGGCCGGTCCGGGCCACCGCCAGAAAAAACTGCAGATCGTCCCAGGTGAAATGCGGCGCGGTCTTCATCTCTTCCTTTCTGTTCAAAAATGAACAGATACTGTTTGGAATTAATTGTAAACTTCACTTGCGTCAACGCAGGATTTCAATGATCTTGACGGCCGGGAAAGTCGTTTTGAGGATAACGGCTGGCCAATTTTGAACAGATTCGTTTTTGCCAAAATCTCTGGGAGGAGAGGATATGCGAAAGAGTCTCATTGCATCCCTGGCACTTCTGCTTGCAACCGGTACTTCAGCGTTCGCCGCTGGCGCGTCCGACGGTGTGGTGAAGATCGGCATCCTGAATGACCAGTCGGGTGTCTATGCCGACTTCGGCGGCAAGTCCTCGGTGGAGGCGGCAAAGATGGCCGTCGAGGATTTCGGCGGCAAGGTGCTGGGCGTACCGATCGAGATCGTCGATGCCGACCATCAGAACAAGCCCGATATCGCCTCGAACATCGCTCGCCAATGGTATGACACCGACAAGGTTGATGCCATCATGGAGCTGACGACCTCGTCCGTCGCGCTGGCCGTGCAGGCGATCGCCAAGGAAAAGAAGAAGATCGATATCGTCACCGGCGCGGCGACGACCGATCTCACTGGCAAGCAATGCTCGCCCTATGGTTTCCATTGGGCCTATGACACGCATGCACTGGCCGTCGGCACCGGCGGCGCGCTCGTCAAGCAGGGTGGCGATACCTGGTTCTTCCTGACCGCCGACTACGCTTTCGGCTATTMGCTGGAACAGCAGACCAGCGATTTCGTCAAGGCGAGCGGCGGTAAGGTTCTAGGCTCCGTCCGCCATCCGCTGTCGACCAACGACTTCTCGTCCTTCCTGCTGCAGGCGCAATCGTCAGGCGCCAAGGTCATCGGCCTTGCCAATGCCGGTCTCGACACCTCGAACGCCATCAAGCAGGCGTCGGAATTCGGCATCACCCAGAGCGGCCAGCATCTGGCGGCGCTGCTCTTCACGCTCGCCGAAGTTCATGGTCTCGGCCTGCAGGCGGCCCAAGGTCTGACCTTGACCGAAGGCTATTATTGGAACCGCGACGATGAAAGCCGCAAGTTCGGCAAGCGCTTCTTCGATCGCACCGGCAAGATGCCGAACATGATCCACACCGGCACCTATTCCGCCGTGCTGCAATATCTGAAGGCCGTGCAGAAGGCCGGCACCGACGATACCGAAGCGGTCGCCAAGGAGCTGCACGAAATGCCGGTCGACGACGTCTTCGGCCGCGGCGGCACGGTCGGGCCTAACGGCCGTATGATCCACGACATGTACCTTCTTCAGGTCAAGAAGCCTGAGGAGAGCAAGGGGGCGTGGGATTACTACAACGTGCTGGCAACGATTCCCGGCAAGGAAGCCTACATCGATCCAGCCAAGAGCGGCTGCGATCTCGTCAAGCAGTAAGTTTGCGATCAGCCGATGGCGATCTCTGCGACAGAGAAACAGGAAGAGCCACGGGTGGTTTTATCCGCCCGCGGCCTCCGACGCGATTTTGGCGGCTTCACGGCCGTCAAGAATGTCGATCTCGATGTGCGCCATGCCCGCGTGCATGCCCTGATCGGCCCGAACGGCGCCGGCAAAACGACGGTGTTCAATCTCCTGACMAAGTTCCTGCAGCCGACGCATGGCACGATCACGTTGCTCGGCACCGACATTACCAGGACGAAGCCGGACAAGGTGGCGCGCATGGGGCTGGTGCGCTCGTTCCAGATTTCGGCCGTCTTTCCGCATCTTTCCGTGCTCGACAATGTCCGTGTCGCCCTGCAGCGGCCGAACAATCTGGCACATCAATTCTGGCGGCCGATMTCGGCGCTGGCGAGCCTTGACGATCGCGCCGAGCAATTGCTGGCAGCGGTCGGTCTGACGAAGGAGCGCGACGCCATCGCGGCCGATCTCTCCTATGGCCGCAAGCGCGTGCTGGAGATTGCGACGACCTTGGCGCTTGATCCCAAGGTGCTGCTGCTCGACGAGCCGATGGCCGGCATGGGGCTGGAGGACGTCAACACCGTCTCCGCCATCATCCGCGACGTCGCGCGCGACCGGGCGGTGCTGATGGTGGAACACAATCTCTCCGTCGTCGCCGATATCTGCCATCACGTCACGGTGCTCCAGCGTGGCGAAATCCTTGCCGAAGGCGATTACGCCACGGTCAGCCAGGACCCGCGCGTCCGCGAGGCCTATATGGGCACGGAGGAGGCTTGAGCATGGCGGCACTGCTTGAAGTCCAGGGTCTCAATGCCTGGTATGGCGAAAGCCACATATTGCATGGCGTCGACATGAACGTCGGCGAGGGCGAAACTATCACCATTCTCGGCCGCAATGGCGTCGGCAAGACGACGACGCTGCGCACCATCATCGGCATCGTTCGGGCGCGCAAGGGCAGGATCGCCTTTGCCGGCGCCGACATGATGCAGGTGCCGCTGCACAAGACGGCGCACCGCGGCATCGGTTTCGTGCCCGAGGAGCGCGGCATCTTCTCGACGCTCAACGTTCATGAAAACCTGATGCTGCCGCCGGTCGTCGCGCAGGGCGGGATGACGGTCGACGAGATTTTCGAACTGTTTCCCAATCTGTACGAGCGCCGCAACAGCCCCGGTACGAAACTCTCCGGCGGCGAGCAGCAAATGCTCGCCATGGCCCGCATTCTGCGCACCGGCGTGCGGATGCTGCTGCTCGACGAACCGACCGAGGGACTGGCACCCGTCATCGTCCAGCGTATCGGCGAGGTGTTGAAGAAGCTGAAGGAGCGCGGCATGACCATTCTGCTGGTCGAGCAGAACTTCCGCTTCGCCAGCCGCATTGCCGACCGCTTCTATCTGATGGATCATGGCCAGATGGTCTCGGAATTTCCAGTCGGCGAATTGCCGGAGCGGATGGGCATGCTGCACAAGGTTCTGGGGGTTTGACGCCATGACCATGATATTTGGCATCCCGCTGCAGGCGCTTCTCGGACAATTGCTGATCGGGCTGATCAACGGTTCCTTCTATGCGCTCTTGAGCCTCGGGCTCGCGATCATCTTCGGCATGCTGCGGGTGATCAATTTTGCCCACGGTGCGCTCTACATGCTCGGCGCCTTTACCGCCTATCTGCTGCTTGCCTATGCCGGCATCGGCTATTGGCCGTCATTGGTGCTGGCGCCGCTGATTGTTGGCCTGTTCGGCGCGGTCGTCGAGCGCCTGTGCCTGCGCCGGCTCTACAAGGTCGATCCGCTCTACGGTCTGCTCTTTACCTTCGGCATGGCGCTGACCATCGAAGGCACGTTCCGCTATCTCTATGGTTCTTCGGGTCAGCCTTACTCCGTGCCGACGGCGCTGGCGGGCGGGGTCAATCTCGGCTTCATGTTCCTGCCGATCTATCGCGGCTGGGTGATCGTCGTGTCGCTTATCGTCTGCATCGGCACATGGCTACTGATCGAGAAGACCAAGCTCGGCGCCTATCTGCGCGCCGCAACCGAAAATTCGGTGCTGGTGCAGGTCTTCGGCGTCAACGTGCCGGTGCTTCTGACGTTGACCTATGCCTTCGGCGTCGCGCTCGCCGCTCTTGCCGGCGTGCTGGCCGCGCCGATCTATCAGGTCTCGCCGCTGATGGGATCGAACATGATCATCATCGTCTTTGCGGTGGTGGTCGTCGGCGGCATGGGCTCKATCATGGGTGCCATCATCACCGGCTATGTGCTCGGTGTCGCGGAAGGCCTAACGAAGGTTTTCTATCCGGAAGCATCCAACATCGTCATCTTCGTGATCATGGCGATCGTGCTGCTCCTCAGGCCCGCGGGCCTCTTTGGCCGGGATGCGTGATATGGCTGATATGACCGATACGCTGAAATCCGAAAGCCGCCGCCCGTCGCCATCAGTCCAGAAGGCCTTTCTGGTCGTCGGCCTGGTCCTGCTGATATGGGCGCCGTTTTTCATCTACCCCATCTTCGTCATGAAGGTGCTCTGTTTCGCGCTGTTCGCCTGCGCCTTCAACCTGCTGCTCGGCTATACCGGCCTTCTCTCCTTCGGCCATGCCACCTTCTTCGGTGGAGCGGCCTATTTCACGGCGTATACCGTGAAGGAATGGGGCGTGCCGCCGGAACTCGGCATTCTGATCGGCGTTGCGGGCGCTGCGCTGCTTGGCCTGATCATGGGCTTCGTCGCCATCCGCCGGCAGGGCATCTATTTCGCCATGATCACGCTGGCGCTCTCTTACATGTTCTATTTCTTCTGCCTGCAGGCGAAGTTCACCCAGGGCGAAGATGGCATTCAGTCGGTGCCGCGCGGCTATCTCTTCGGCGTCATCGATCTGAACAATTCGTTCAACATGTACTATTTCGTGCTGGCGGTATTCATCATCGGCGTGCTGATCATCTGGCGCTTCATCAATTCGCCCTTCGGCATGATCCTGAAATCGATCCGGGAAAATGAGCAGCGGGCGATTTCGCTCGGCTATTCCGTAGCGCATTACAAGCTCGGCGCCTTCGTCATGTCGGCCGCACTTGCCGGGCTTGCGGGTGCGGTCAAGGCGTTGGTTTTCCAGTTCGCGACCCTCACGGATGTCGCCTGGCAGATGTCGGGCGAGGTGATCCTGATGACCTTGCTCGGCGGCATCGGCACGTTGGTCGGCCCGCTTTTCGGCGCCGGCTTCGTGGCAACGCTGGAAAACTATCTCGCCACCTCGGAATTCCCGGTCACCGTCATCACCGGCATCGTCTTCATGGTCTGCGTCCTGCTCTTCCGCCGCGGTATTATCGGCGAGTTCTACGCTTCGCGGCTGGGGCGGAAGCTGGGATTTGAGTATCGGCGGTAAAGATTAGGCCCATGCGTTTTTGGTATGCACCCCCTCACCCCAGCCCTCTCCCCGAGGGGAGAGGGGGAATTGTTCCTGAAATTCACCGGATCGGTGGCCGGCGCAAATGCCGAAATGGTCCCCTCTCCCCTCGGGGAGAGGGTTAGGGTGAGGGGCATGCAGATGGATCGCTTCGACTACATCATCATCGGCGCCGGCAGTGCCGGCTGCGTGCTTGCCAACCGGCTGTCGGCGGATCGCAACAACAGGGTGCTGCTGCTGGAGGCGGGGGGCAGCGACAATTACCACTGGATCCACATCCCGGTCGGCTATCTCTATTGCATCAACAATCCCCGCACCGACTGGTGCTTCACAACAGCGCCGGAAGCCGGGCTGAACGGCCGCTCGTTGAACTATCCGCGCGGCAAGGTGCTCGGCGGCAGCTCGTCGATCAATGGCATGATCTATATGCGCGGCCAGGCACGCGATTATGATCTCTGGCGGCAGCTCGGCTGCGCTGGCTGGGGCTGGGACGATGTATTGCCCTATTTCGTGAAGTCCGAAGACTACTACAGAGGCAAGGACGAGATGCATGGCGCCGGCGGCGAATGGCGAGTCGAGAAGGCTCGCGTGCGCTGGGCCGTGCTCGACGCTTTCCAGGCGGCCGCGCGTGAAGCCGGTATTCCCGAGACAGCGGATTTCAATCGCGGCAATAATGAAGGTTCCGGCTATTTCGACGTCAACCAGCGCGCGGGCATTCGCTGGAACACCGCGAAGGCCTTCCTGCGGCCGGCGCTGAAACAGGGCAATCTCACCGTTCTCACCAAGGCCCAGGTCCGCCGCCTGCTGATCGAGGACGATGCCGTCATCGGTGTCGAGTTCCAGCATGACGGCGTGACCAAACGCGCTTTTGCGGACAAGGAGACGGTGCTTTCCGCCGGCGCGATCGGCTCGCCGCAGATCCTTGAACTATCCGGTCTCGGTCGCGGCGACGTATTGAGCCAGGCCGGCATCGAGGTGGTGCGGGAGGTCAAGGCGATCGGCGAGAACCTGCAGGATCACCTGCAACTGCGCATGGCCTACAAAGTGACCGGCGTGCCGACGCTGAACGAGAAGGCGACGAAGTTCTTCGGCAAGGCGGCGATCGGTCTGGAATATCTCGTGCGCCGCTCCGGACCGATGGCGATGGCGCCGAGCCAACTCGGCATCTTCACCCGCTCCGGCCCCGACAAGGAAACCCCGGACCTGCAATACTATGTGCAGCCGGTCTCGCTCGACAAGTTCGGCGATCCCGTCCATCCGTTTCCGGCGATTACCGCCAGCGTCTGCAACCTGAGGCCGGAGAGCCGCGGCTCTGTGCACATCCAGAGCCCCCAATTCACAGCCCAGCCAAAGATCAGCCCCAACTATCTCTCGGCATTGCGCGATCGCGAAATTGCCGTGCGCTCCATCCGGCTGACGCGGCGCATCGTGGAGCAGCCGTCATTCGCCAAGTTCAAGCCGGAAGAATTCAAGCCCGGCCCATCCTATCAGACTGACGCCGATCTAGAGCGCGCCGCCGGCGATATCGGCACGACGATCTTTCATCCGGTCGGCACCTGCCGCATGGGCGGCGATCCGCAAAGCGTGGTCGATCCGCGGCTGCGGTTTCGGGCGCTGGCAAGGCTTCGGATCGCCGATGCTTCCGTCATGCCGTCGATCACCTCGGGTAATACCAATTCGCCGACCATCATGATTGCCGAAAAAGCCGCGGAGATGATCCTTGCCGATAACCGCTGAGCGCCTATTGATGAGTGGAGGTAGGATGGGGAGTTTCGAATGGACAGCATAGACGAGGTCATCATCGAACGTCGGGGATCGGCGGGTCTCATCCGGCTCAACCGGCCGCAGGCGCTGAACAGCCTGACGTTGCCGATGATCCGGGCGATCGCATCGGCTCTTGATGATTTCGCCGCCGATCCTTCCATCGCCTGCGTCATCGTTAGGGGCGAGGGCGATCGCGCCTTCTGCGCCGGCGGCGATATCCGCCTGTTGCATGAGAGCGGCAAACGAGGCTCTGCAGACGCCGAGACCTTCTGGCGCGAGGAATTCCGCCTCAACCATGCCATTGCCCGCTATCCCAAACCCTATGTGGCGTTGATGGACGGCATCACGATGGGCGGCGGCGTCGGACTGTCCTCGCACGGCAGCCATCGCGTCGTCACCGAGCGCACCCGGCTCGCTATGCCGGAAACCGGCATCGGCTATTTTCCCGATGTCGGCGCTACCTGGCTTTTGCCGCGAGCGCCCGGAGAAGCTGGCACATGGATGGGCCTGACCGGCCTCGCCATCCATGCGGCCGATGCGATCCATGCGCGGCTGGCCGATCATTGTGTTGCGTCCTCCGATCTCTCCGCACTGATCGAGGCGATCGGGGCGCTACCCGGTTCTGCATCGCCGGACGATGTGCACGGGGTGATTGCCGGCATGGCGATTTCCGCCGGCGAAAGCCGCCTGGCCGCCAACCGCGACATGATCGATCGGGCGCTGGCCTATGATCTTGTCGAGGACATTCAGGAGGCGCTGGCGCGGGAGGCGGGCGATTTCGCTGCCGAGACCCTGCAGATCATCGGCACGCGCTCGCCGACCAGCCTGAAACTGACGTTGCGGCTGCTGCGCGCCGGGCGCAATAGCGCAAACCTCGCCGAATGCCTGGATCGTGAACTCGGCGCCTGCATGCGGATATTGTATAATCCCGACTTTTACGAAGGCGTTCGCGCAGCCGTCATCGACAAGGACCGCAATCCGAAATGGTCGCCGGCGAGCCTTGCCGAGGTCGAAGATGCCGCCATCGATCGCTTCTTCGTACCGCCGCAGCCGCCGCTTTTCGCGATGTAAAGAGAATGGGAGGAAAAGCATCATGACACGGATCGCATTCATCGGGCTCGGCAATATGGGCGGTCCCATGGCCGCCAATCTGGTCAAGGCCGGCCATGACGTCATCGGCTTCGATCTCTCCCATGATATGCTGAAGGCCGCGGAGGCGACGGGCGTCAAGGCCGCAAACGTGCTGACCGAGGCCTTGGCCAATGCGGAAGCGGTCATCACCATGTTGCCCAAGGGGCAACATGTGCTGACGGTCTGGACCGATATCCTGCGCTCCGTGCCGAAGGGTACTCTGCTGATTGACAGCTCGACCATCGATGTCGACAGCGCCCGCAAGGCCCATGCCATGGCTGGCGATGCCGGCTGCCTATCGCTCGACGCGCCGGTCTCCGGCGGCACCGGCGGAGCTGCGGCCGGAACGCTCACCTTCATGGCCGGTGGCTCAAAGGAAAGTTTCGCGGGCGCCAAGCCGCTGCTGGAAGTCATGGGCCGGAAGATCGTCCATTGCGGCGACGCTGGCGCCGGGCAGGCAGCGAAGATCTGCAACAACATGATCCTCGGCATTTCCATGATCGGCGTCTGCGAGGCCTTCGTGCTCGGTGAAAAGCTCGGCCTCTCGCATCAGGCTCTCTTTGATGTGGCTTCCACGTCGTCCGGCCAGTGCTGGTCGATCAACACCTATTGCCCGGTGCCAGGCCCCGTGCCGACTTCGCCGGCTAACAACGACTACAAGCCCGGCTTCTCGGCAGCCCTGATGCTGAAGGATCTGCGCCTGTCACAGGAGGCCGCTTTGTCGAGCGGCGCATCGACACCTCTGGGCGCGGAAGCGGCGCAGCTCTATGCGCTCTTCGAGAAGCTCGGCAATGGAGGCCGCGATTTTTCGGCCATTATCGAGATGTTTCGGGAGGCGGGCTGAGGATTGCTCGTGACGATCGAGCGAGTTGAAAGCCCGATGCCCCTCACCCCGGCCCTCTCCCCGCAGGCGGGGAGAGGGCCGGGGTGAGGGGGAGTTGTGCCCCAGGTAGTTTCGGCTCGGGGGAGGCTTAGTTCTTTGTGAGGTCGTCCCCTCTCCCCGCGAGCGGGGAGGGGGCTAGGGTGAGGGGCCTTGCCGGAACAGCGACCTCTACAAATAAGCCCCACTTACCGCCACATGCCGCGCATCCGCGCGCCGACATCGACGCGCACCTGCCGCGCCCTAATGGCGGCGGCGCTTTCGGCCCTTGCCTGCGGCCAGCCGCAAACCTCGAAAAACTGCAGCAATGTCGCCGGAATGAAGCGCGTGCGTGAGGCAAAGACGTGCTTGTCGCCTTGCGCATGCTGACCGTGCACGAAGAACCGTTGCGGAATGACAAGATCGAGATTGTCTTTCGCCCGTGTCATGGCGACATAGAGCAGCCGTCGTTCCTCCTCGATCTCGGAGGAAGAGCCGACCGCGAGATCCGCCGGAATGCAGCCGTCGACGGCATTGAGGACGAACACCTTCGTCCATTCCTGACCCTTGGCGGAATGGATGGTCGAGAGGATGAGATAGTCCTCATCGAGCAGCGGCACGCCCGCTTGATCGCTAGTAGCATCGGGTGGATCGAGCGTCAGTTCGGTGAGGAAGCGCTCTCGCGAGCCATAGCCGCCGGCGATCTGTTCGAGCTGGATCAAGTCCGCCTGGCGTGTCGCCGCATCCTCATGCGCCCGCTCCAGATGCGGCTCGTACCATTGCCGAACGAGACCGATTTCCGCAGGCCATCCCGCTTTTCCGGTCTTGAGCTCCTGCATGGTTGCTACGAAAGTCGTCCAGTCCTCGCCCGAGCGCGGCGGCGCCGGAAAATCGGCAAGGGCCGCCATTGGACTGGCCTGTTCGCCAATGTGGTCGAGTACGCGCTGGGCGGTCGAAGGGCCGACGCCCGGCAAAAGCTGCATCAGCCGGAAGCCGGCGACGCGATCGCGCGGGTTCTGTGCAAAGCGCAGGGCGGCGAGCATGTCCTTGACATGGGCGCTGTCGAGAAACTTCAGCCCGCCGAATTTGACGAAGGGGATATTGCGGCGGGTAAGCTCCACTTCCAACGGTCCACTGTGATGCGAAGCGCGGAAAAGCACGGCCTGCTGCTTCAGCTTCGCACCGCTCTCCCGATTTTCCAGTACCTGATCGGCGATGTAACGCGCCTGATCGCTTTCGTCGCGCACCGTTACCAGCCGCGGCCGCTCCGCGCTCTGGCGTTCGGTACGCAGGTTCTTGGTGAAACGCTCGGAAGCAAGATCGATCACCGCGTTGGCGGCGGCCAGGATCGGTTGTGTCGAGCGGTAGTTGCGGTCGAGCGTGACGATGTTGGCAGCCGGGGTAAAGGAGGTCGGGAAGTCGAGGATGTTGCGCACCGTGGCCGCGCGGAAGGAATAGATCGACTGCGCATCGTCGCCGACGACGGTCAGTCCCTGACCGTCAGGCTTCAGCGCCAGCAGGATCGACGACTGCAGCCGGTTGGTGTCCTGATATTCGTCGACCAATACATGGTCGAAGCGACCGCCGATATCTTCGGCGATCAGCGGTTCATGCAGCATATGCGCCCAATAGAGCAGCAGATCATCGTAATCGAGCACATTCTGCGCCTGCTTGGCCTCGACATAGGCCGCGAAGAGGTCGCGCAACTGCTTTTCCCAGGCGGCGCACCAGGGGAAGAAATCACGCAGCATCTCTTCGAGCGGCGCTTCCGAATTGACGGCGCGGGAATAGATCGAGAGGCAGGTCGCCTTGGTCGGAAAGCGGTTTTCCAGCTTGGAGAAGCCAAGCTCGTGGCGCACGAGGTTCATCAGGTCGGCGCTGTCTTCGCGGTCATGGATCGTGAAGGCCGGATCAAGGCCGATCTGTTCGGCATAATCGCGCAGGAGCCGCGCGCCGATGCCATGGAACGTGCCGGTCCAGGCAAGCGCGTCGGCCATGATGCCGGCATTGGCGCCAAGCACATCGCGACAGATGCGCTCGACGCGGCGGCCCATTTCGGCCGCCGCCCGGCGAGAAAAGGTCATCAGCAGGATGCGGCGAGGATCGGCGCCCTTGACGATGAGATGCGCGACGCGATGGGCCAGCGTATTGGTCTTGCCGGAGCCTGCACCGGCAATCACCAGCAGCGGGCCGGCGATATGGCTGCCTTCGACCGTCGTGCCGTGCTCCACCGCCAGCCGCTGCTCCGGGTTCAGCTTTTCCAGATAGGCAGCAGTCATGGGCTCTCCTGAAGGCTTCGGACGGCAGGCGCGCGACCACAGAATCGGTGACGAATCAAGTTCGCAATAATATCCGAATGTTCGATGAATGTTCCGAATTGACTGAAACTGTCAAGCTCGGCCGGATCTGCACAGAGATGTGACCCTCCCGTCATGAAATTGGTTCAGATTTAACCAACGTCGGCTCGAAAAAAGCCTTTGGGGTACTTATTTACCATTTTGACACATGATTTTGGGGTTTCGGCGCGCTGGGTGAGGGTTCCCGACCATGAACGAGACGATCGCCACCGGACTGCGCCAGCCTGAGGGGCCGGTAGCCCTGACGGACGGGCGTATCGCGCTTGTGGAGACCGGTGAGAGCCGCCGTTGCCTGACAATGGTTGTGGCCGGTGTCCGCCGCGAAATCTGCCGGCCCGGCGGCCGACCGACTGGGCTCGCGGTCGATGGCGATCAATGTTTCTGGGTGGCGGGCGGTCCGGAAAACTCCCTTGTTAAGGTCTCTCCAGAAGGCCGCACCCTGCAGGTGATCGAAGGCGGCAGCGATGGCCCGTTTCTTTATCCGAACGACCTCGCCTTCGGCCCGGACGGCCTGCTCTACATGACCGATTCCGGCGTCCGCATCTCCGATCTGCTCGACGGCGCTGACATCAATCCTGATTTCTTCCGGGCGCCTTATAACGGTCGTGTCTACCAGATCGATCCGGCGGAGGGACGGGTGCTGCGCGTGCTGGCGGCCGGCTTGCTCTATGCCAACGGCATTGCCTTCGGGCCGGATGGCTTGCTCTACTACAGCGAGACCTTGACCGGGAAAATCTATCGCCAGATCGTCGGCGGGCGGCAGGAATTGTTTGCACAGGTGATGCAGACGCCTGCCGTGAAGGCGTTGCGCGGGCCGGCCGGCATGGCCTTCGACCGCAATGGCACGCTCTATTGTGCGATCTACGGGCAAGGCGAGATCTGCCTGATCGATCCCACCGGGAAGATCGCCGGCCGTATACGCACCAATGGTACCCGGCCGGGCAATATCGCCTTCACCCTCGATGGCAAATATGCGCTCATCACAGAGCAGGAAAACGGTGTTTTGGAGAGAATAGCGGCACCGCGTCCAGGACTGCCGCTGCACATGCCGTCCATCTGATCCGGAGGCAGAATGGGCATGCCCGGAAACCGGGCATGCCCTTGTTCGTGTCCGTCTGTCGCTTATTCGGCGGCGGGGATTTGCTTGTTGTCCTTGCCGGACTTGTCGTCCGACTCGGCGTCGTTGGCGACCGCCTTGGCATGGCGGCGGCGCCAATCGCCGAGGAACAGCAAGATCGGAGCGGCGATGAAGACCGACGAGGCACCAGCGACGAGTATGCCGAACACCATCGGGATCGCGAAGCTGGAGACGGCGCTGCCGCCCCAGATTGCCATCGGCACCAGCGCCAGGAAGGCGGTGGCGTTGGTATAGAGGCTTCGCGCCAGGGTCTCGTTGATCGACTTGTCGATGATGTCGCGCAGCGGCATCGACTTGTAGAGCCGCATGTTTTCACGCATGCGGTCATAGACCACGACCTTATCGTTCACCGAGTAACCGACCAGCGTCAGGATAGCGGCGATGGCCGTCAGGTTGAAATCGAGGCCGGTGATCGCGAAGAAGCCGATCGCCTTGGTGACGTCGAGTACCAGAGTGACGATGGCGCCGACCGCGAACGGCCATTCGAAGCGAAACCAGATGTAGAACAGCATCGCCAAGCTGGCGATCACGACCGACAGGATGCCGGCCCAGGCAAGCTCGCCCGAAACCTTCGGACCGATGACATCCGTGCCTTCGATGGTCGCGGTTGGGTCGATCTTGATGATTTCTGCCTTGAGCTTGGTGACCGCGGCCGTCTGCGCCTCTTCGCCGCCGTCCTGGCGCTGGGCGCGGACAAGGAGGCTGTTGTTGTCGCCGAAGGACTGCAGTGCGATTTCGCCGAGGCCGAGCGTGTTCAGGCCCTCGCGGAACGTAGCCAAATCGGCCGCGTCCTTGGTCTTGACGGACATCTGGATGCCGCCGCGGAAATCGACGCCGTAGTTGAGGCCCGGATGGATGAACAGGACCACCGAGGCGATCGACAGGATCGCCGAGACGGTGACGCCAAAGAAGCGGGCCTTCATGAACTGGATGTGCTTGTCATAGGGGCTGAAGGGGATCAGCGGCCTGATGTTGAGCACCTTCAGCTTGCGGCGACGGGTGATGGCGATCATCACGACGCGCACGAAGGCGACGGAGGTGAACATCGAGATAATGAGGCCGAGACCCATAGTCACGGCAAAGCCGCGAACCGGGCCGGAGCCGAAGTAGAACAGGATGGCGGCGGCGATCAGGGCCGTCATGTTGCCGTCGATAATCGTCGAATAAGCCTTCTTGAAGCCGTTATCGATGGCGGCGAAGGCGCCGCGGCCCTTGCGGGTTTCTTCGCGGATGCGCTCGTTGATCAGAACGTTGGCATCAACCGCCAGGCCGATACCAAGGACGACGCCCGCGATGCCGGGCAGCGTAAGCGTGGCGCCGACAAGCGTCAGGGCCGAGAACGTCAGGATCGTGTGGATGAGCAGTGCAACATTCGCGAGAATCCCCCAGGCGCCGTAGAGCACGAAGATGAAGGCGGCAACCAAGGCGAAGCCGATCAGGCCGCTATAGATACCCTTCTGGATCGCGTCGCTGCCGAGGTCGGCGCCAACAGTGCGTTCTTCGATGACGGTGAGCTTGGCCGGCAGGGCGCCGGCGCGCAGCAGGGCTGCAAGCGTCGTCGCGCTGTCGGCGGTGAAGTTGCCCGAGATCTGGCCCGAACCGCCGGTGATCGGCTCGCGAATATTCGGCGCGCTCAGCACCTTGTTGTCGAGCACGATGGCGAAAGGCTTGCCAACGTTTTCGCGGGTGATTTCCGCGAAGCGGTTTGCGCCGGCACTGTCGAAGCGGAAGGTGACGAGCGGCTCGTGCGTGTTCGGATCGAAGCTGACGCGGGCGTCGGTCAGGCGGTCGCCGGCGAGCTCGATGCGATCGAGAACCGGAAAGCTGTTGCCCTGATCATCCTTGAGGATGGAAACGCCAGGACCGGGGTTCTTCGGATCGACGTTCTCGGCGAGCAGATGGAAGGACATCTTCGCGGTCGAGCCGAGCAGTTCGCGCAGGCGCGATGGGTCTTGTGCGCCCGGAAGCTGCACGAGAACGCGATTGGGACCGACGCGCTGGATGGTCGGTTCGGCGACGCCCACCTGGTCGACGCGTTTGCGGATGACTTCCAAGCTCTGCTGGACGGCGGAATCGACGTTGGCGGCGATGCCGGCCGGCGAGAAGGACATGGCAATCGCGCCGCCATTTGGCGTAATCGTCAGATCAGACTGGCCGGCGGAAAGGCCGGACGAGATCGTATTGGCGAGGGTCCGCAACTGCGTCACCGCATCGTTGCTCTGCGACGGATCGGTCAGCGTGACGACGATCTGGTCACCATTGCGGACGATCGAACGGGTCAGGATGTTCTTGTCGCGCAGGACACGGCGCGAGTCTTGCAGCAGCGATTGCAGCCGGCCATTGGTCAGGTCCTTCTCGTCGACTTCGAGGACGAGGTAGGAGCCGCCACGAAGGTCGAGGCCGAGGGAAACCTGGCTATGCGGCAGCCAGGACGGCATTTTGCTTAAGACCGACTGTGGCAGCACGTTCGGCAGGGCGATGAAAAGGCCAAGCACGATGATCACCGTATAGGTGAACACCAGCCATGGTGAGGTGCGCATGAGTATTATCCTTGAATACACTGATACCAGCAGAGCATGCCGCCGGCGGACGTAAGGTCATGTCGAAAATGCGCCGTCAGGCGCGCGAACCGGTCAGATGAAAGCGGTCGGTGGAGCGCGGGCGAGATAGGCGCGGAAAGCAAGCGATTCATGCCGCGCGAGTTCGCCGCGGGTGCGCGGCTGCCCCGGATTGGTCAGGAGCCCGAGCGACGGAACGGCTGTAAGCGCCGCCGGTCCGATATCGTGCCAGGTGGCTTTCGGCGTGACCGTACGGTCAGCGACGACAGTGCCACGCACCGGATCGCGCAGGGCGAGATAGAGCGGTTGGTTGTCCCTGCCGGAAGAGAAGGCCTCCGCATCGGCCCGCGCGGCAAGATTGATGCCGCCGCCGAGCGCCAGTCCGAGGTAGGCGAAGAAGGCGACGAACAGCGAGGCGATCACGCGCGCTCCGGCACGTCGCGTCATCCTGCTATCGTTCTCTTCGCTGTCGGCAGCGCCGAATTCGAACGGGTTCAACGGTTAAAAGGGCCTTCATTCCTTTGCCGGAGCGGGTTCCGACGGTTCGGTCATGATATCAGGACGCTGCGCGTCTTCATAGTGCGGCCTGTCATGATGCACTTGCGCCAGCCGGTCAACCATCCCCAGCGCAATTTCCCGCTCTCCCATGATCACCGTATCGGCGCCATATTGCTTGAGCACATCGACTTCGGCGTCGGAATGGGCGCGGGCGACGATCAGGATCGACGGGTTGATGGCGCGTGCCTGCTCGGCGGCGCGGCAGGCCTCGAAGGTATTCGGAATGGCAATGACCAGGCTGCTCGCGGCGGAAATATTGGCATATGCCAGAACTTCCGGGGAGGCGGCATTGCCGTAAATCGCCTCGATTCCCTGCCGCGCGAGGTCGCCGATCCGCTTGTCGGAATCTTCGATGACCACAAAGGGTGTGGCGGAAGATTTGAGCTTCTCTCCGACAATGCTGCCGACGCGGCCAAAGCCGATCAGCACCGCATGATCCGTCAGTGTAACGGCGTGCAGTTCCTCACCGACATCGTCGGGCGTTGACGGATTGGTAGGGGAAGGCGAGGCTTCGCCCGCCGTCGGTTGCTCTGCCTGGATGGCCGGTTCCGTGCCTTCCGGCATTTCGGCGTGCGGCTTAGTTTCTTGAATCTTCCGCAGCCAGTCGCAGGCAATGAAGACAAGCGGGTTGAGAATGATCGAGATGATCGCGCCGCCAAGGATCAGGTCGCGGCCTTCGGCCGGCAGCAGCCCGAGATCGGAGCCGAGCGCGGCGAGGATGAAGGAGAATTCGCCGATCTGCGCCAGACTGGCGGAGATGGTCAGCGCCGTGCTCATCGGCTTGCGGAAGGCGAGCACGATAAAAAAGGCGGCGACGGACTTGCCGATGATGATGATGAAAATAGTCGCCAGCAGCGGCAGCGGATTGTCGATCAGGATGTTGGGGTCGAACAACATGCCGACCGAGACGAAGAACAGCACGGCGAAGGCATCGCGCAGCGGCAGGCTTTCCTGTGCGGCCCGGTGGCTGAGCTCGCTTTCCGACAGGATCATGCCGGCGAAGAAGGCGCCGAGCGCCAAGGACACGCCGAAGAGTTTCGCAGCCCCGAACGCGACGCCAAGCGCAATGGCGAGGACACCGAGGCGGAAGAGTTCACGCGAGCCGGTATGAGCGATGAGGTGCAGGATCCAGGGAATGATCCGCCGGCCGAACACCAGCATGAGCCCGACGAAGGCCGCGACTTTCAGCAACGTCATGGCGATAATGCCGGTGATGCCGAGATCGAGGCCAAGCAATCGGTTGAGGCCGGCCGATAGCGGCTCCGTAGCGCCATGACCATCGGCGGAGATGCTGGCGGCGGCCGGAATGAGCACGAGGGCCAGCACCATGGCCAGATCCTCGACGATCAGCCATCCGACCGCGATCTTGCCGCGCTCGCTCTCGATCAGCCGCCGCTCCTGCAGGGCTTTCAGGAGAACGACCGTCGACGCGACGGAGAGCGCTAGGCCGAAGACGAGGCTACCGCCGAGCGGCCAGCCCATCAGCGCGCCGAGGCCCCAGCCGAGCAGCGTTGCGAAGCCGATCTGGACGATCGCGCCGGGAACGGCGATGCCACGGACTGACAGCAGATCCTTCAGCGAAAAATGCAGGCCGACCCCGAACATCAGCAGGATGACACCGATTTCGGCGAGTTCCGGCGCAAGGCTCTGGTCGGCGACGAAGCCCGGCGTATGCGGGCCTGCGAGCACGCCCGCAATGAGATAGCCGACAAGCGGCGGCAGTTTGAAGCGATTGGCGATGGCGCCGAAGATGAATGCCAGCACAAGGCCCATGACGATGGTCGAAATCAAAGGCGTATCGTGTGGCATCGCTGTCTCCTTCGATACTGGAAATCCCGTGTGGTTTATGACATATTTGGCTTAAGTTGACCAATATGGGCAGTTTTTCATCGTGAATCAAGGCGGCAACCCAACGATTCTCACTCCTGCGCTCTGCCGCGC
Organism: Rhizobium sp. BR 317; assembly: GCF_047445835.1. Taxonomy (NCBI): domain Bacteria; kingdom Pseudomonadati; phylum Pseudomonadota; class Alphaproteobacteria; order Hyphomicrobiales; family Rhizobiaceae; genus Rhizobium; species Rhizobium sp. BR 317. The sequence goes on along the minus strand of NZ_JARWLB010000007.1, from coordinate 61,138 downwards.
GGCACGCGGGCTGCTCGACTGGACCCAGTTGGACATAGCCGAGAGAGCAGGCGTATCACGAAGCACGATCCGCGACTACGAAGGCGGGCGCCACGACATTCATCGGGCAACCGAGGCGCAACTGCGTCTGGCCTTCGAAGAGGGTGGAGTCGTCTTCGTGAAAATGCAGGAATTTGGTTGGGGCGTCTGCCTGCGCCCGACTTCCGACCGCGGCTAGAGCGGTTTAGTGTTTCACGGAATCGTTTCCCGCTCTATCCCTTTGTTTTTTGCATTCTGGACGGAAAACCGCCCTGCACTTTTCCTGGAATTGCTCTAAGGTTTCGGCGCCAGGCAGCTTGGCGAAAGATGGTAGGCGTAGAGCGTCCTGCCTTTCATGTTGCCGAAATCGGGCGACCAGCTCTTGATGAGCTCCGACCGGCCCGTGGTGCAATCGAACGGTTCGTCATCGACATAAAGCACATCATCAGTCGCGCTGGATGGCAGCGAAAAATTCTGCTCGTAATAGCTTTTCGGGAAGCCGCCAGAGTTACGGGCGTAGATATGATAGGGCTTGCCCTTCAGCGTATAGAAGAGATCGGCGAGTATATCGCGGTTATCGGCGACGATGGTCGAGGCATTCGCCTGGGCAGCGATATCGGCGATCTCCAGGCTGATGGCGCTGCGGCCGACATACCGCTTCATGACGAGATCGCCGTTCGGCAGCTTGATGTCATAGGCAAACACGGTCAGGATCGGCAGCAGGAAGGCGACGACCGAGCCGATGATCAGCGAGACGGCAAGCCCCTTCTTCGTCAGGCGGTAGAGCACCCAGACGGCGAGGATGGTGCCGGCGGCATAGGCGGTAACCGCCCAATTGGCATAGGCCTTTGCAAACAGCGCCTGCAGCGTGATCAATGCGATAACGGGGATGGACAGCCAGACGAGCAGCTTTTCCCGGTCGTCGCTTTGTCCGCTGATCATCCGCCAGGCGGCCCAGAGCATGCCATAGAACATGACGGGGCCGACGACACCGAATTGCGCGCCGAGGAATCCGAGCGCGCCGAGCAGATGCTTCGCCAAACCGCCACCGTTTCCTTCGCCGTTCCAGTGGGCAATGCTTTCGGTGTGACGCACCGTCGCCGCATCATGGGCGAAATTCCACCAGAGATTAGGGGAAACGACGATCGCGCCGGCGATGGCGGCGATGAGCACGTCGCGCCAGGCAATACGTGCCGAACGCAGCGTCAGCATCGCGATACCGACGCCGGGCAGCAGGAAAAGCACCGAATATTTCGTTAGGAAGGCGATCCCGAGGCTAACGCCGAGGATTAGCGCTTCGATGATCGAGGAGCGCTTGGTGAGGCCGAGAAAAGCCCAGATGGCAATGGTGACGAACAGGATTTGAATCGTATCCGTCGACATCAGCACGGCCGAAAGCGAGGCCGCCGGCAGGGTAACGAAGATGACGCCGACCCAGGGCTCGATCTCCCGCCCGGCATCCCCCTCGAACAGTCGCCGCGTCGTCCGCATCAGCATCAGGGCGGTGGCAAGATGGAAGAGAGGCGCGGACACGCGGATCCAGAAGGTCGAGTCCGACCCCGATATCGCATTGAAGAAGCGAATGACCCAGGCGATGATCGGCGGCTTGGAATAATAGCCGAAGTCGAGGTTCTGACCCCAGAACCAATATTGTGCCTCGTCGACGAAGAGATCCGTCCTGTTGAAGAACAGCATTACCACGCGCCAAAGCGTGACGCCGAAGATGATTGCAAGAGCAAGCGGCAGCGACAGTGTCTTGTGGCTCGTTTCGGAATAGGTGGTGTCGGACATCAACAGGTCGATCTCTGTGCCGGGTCGTCAGGCTTCATACGGAACTATCGAGCCCGACGCTAGCTCTGGCCGAGAGAGAACGATGGCAAAAGCGCGCCCGGATGCCGCGAAGAAAGCCTCTTTGTAAGAGGTTTCTGCCGCCTAAAGGCGTTTGAGGCAGGATTCTCAGAGGACGCGCGGAGCGATTTTGCTGCGAGCCTCATCGATGAGGCTTAGGAACACGAAGGCAGCAAGCGTCATGCCGGCCGTCAGCGAAGCAGTCAAACCAAGAACAATCATTGCTCTCTCCGTATCGACATCGAAAGTGTCTCTACTTAGCAATTTAGAATATGAAGCTTGCCCGTGACTTGCGGATATTGCGGTTTTTACTCAAAACGACCGCCAACGGAAATCGAACCGAGATAGTTTAAATCAAAACGGGATAGCTACCGGGTCTTATTAACCTTCAAGCAAGGAATTAACCATAAACATTGGACTAGCACGTCGGAATGGGAAAACTGTCACTCGTTCTCACCAGGCATGAAGCCGCCCCGTCGTACCGGGTCAGATCCGGTATCAATGTCATCAAACGGTCCGAACAGGCCTTGATGAACGAGCGAGCTTCAGCGTCCCGGTCAATAAACCGGAGGCGGCGTGCACCTGTCCTCGTCTCTTCATCGCGTCTGAACCGGATCATTCAGTGGTTTCGCCGGCGTTTCTACGCCCGGCAGTTCGGTGGGGACGATTTTGGCGCAGGATTCGCCATCAGATCAGGCAGGACGGGCGCAGGCGGGCAGCCTTCGCGACCGTTTGCGTTTTGCTGGTCTCGATGCCGAGCAATGCGAAATCGTGCGCCGCAACCGGCCGATGTTCGACGCGCATCTGAAAGCCGGCCTGCGCGATCTCTTCCACCGCCTCCAGACTTTTCCGGACGCCTCCCGTAATTTTAACAGTGAAAGCCAGCTCGAACGGCTGCAGGACCTGCAATCCTCGCACTGGGGCGTGTTGACGGATGCCCGTTTTGACAGCCTCTATGCCGAGCGCGTCAAGGTTCTCTCCGATACCGAAAGCAAGATGGGGCTCGACCCGCGCTGGCACGTCGCCGGTCACGGCGTGGTGCTGGAGCATCTTCTCTCTGGGATCGTCGAGGAGATGGGCGGCCGCGCCATCCTGCCCGGCACCAAGCGCCGCGCCCGTGAGCTGAGCGAACTGATCACGGCTGCCGTCCGCCTCGTCATGGTTGATGTCGAAATCGCCGTGTCGCTGCGTTTCAACGAGCTGCGGCTCAACCATCAGCGGGCGCTTGCCGAACAGCGTAGCTCCGATCATGCCGAAGCTGCCGGACTCTTTGCCGATGTCATTCGCAGCCTTGCGGAACGCGATCTGACCGCCCGCCTGCCTGCTGATGGTCCAGAAGCCTATGCAGAACTGGCGCAGACGCTGAATGCCGCTCTGGACGACATCCAGGAGCAATTTGCGGCACTGTCCGGCAGGGTGCAGGCCGCCGATGCGGCGACGGATGCGCTCGCACGCGATTCCCGTTCCCTCGCTCAAAATTCCATGGAGCAATCCCAAGGGCTTGCCTTGTCGGCAAGGCAGCTCGCCGAACTGGCCGATCAGGTTCGCAGCAATGCCGCGACCACTCGGTCGGCCGAGCGCGCCGCCGCCTCCACCCGTGTTGCTGCCGAAGACAGCGGCCGGGTCGTCGGCCAGGCGATTTCCGCCATGGCCGATATCGAGACGTCGGCGGAAAAGATCGGCCAGATCATCGGCGTCATTGACGAGATCGCTTTCCAGACCAATTTGCTGGCGCTCAACGCCGGTATCGAAGCCGCGCGCGCCGGCGATAGCGGCCGCGGCTTTGCCGTCGTCGCGCAGGAAGTCCGCGCGCTTGCCCAACGCTCCGCCGATGCGGCTCGCGAGATCAAGGTGCTGGTGACGGGCACCAAGGCGCAGGTCGATGCCGGCGTGCAGATGGTCGGCCGCACGCAGGAAGCGATCGGCGGCATCGTCCGTCAGGTGACCGATATCAACGATGCTATTTCCGGCATCGCCGCCGCCACCGATGAACAGGCAGCCGGCTTGCGCACAGTGACGACGGATATCGGCGGCTTCGGCGAACGCGCCGCTGCCACCGAAAGCCTTGCCCGTCGCTCGAATGAGGGCGCCGATCATCTTCATACCGTCATCCTGGAACTTGGCCAGACGATCCGCGAATTCCGCCTGGAGCGCGAGCGTCGCCATGCGGCGGTGCCGCGCCCGGTGAATGCCCCGCAACGCTTGCCGATCGCTCAGCGCGACGAAGGGCTTGCCGGGCGTGACGAGGGGAGTGCCGCCGAATTCGATTTTCCGCTTCGCAGGGCCGGGTTCGGGGGCGAACGGAATGCATACTGACATCTCTATTTTATGCGCATGCGGGCTGTGGGACCCGATTTTAGGCAACAAGGAATAAAGCGATGCCGAGCAGGAAGGGCGAAAAGACAATCAGTCTGGCCGCGGTGCTGGACCTCAACGAAGCCTCGACGCTTCGCGGCAAGTTGGTGGGACTGCGCGGCAGCAATGTCGTGATCGATGCGTCCGGCGTCGAGAGGATCGGGGCCTTGTGCGTCCAGGTCATCATGGCCGCCGCCAAGACTTGGAATGAAGACAAGCTGTCCTTCACCTTTTCGAAGGTGTCGGACGCATTTCAAAAAACGATGCAGTTGATCGGCGTCGACATCGATCACCTGCTTGCCAAGGAGATCCGGCAATGAAGAAAAAAGTGCTGACCGTGGATGATTCACGGACCATTCGAAACATGCTTCTCGTCACCCTCAACAACGCCGGCTTCGAGACCATCCAGGCCGAAGACGGAGTCGAGGGTCTCGAGGTTTTGGAAGAAGCCAATCCCGACGTCATCGTCACGGACATCAACATGCCGCGCCTTGATGGCTTCGGCTTCATCGAGGGCGTGCGCCGCAACGACAAGTACCGGGCCATCCCGATCCTGGTGCTGACGACCGAAAGCGACGCCGAAAAGAAGAACCGTGCCCGTCAGGCCGGTGCGACGGGCTGGATCGTCAAGCCCTTCGATCCCGCCAAACTGATCGATGCCATCGAGCGTGTAACCGCTTAAACAGGATCTGTTCCTATGGATATGAACGAAATCAAAGAGATTTTCTTCCAGGAGTGCGAGGAGCAGCTCGCCGAACTGGAATCCGGTCTCCTGAAAATGAATGATGGCGACCGGGATCCGGAAACCGTCAACGCCGTCTTCCGTGCCGTTCATTCCATCAAGGGTGGGGCAGGGGCCTTCGGTCTGGATGACCTTGTCGCCTTTGCCCACGTCTTCGAGACGACGCTCGATTGTGTTCGATCCAACAAGCTGGAGCCGACCCAGGATGTCCTGAAGGTCATGCTCAAGGCCGCCGACGTTCTGGCGGACCTGACCAACGCCGCCCGCGATKGCGGCAGTGTCGATCAGGCCCGCAGCAGGGGCCTGGTCAAGGAACTGGAAGCTTTGGCCCACGGCGAATTGCCCTCGGCATCGGCAGCCGCCGAAGCCGCGCCGAAGCCGGCAAAGGCCGCTGCACTCGCCCCAGCTCCGACCCCCGTCAAAGCCGCGCCCGCTCCCACGGATGACAGCGGTTTTCAGCCGATCCCCTTCAGCTTCGACGATGATTTCGGTGGCGACGAAGCGTCTGCGGGCATGCCGGAATACGAAGTCAGCTTCAAGCCGCGCTCCGATCTCTACGCCAAAGGCAACGACGCCACGCTGCTGCTGCGCGATCTCTCGCGCGTCGGCGAGATGAGCATCCATTGCAACACGGACGCCCTGCCGGGCCTCGATCAGCTTGATCCCGAAGGCGCCTACTTCAAGTGGACGATCTCGATCAAGACGGACAAGGGTGAAGACGCCATCCGCACCGTCTTCGAATTTGCCGAATGGGATTGCGAGCTCGATATCCGGCTGGTCGAAGACGCCGCTGCTGGTACCGATGAAGAATTGCCGATGGTCCCCGTGCCCTTCGATCTCTCCGTTCTCGACAGCGATGAGCCGGCTGTGGAAACCGCCGAAGCGCCGCAGCCGAAAAGCGATGCCGCCGCCGCCGTTGCAGCCGCCGAAACGGCAAGCAATGTCACGCAGCTTGCCTCTGCTGCAGCTCGTGTCGAAAAGAAGGAAGCCGCGGCAGCCGCCGCTGCTGCCGCTGCCAATGCTGCCGCGCAGAACAATGCCGCCGCCGCCGGTCAGACCATCCGCGTCGATCTCGACCGTGTCGACCGTCTGATCAACCTCGTCGGCGAGCTTGTCATCAACCAGGCGATGCTGTCGCAGAGCGTCATCGAGAATGACAACAATGGCGCATCCTCGATCAACATGGGCCTCGAAGAGCTGCAGCAGCTCACCCGCGAGATCCAGGACAGCGTCATGGCGATCCGCGCGCAGCCGGTGAAGCCGGTCTTCCAGCGCATGTCGCGTATCGTCCGTGAAATCGCCGACATGACCGGCAAGTCGATCCGCCTGATCACCGAGGGTGAAAACACCGAAGTCGACAAGACGGTCATCGATAAGCTGGCCGAGCCGCTCACCCACATGATCCGCAACGCCGTCGACCACGGTGTCGAAACCCCGGAAAAGCGCACGGCGCTCGGCAAGAACCCGGAAGGCACGGTTCGCCTGACGGCAAAGCACCGGTCCGGCCGCATCCTGATCGAACTCGCCGACGACGGCGCCGGCATCAACCGCGAGAAGGTGCGTCAGAAGGCGATCGACAACGATCTCATCCCTGCCGATGCCAACCTCTCGGACGAGGAGATCGACAACCTGATCTTCCTGCCGGGCTTCTCGACGGCCGATAAGATCTCCGACATTTCCGGCCGCGGCGTCGGCATGGACGTCGTCAAGCGCTCGATCCAGGCGCTCGGTGGCCGCATCAATATCAGCTCCAAGCCGGGACATGGCTCGGTCTTCACCATGAGCCTGCCGCTGACGCTGGCCGTCCTCGACGGCATGGTGGTGACGGTGGCCGGCCAGACGCTGGTCGTGCCACTCACCGCCATCGTCGAGACCCTGCAGCCGGAAGCCGCCGCGATCCATTCCTTCGGCGCCAACCACCGCCTGATCTCGATCCGCAACAGCTTCTGCCCGCTGGTCGATGTCGGCCGCATCCTGAACTTCCGCGCCACGCAGGCCAATCCGGTCGACGGTGTCGCGCTGCTTGTGGAATCGGAAGGCGGCGGCCAGCGCGCTCTGATGGTCGATGCCATCCAGGGCCAGCGCCAGGTCGTCATCAAGAGCCTCGAAGCGAACTACACGCATGTGCCCGGCATCGCCGCTGCGACCATCCTTGGCGATGGGCGCGTCGCTCTCATCCTCGACGTTGATGCTGTAGTCGGCGCCTCCCGCGGGCAGTCGCTGAAGGCCGAGATGTCGTACGCAGCAGCGGGTTAGGCCTATGTCATACGCCGTCAAGAACATGACCCAGGGTGCCCGTGAGCTGATCGCCTTCCGCATCGGCGATCAGGAATTCTGCGTCGATATCATGTCGGTTCGTGAAATCCGCGGCTGGACGCCGGCGACGGCCATGCCGCATTCGCCGGCCCATGTCCTTGGCATTATCAACCTGCGCGGCGCCGTCTTGCCGATCGTCGATCTCTCGGCCCGCCTCGGCATGAAGCGCGCCGAGCCGACCGCACGCCATGTGATTATCGTGGCGCAGGTCAAGCGCAAGGTCGTCGGCCTGCTGGTCGACGCCGTGTCCGATATTCTGACGGTGACCGACGACAATATTCAGCCGACGCCGGAAATTTCTTCCGACTATGAGCGGCAGTTTGCACGCGGCATTCTGGCGATCGACCGCCGTATGATCTGCCTTATCGAACTCGAAACACTGTTCCCGGACAGCGAAAGCGAAGCTGCATGAGTATGATGGGAGCAACAGATTTCAGGGCTTCCCCGGACGAGGTGCTGGCCAGCGGCGAATATCCGCTAACGCGGCGCGATCTTTCCGAAATTGCCGCCATGATCTATTCGGACGCCGGAATTTCTCTCAACGAGACCAAAGCCTCGCTGGTCTATTCGCGGCTGTCGAAGCATATCCGCGCACTGGGCCTGCCGGGCTTTCGCGATTATTGCGTGCTGGTCGCCTCGCCGGCGGGGGCAGCGGCACGGCGCGAGATGCTGTCGCATCTGACGACGAATTTCACCCGCTTCTTCCGCGAGAATCATCATTTCGATCATCTGCGCGACGAGGTTCTCCCCGGCCTTCTGGCCCGCGCCAAAAGCGGTGGTCGCGTTCGCATCTGGTCGGCAGCCTGTTCCGACGGGCAGGAGCCCTATTCCATAGCGCTCACAGTTCTGTCGCTGTTGCCGAACGCCGCCGATTTCGATTTTAAGATTCTGGCGACCGATATCGATCCGAAGATCCTCGGCCTTGCCCGTGCGGGCGCCTATGACGAGACGTCGCTCGAAACGGTTTCGCCCGTCATGCGCAAGCAATGGTTCCAGGAAGTCAACATCCAGGGCCGCCGCAAGTTCCAGATCGACGATCGCGTCAAGCGGCTGATCACCTTCAACGAGCTGAACCTGATGGCACAATGGCCGTTCAAGGGCATGTTCGATGTTATCTTCTGCCGCAACGTCGTCATCTATTTCGACGAACCGACGCAGACGAAGATCTGGTCGCGCTTCGCCGGCCTGCTGCCGGAGAACGGCCACCTCTACATCGGCCATTCCGAGCGCGTGTCGGGTGAAGCCAAGCACATCTTCGACAATATCGGCATCACCACCTACCGCCGTCTTGCCAATTCAAACGGGAGGAAAGCATGAGCGCCCCCGCCCGTGTTCTTGTCGTTGACGACTCTGCCACGATGCGTGGCCTGATCACCGCTGTTCTGCGCTCCGATCCGGAGGTCGATGTCATCGGCCAGGCCGGCGATGCAATGGAAGCGCGTGCGGCGATCAAGGCGCTCAATCCCGATGTCGTGACGCTCGATATCGAGATGCCGAACATGAACGGCCTCGATTTTCTCGAAAAGATCATGACGCTGCGGCCCATGCCGGTCATCATGGTCTCGACCATGACGCATCGTGGTGCCGAGGCGACCCTAGCAGCCCTTGAAATCGGCGCGTTCGATTGCGTCGGCAAGCCTGCTCCGGGCGAGCCGCGTCCTTTCGGCGATCTGGCGGAAAAGGTGAAGGCGGCCGCTCGTTCGCAGCGGCAATATAGCAAGCCCGCCGCCGAGCATGCTCCGCCCCCAGCGGTCGCGGATTTCCGCGTCGGTCGCAAGATCGTTGCGATTGGTTCGTCCACCGGCGGCGTCGAAGCACTGATCGCGGTCCTGCAGAAATTCCCGGCCAATTGCCCGCCGACGGTCATTACCCAACACATGCCGCCAACCTTTACCCGAAGCTTTGCTGAACGGCTCAACCGCCTCTGCGCACCCGTGGTGCAGGAGGCGACCGATGGCGCGCGGCTGGAAATCGGCAAGATCTACCTGGCGCCCGGCGGCGATCGACACTTGCAGGTCGCCAACGCATCGGCGCCCCATTGCCGCTTGGTCGATCGCGGGCCTGTCAACGGCCATCGTCCTTCTGTCGATGTGCTCTTCGATTCGGTCGCCGAGCTCGCCGGCCGCAACGCGGTCGGCGTGATCCTGACTGGCATGGGACGCGATGGCGCCGCCGGTCTTCTCAAGATGCGCCATGCCGGCGCTCGCACGATCGGCCAGAACGAAAAGACCTGCGTGGTCTACGGAATGCCGAGGGTCGCGTTCGAACTCGGTGCAGTCGAACAGCAGGTTCCGCTGAACGCCATTGGCGAGGAAATATTGAAAGTAACAGCCGCCCGTAAGGAAGGAAGCGAATAATGTCTATAGCGGAGAAGATCAAAGTTCTGATCGTCGACGACCAGGTCACCAGCCGTCTGTTGTTGAGCGATGCGCTGACGCAACTGGGCTTCAAGCAAATTACCTCTGCCGGTGACGGCGAGCAGGGCATGAAGATCATGGAGCAGCAGCCGCATCATCTGGTGATCTCCGACTTCAACATGCCGAAGATGGATGGTCTCGGCCTGCTGCAGGCCGTGCGCACCAATCCAACGACGAAGAAAGCGGCCTTCATCATCCTCACGGCGCAGGGCGACCGTGCGCTGGTGCAGAAGGCCGCCCAGCTCGGCGCCAACAACGTTCTCGCCAAGCCCTTCACCATTGAAAAGATGAAAGCGGCTATCGAGGCCGTGTTCGGAGCATTGAAATGATCGTTGAGGGTGCTGCCCGTCGCGTGCACATCATTCAGGGCGAGTACAAGGTCATCAACGATCCGGACGTGGTGCTGTCGACCATTCTCGGCTCGTGTGTGGCGGCGTGCTTGCGTGATCCGATCGCGGGCGTCGGCGGCATGAACCATTTCCTGCTGCCGGGAACGGCCGCTTCGCCGACGAGTGGTGGCGACGCGACGCGTTACGGCGTGCATCTGATGGAGCTTCTGATCAACGGTCTCCTGAAGCAGGGCGCGCGTCGTGACCGGCTGGAAGCCAAGGTCTTTGGCGGTGCGAAGACGATTGCCACTTTCTCTAATGTCGGCGAACAGAATGCCGCCTTCGCCATGCAGTTCCTGAGGGACGAAGGCATTCCGGTGGTTGGCTCCAGCACAGGCGGCGAGCATGGACGCAAGATCGAATATTGGCCGATCTCCGGCCGTGCCCGGCAATACCCGTTGACCGGCGCCGAAACGCAGAAGACCGTGGCTCTGGAACAGCGCCCCGTTGCAGCCCCGAAGCCGGTCGACAACACGATCGAATTTTTCTGATCAACGAGGACTACCTGATGACCACGATCCCGCGTGCCGAAGTATCCGACATGCAGGAGGCGCTCCCCGCCATCCTCATGCGCATCGTCTCGGAATTGCACGATGTCGCCTATCTGATCGAACGCATCGAACCGCAACTGCTCGATCTCGGCGGCGTCAACGTGCTGGATTCGCCAGACTCGATGAAGGTCATGCAGGGCATCGATCTCGCTGTGCAGAAGACGCGGGGCATTGCCGAGTTCATCGACACCATCACCGGCGGCATGCCGGAGGGCTGGATGGTCGATGTTGCTACCGCGCTGAGCCTGGTCAAGCTCGCCGAAATGCAGAAGGCTCTCGGCGGCGCCGGTCGCCACGGACATTCGCAACCCTTGGCCAAGGCCGCCGGCGACTTCGATTTCTTCTGATCGGAAGCGCCGCGCCTGATATTGTTTTTCCTATATTATCTCGGATAAATTTTTAGACGTTTTCATTTTTTCCGGCCCGGACGAAACGCTCGCACAAGTTTCGATTTCTATCTTCGCTGCAGGGCACAAAGCCATCAAGGTCTTTGACGAATCGTGCGAGAACAGAATGAATCTGTTAAATCAATTAGTTCCCTTGTTCAGGAATCTGCAGAACCTGGGGAGGACACGCCTGCTGATCATGGCGGGCGTCGGCGTCGTTTCCATGGCGCTGATTCTGTTTGCAGCCCTCTACGTCAATAAACCCGCCCAGGAAACGCTCTATGTGGGCCTGGACGCGACCGATCTGAACCAGATCAGCATCGCGCTTGCCGAAGCCAATATCGGTTTCCAGGTGGGCACGGACGGCACCAGCTTGACCGTGCCGGCTGGCATGACCGGCAAGGCGCGTTTGCTTCTCGCCGAGCGCGGCCTGCCGAACAGCACCAATGCCGGCTATGAACTCTTCGACAATGTCGGCTCTCTCGGCCTGACCTCCTTCATGCAGGAAGTGACCCGCGTCCGTGCGCTCGAAGGCGAAATCTCCCGCACGATCACCTCGATCACGGGCATTAGCGCAGCACGCGTCCACATCGTCATGCAGGATGTCGGCAACTTCCGTAAGGCGGACCAGAAGCCGACGGCTTCCGTCATGATCCGAGCGAACGCCGAATCGGCGCGCAAGTCGGCCCAGGCCATCCGCCATCTCGTTGCCTCTGCCGTTCCCGGCCTTGAGGTCGACGACGTCACGATTCTCGATTCCACCGGCCAATTGCTCGCCTCTGGCGACGATCCGAGCAATGGCGCGCTGAACCGCAATCTCGGCATCGTGCAGAACGTCCAGGACGAGGTCGAATCGAATATCAACAAGGCGCTCGCTCCCTTCCTCGGCATGGACAATTTCCGCTCCAGCGTGACGGCGCAGCTCAATACCGACAGCCAGCAGGTGCAGGAAACTACCTACGATCCGGAATCGAAGGTCGAGCGCTCGGTCCGTACCACCAAGGAAGCGCAGAAGTCGCAGCAGCGCCAGTCGGATACGGCGGCAACCGTCGAGCAGAACATTCCGCAGGCTGCGCCGCAGTCCGGCGGCAGCGGGCCGACATCGAACGACCAGTCCGACAAGCGCGAAGAACAGACCAACTACGAAATCAACAGCAAGACGACGGCGACGACCCGCAACAGCTACAGGGTTGAGAAACTCTCGGTGGCCGTTGTGGTCAACAAGGGTCGCATCGCCCAGATGGTCGGTCAGCCGGCCGATCAGGCGAAGGTCGACGCCTATATCGCCGAGATGCAGAAGATTGTMACGACCGCCGCCGGCGTGGACACTGGCCGTGGCGACGTGGTGACCGTCAATGCGATGGACTTCCTCGACAACCAGTTGCTCGATGACACATCCTCGAGCTTCGACATCATGGGCATGCTGAGCCGCAATATGGCCGGCATCATCAACTCGGCTGCCTTCGTCGCGGTTGCCTTCCTCATCGTCTGGATGGGCTTCCGTCCGCTGATCCGCTCGCTCGGCGGCGGTGTGGCTGGCGCGGCTCTGCCGGAAGCGGCGGGCCTGGAACTGCCGGATTTCGCTCCTGCGGTCGGCGGACCGGGTGCCGCGCTGATGGACGGCTTCGGCTCGGACTTCGGCTTCGACAGCACCGACGATCTGCTGACGATGGGCGAAGACGGCGGCACCTTCAATCGCCGCGTCAAGGAAGGGCCGGAACGCCGCCTCTCGCGCATGGTGGAAATCAGCGAGGAACGCGCCGCCAAGATCCTCAGAAAATGGGCAGTCGACAACGCCGCCGCCTGATAGAAAGACCGGGAGACGCTCCCGGTCTTTTCACGTTATCGGAAGAGTACAGCTTGATCGCATAAACTCTGGGTTTTGATAAATATCTGCTTCAATTCAGCATAACGAAATCGAGTGATGGGATGTGGTTGCAAGCTGTGGTCTGATCGGAAATTTCGTTGCTGGGTAGAAGGAATCGACTTACAATCATCATATCTATTCGTAGTTGCGTCGAAGCGACGCGAATCAGATCATAAAATCCGTGTTTTGGTAAATTCAGACTATTTTGGAGATGCCGGTGCGCGGGGAAATCAGTCTATAGTCAGTTGATCATGATTTCAGCGATTCGCGCCAATGCGATTTGCCGAAACCGAATTTATATATTAGCGCGCTTACTGCGCCGTGCGTCCGCAGGGACTCGTATGGATGCAGTAGCAAATTGAGTTGGCGCAGACGCCTTTTTGAAGATCGACGCTATCTTCGAGGTTTATGTGCCGGGTCCAGACCGAGCAATGCTCTCGTTGGCGTTTGAGCGCCTGACAGCGGCAGGAAATGCAAAAAATGGACATGCAGATATTGCAGGGGAGCAAGGGCGAGAAGGATATGCGATTGGCCGCGTCCGCCAATGCGATGTCGCGCGATCAGCTCATTCAGCAATTGAGCGCCATTGCCGGCCCGGCCTATCTCCAATCCGGCCTGCGTCTGCTCACCGACTATGTCGGCGCCTCCCATTATCTGCTGGCCCGCTGCGACCTGATCCAGGAGAGCGGCCTCGATTTCGTCGTGTCCTCCGATTGGCCTTTCGATCTTGTCCGGCGTCTTGCTTCCGAACTCACCAGCGGCTACGGCCGCACCGGCGAGCTTGAGAAATGCATGTCGCTGTTCCAGCCGAATTTTGCTTACCTGCCTGACGATGTTGAGTTGCCGGAAGGCGTCAGCCGCCAATATTGCTCGCTGACCTTCAATGTGGGGCGCACACGCTTTTCGCTGATGCTGCTTGCCCGTGATGGCCTGCTGCTGTCGCCCGAGCGGCTGCGTGACGTGGGACTGCTGTCGGGTTACTTCGCGAGCTTCACGCGCTGCGCGGAGGGCAAGTCCGAGCGTGATTTCGATCTCACCGAGCGTGAGCTTGAATGCTTGTTCTGGATTGCAGAGGGCAAGACGAGCGACGAGATCGCCATGATCCTCGGCATCTCCAGAAACACCATCAACAACTATATCACCAGCGTCATGCGCAAGACCGCGACCAAGACGCGATCGGAAGCGATCGCCTTTGCTGTCAGAAACAACCTCGTTTGAAAGCCTATTGAATGCGATATCAGCCGGTTAGGACGACGGACACGCCAAGCGAAGCAAGGCTCGGCCGTTCGCATCGGATATCGAGCCGGTCTGATCTCTTCCCGAAACTGGTGTCGATGCAGAAGTTGATCGACGCGCAGAATTTTGCGGTTTATCGCCTTAGCGGCTCCGGCCTGCCGAGCAAGCAGCGCCTGGTCTGTGAGTTGGAAAACTGGGGCTCKACCAACACCGTCGTCAATAAGGCCTTCGTCGAAGCCTATGGGGAGGCGATGATCGAGCATATCGAAAAGTCGTTGCTGCCGCTGATGTGGAACGGCCGTGATAGCGACAGCACGGCCGAGACGCCCGACTTTGCCTCTTTCACGCAGCGTCTGAAGCCGCATCTCCTGCCCTTTGCCGGCGTCGCTTTTCCGGTGCGTCTGGGATCGGTTGGCAACGGCTATGTCGTGTTCGCCGCGAAATTCATGGATCTCACGAGCGATATGATCGTCGAGCTGCATGGCCGTAGCTGCCAGATCATGATGGATCTCCTGTCACTGGACGAACGCCGATCGCCGGCCGCCGAAGCGCTGAGCGAGCGCGAGATCGCCTGTCTGCAGCTTGCCGGCGATGGCCGGATCAGTGAGGAAATAGCCGAAAAGCTGGGATTGTCGGTGCATACCGTCAACGCCTATCTCGGTTCGGCGACGATCAAGCTCGACAGCGTCAACCGCATTCAGGCAATCGCGAAAGCCATCCGCTTCGGCTATATCAGCTAAGCCGGCGGGCGTTCACGGGGACGCATAAGGGCCGGTTCCGGTCTTTTGAATCCAAAGCATCTTATCCGCCGCCAGGTGATCCCATAACGGACAGGATCTTCCCTGGAATTTTGGAAAAGCAAAAAGATGGTGCGGTTCTGCGCCTCCTTGAAAGGCCGAACCGCACCAATGCTGAGCTACCTCAGCGGACATTCATCATGAAATTTGGGATGGTTTGAGCCTTCTTCAGGCTGCGCGCGTCGTTCCGCCGATCGCGTAGCGGGCGTCCCGCAGGCTGCGGGCGAGGAGCGCGGTGTTCTCGTCCGGATCGGCCGAGGCTTTATCGAAGGCGATGTGGTTGATCTCGATGCCGGCATGATGTTCCGCGAGCGCCAGCTTGGCATAGACGGTGACGCCGCGCGGTTTGATTTCGAGGTCGATGGTGACTTCCGCCGGCCCACCCCATTCGAGCTTGTAGTCGCCCCCGAGGCCGAAATTGACAGTGCCCGGATGGAAATAAAGCTCAGCCGCCGAAGCCACGAGGTCGGCGAGATTGCCATAGCGCTCGAAGCGCAGCAGCGAAATCAGATCGGCCGCGTCGAGGAGCCGCAATTCGCTGGCGACCGGGCTGATGGCTTCGGCCAGAATTTGTTCACGTTGGGCAGAGTAGGGGGATTTTTTCATTCGATTTATCGTACCCGTTTTCTATTCGACTGCGCGGCATAGATCCTATGAATCAGTTCTGCGACGGCCTTGTAAAACACTGACGGGATGACACTATCTACCGAGACTTGCGCAAACATGGAGCGCGCGAGTGGCGGATCTTCGAAGACGGGAATGCCGTTTGCCTCGGCAATCTCTCTGATTTTGAGGGCGATGAGGTCCTGTCCCTTGGCGACGACGATGGGTGCGTCGTTTTCCTCGCGCACATAACGCAACGCTACGGCGAAGTGAGTCGGGTTGGCAATCACCAAAGTGGCGCGCGGCACCTGCTTCATCATGCGCCGGCGGGCACGGTCGCGGGCAATCGAGCGCTGGCGCGATTTGACGATCGGGTCGCCCTGGGATTGCTTGAATTCTTCCTTGACCTCCTGCTTCGTCATTTTCAACTGATCGACCCAATGGAAACGGGTCCAGAGCACGTCGCCGATGGCGACGATGGCGGTTGCCAGCAGCACGATGGTCAGAATTCTCTGGATGATGGTCGACAGCCGCACAAAGATCGTCTGCGGATCGGAAACCAGCGAATCGATTGCATGGAAGAATTGGCCGCGCAGCACGAAGAACATGATGACGCCGACCACGAAGATCTTGGCAAGCGACTTGCCGAATTCCACGAAACCCGATGTGCTGAAGATGCGGCTCCAGCCGGCGACCGGCGATATGCGGGAAAACTGTGGCTGGATGCGGTCGAGAACGGGTGTCGGCAGGTTCTGGAACAGCGAGGAGCCGATGCCGAAGACGAAGAACAGCACGACGGCGGGCAGCAAGAGGTTGCCGACTTCCCAGCCGATACGGATGAACAGGGAAATGACGTCCGGCCCTGTATCGAGCCGCCACTGATCGGGTTTTTCGAAGAGATCGCGCAGCACCTCGCCCATGCGCCCCATGCGCCCTGGCAGGAAGAAGGTGACGTAGATGACGGTTGCAAGCATCGACGCGAAGAGCGTTGCTTCTTTGGAGTGAGGGACATTGCCCTTCTCCATAGTGTCGCGGAGTTTTTTCTCCGTCGGTTTCTCTGTTTTACTGTCCTTGTCTTCGTCAGCCAAAGCAGCCGTCCTTCATGAAACGGAAAGAGGCCGTGCGTCATGCACGGCCTTGTTTTGAATAGTCTAAGACGATTTAGGTGAGTCGCGCTGAGGTCACGCGGCTTCTTCCACAGGCGTCTTGTCTTTTGCCTTGAGTTCGATCTGGCCGGAGTTGGAAAGCCGGATGGCTTCCTGGGCGATCGCGCGCCGCGCGATAGCGATTTCGCGCGGGTTGATGCCCGTATTGCTCATCTGCAGATCGGATTCGATCATGCGGCGCTGGCGCGGGCTGATCGAGCTGAGCACGATCTCGCGAATCTCCGCCGAGGAGCCGCGCAGCGCCATGGTGAGGATGTCGGCCGCGATGTCGTTGAGCAGCATGACGCGGCTCGGCTGCGGCATGAGCGTGAGGTCGTCGAAGAGGAAGATCTTCGGGCGTACCTTGTCGACCGATTCCTTGTTGAGTGTTTCCAGCGAGGTGAGCAGCGTGTCGACCTGGGGCTTGTCCAGCTCGTTCATCAGCTCCGCCACCTTCGTCGAACCGGCAGCATTGCGTTCGGCATCGATTTCCGCCATCAGCCCCAGCACGCGGTTTTCGATGATCTGAGCCGCTTTCGGGCTGACATCCTTGAGATTGACGGTGCGGTTCATGATGTCGGCGCGTTGCGCCTCCGGCAGTTGCAGCAGAACCTTGGCGCCGAAAGAGGACGGCATCATCGACAGCACATAGGCGATGGTTTGCGGATGCTCACGTAGGAAGAACTTCGCGACGAAGGTCGGATCCGCCTCGCCGAGGCGGTCCCAAATCGAGGTCTCGTAAGCCTGGAAGGCCGTGCGCCGGCCGAGAAGGCTGTCGACCTCGTCGGGTGTCAGGCCCTCCTCGAGGATGCTCTCGATTGCTTTGGCGTTGTCCATCAGACCCGCGCCTTCGGTGAAGAGATCCTCGAATTCCGCGACGAGCTGCGCCAGCTCGTCCGGCGGAATAAGCCTCAGCGACTGCGCCGAGGCAATGATAAGCTGCAATTCATGCTGCGTGAAATACTTCAGCAGCCGTCCCGCCACCTGCTTTCCCATGGCAAGAAGAACGGCTGCGGCCTTTTCAGCCTGAGTTAACGGTTTCTCGGTGAGCGCACCGCTGAAATCGTCAAAGTCCATCATGGTCTTCGTCTCCGTCCCAAACAGGGAGTGGGCTTATTCTGAACCGGGTTCAGGCTTTTTTCGTATTCGATACTTCAATGAGCTTGATACCGAAGCGGGTGTCATCATGTTCCAGCACGGTAATTTCGCCCCGGCCGATTCTGCGGCCATTGACGGTGATTTCGACGGGCTCGCCGATCTTCTTGTCGAGGGCGATGATCGCGCCTTCGGTCAGGTTCATCAGGCCGGAGACCTGCATGCGGCTGCTGCCAAGCACGATCTGAACATCGATCGGGATATCCATGATCAGGTCGAGATTGGCGGTCAGCGCGCTGCCCGGAGCGGCCGGTTCGGCGAAGGAGGAACCGCCGAAATCGCCGCCGCCGAAAGCGGAGCCTGCGTTGTCGTCTCCGAAATCGCCACCGAAGGCCGAAAGATCCGTGCCCGGCTCGGCGCCGAATGCATCGGCATCGAAATCCGGCATGCCGCCGTCGGTGTCTTTCTTCAGCACGCCGCGCAGGCCGTCGATGGCCTCATCCAGTGCGGCGTCGCTGTTTTCAACTTCCAGCGATTCCTCGCTGCTTTTCTGTGTCGTCTTCCTAACCATGAAATCACTATTCCAGTTGAAACTTGCCTCAAGCTGCCGTGGGTGGAGAGGCCACCCGCCAGCCGGTCAATTCATCAGGTGTCGAAGAAGCTCGTCGTCGGAATTCACATTGTCCTTGACGCGCACCGTATAATTTTCGCCCGAGCGGCCGAATTCGCAGATGTAGAGGTCCTTGCTGTTGGCGCTGACCTCGACGCGGACATCATCCGTGTCCATGAAGGGAATGACGTCGCCGACGGCGAGCCTGGAAATCGTGTTCAGCGTCAGCGATTGCAGCCGGATGCGCGCTTCCAGCGTCACCTGCGAGCGACGCACCTGTTCGCTGAGCTGCTCCGTCCATGCTTCCGACGCCGCGGATGGGTTCTTCGCCTTGGGCACGCTGACCACGGTGCGCAGCAGAACCTGCTGCGGGATGATGACGATGATTTCCGAGACGGTCTTGCCGAGCGCAATCGTCATCGTGATGGCAGCGGCGAATTCGTCAGCCTGGTCGGCAGCGGGCTTCGGGCGGTTCTCGACGTTAAACGGCGCGTCCAGATTGGGTTCGAAACCACCGGATGCGTTGACGGCCGAGCGCAGCACATTGGCGATCTTGTCGAAGACCATGACGGCAAGGTCGAGCTCGATGATCGAAAGCGGCCGCGCGACGGGCGCTTCGATCGTCTCCGGCAGCGCGCCCAGCAAGTGCTCCATCATGGTCATGATGAAGCCTGTGCCGCAGCCGAGAACGAATTTCGGCGCCCAGTTGCGCAGGGAACCGTTCACAAGCGCGCAGTTGCCGCCGAGGCCGGCGATGAGATCGTTCATCAATCCCGACTGGCAGCCGGCATAGGCGACGGACACATCGAGACCGCTTTCGGTCTTGATGAAGTCGGGGAGGAATTCGCTGTAGACCTGACCGAAGGCAGCGGCGAGCTTTCCAATGGTTGCCTGGTCGCCGAGGCCGCCGGTCAGCTTGGCGAAGAGGGCGCGATCCATCGTCTGTACCTTGGCTTGTGATTCCTGGCTCATGATCGTCAGGCCGCCTTGCTCTCACCGCCGGGGTTCATCATTTCCTGCTCGACGGCGTCGATCGACGGACGTTCGTAGGAGGAGATGGTCTTACGGCCATATTCGAGCGCCACCTGCGGTACGGAGCCGTTCATGTAGGCGAGCAACGTCTGCTTCACGATCACGTAGAGGCGATGCTGCTTGCTGCGCACGACCTTGATCTGCGACACGAGGGGGGCGCAGACGGAGTAGGAAAGGAGAATACCGAGGAAGGTGCCGACCAGTGCCGAGCCGATGAGGTGGCCGAGCACTTCGGGCGAATCGTTGATGTGGCTCATGGCCTTGATGACGCCGAGAACGGCGGCGACGATACCGATGGCCGGGAAGGAATCGCCCATGATCGTGATGGCGTGATAGGGCTTCATCTTGTCGTGCAGGATGGTGTTGATCTCTTCGTCCATCAGCGCCTCGATCTCATGCGAGCGGGCGTTGCCAATGATGATGAGGCGCACATAGTCGCAGATGAAGGCCGTCAGTTCCTTGTTCTTCAGCACCGTCGGGGCGGCCTGGAAGATCACGGATTCGTCCGGGTTGTCGATGTGGGCTTCGATTTCGTTGCGCGACTTGGTGCGCAGGTCCCGCATCAGCGCATAGAGCACGCCGAGCGTGTCCAGATAATTGCGCTCCTTCGGAACCGAGTGCTTGAAGGCTTCGCCCAGCGCCTTGCCGGAATCCTTCACGACCTTCATCGGATTGGCCATGATGAAGCCGCCGATGCCCGCGCCCGCGATGATGACAAATTCGAAGGGCTGGAACAGCGCGTCCACATGCCCACCCATCGCCATGAAGCTGCCAATGATGCAGCCGCAGGTCACTACAAATCCGATAATAATATTCATCGCCAGTCCACACCTGAACGTTGCTTCCTCAGATCAAGTAGGGGACTTGCCTTGCGTGAGGCTGTTCGGCGTGCACCGCAACAAGCTTTTCGTCGTGTCAGCTTCGCACAAGCCAATGCAGGCAGAGTATCGGGTAAGGGCATCCACGCCCGGCTAACGAAATGTAGGAGCGCCGCAATATCTGGCGTTTCCTTTCCCGTTATTCTCCAATGTCCGGAGGGCGTTGAAAATGCAGTCTGGTATTTATGTGGCGCTGTCATCGCAGATGGCGCTCGAGCGGCGTCTGACGACGATCGCCGATAACATGGCCAACGTGAATACCACGGGTTTTCGTGGCACCGAGGTCAAGTTCAATCAAGTTCTTAGCAATACCGAAAACAAGCTCAACGCCAAGGTCGCCTTCGTCTCGCAAGGCAACGACTATCTCTCCACCGACAACGGCGAATTGCAAAACACCGGCAATCTCTTCGATTTTGCGGTCAAGGGTGACGCCTGGTTCGGCGTCAACACGCCGGCAGGCCTGGTTCTGACGCGCGACGGCCGATTTACCATGAGCGAGAGCGGCGCCCTGGTCTCCACCCGCGGCTATCCAGTACTGGACCCCGGCGGCGCACCGATCCAGCTTGATCCCGGCGGCGGCGCACCGAGTGTGTCTGCGGACGGCACGATCGCGCAAAACGGCAAGCCAGTCGGCAAGATCGGGCTCTACAGCTCTGATATCAGCAAGGGCTTCCTGCGCTATGACAATAGCGGCGTGTTGCCGACCGATACGCCGCAGTCTGTTGTCGACCGCTCCAATGTCGGTATCGCCCAGGGGTATCTCGAAAACTCCAACGTCAACGGCATGCGGGAAATGACCCAGCTTATCGAAGTCAGCCGTGCCTTCGACAATATCTCGACGTTGACGAACAGCAGCGAAGGCACGCTCTCGGATGCGATCAAGACCCTCGGCGGCAGCCAGTAAGAGGGTCGGATGATGTTCGAGGATGGGATGCCTGAAGGCGCGATGTCGCCGAGATTCTCGCGTATGGCCGCCTTGGCGGATCAATATTTGATGGCGGAAAACACGGTTGCCGATGGTGGCCATGTGCGCACCATCGCGGCCGGCCACTACACCGTCGCAGGCCTTTCCAGGCATGTGCGCCTTGGTGAGTTCGTCGCCCACCGTTCCTCGACCGGCATCCATCTCGGTGAAGTCGTCCGCGTCGAGCCGGAGCTGACCTATGTCTGCCCGATCGAGCCGGGCGAGCCGATCGGCATCCACGACACGGTCATCCGCAAAGGCGCCTTCCGTATCGCTCCATCCGATAGCTGGTGCGGGCGCACGATCAACTCGCTGGGCGAGCCGATCGATGGCCTGGGACCGCTGACGGCCGGCATGGAGTCGCGCTCGATCTCCAATACGGCGCCGCCCTCGATGACGCGCAAACGCGTTGAGACGGGTTTCAAGACTGGCGTGCGCGCCATCGACATCTTCTCTCCGCTCTGCCTTGGCCAGCGTCTCGGCATTTTCGCCGGTTCCGGCGTGGGCAAGTCGACGCTGCTGTCGATGCTGGCGCGCGCCAATGCTTTCGACAAGGTGGTGATCGCGCTGGTGGGCGAACGTGGCCGCGAAGTCCGCGAATTCATCGAGGACACGCTCGGTCCCCACATGCAGAAGTCGATCGCCATCGTCGCGACCAGCGACGAGAGCCCGATGCTGCGTAAGATGGCGCCGTTGTCGGCCATCACCATCGCCGAGCATTTCCGCGATCAGGGCGACAACGTGCTGTTGATCGTCGATAGCGTCACCCGCTTCGCCCATGCCATCCGCGAGGTTGCGACCGCGTCCGGCGAACCGCCGATCGCGCGCGGTTATCCCGCCTCCGTCTTCACCGAGCTGCCACGCCTCCTGGAGCGTGCAGGTCCGGGGCCGGAAGGAACCGGCACGATCACCGCGATCATCTCCATCCTCGTTGACGGCGACAATCACAACGACCCGATCGCCGATTCCACCCGTGGCATTCTCGACGGCCATATCGTGCTGCAGCGCAGCCTGGCGGAAGAGGGACGTTATCCGCCGATCGATCCGTTGGCCTCGGTGTCGCGTCTGGCGCGCAAGGCCTGGACGCCGGATCAGGAAAAGCTGGTTTCGCGCCTGAAGGCACTCGTGCACCGCTATGAGGAAACCCGCGACCTGCGCCTGATTGGCGGATACCGCCAGGGCAGCGACGCGGATCTCGACATGGCCGTCCGCCAGGTGCCGATCATCTACGACATTCTGAAACAGACTCCCGGCGAACGCCCCTCGGCTGACGCCTTCACCGATCTTGCGACCGCGTTGAAAAACGGCTCGGCCGCGTCCATCCAGCCGCCGAGAGCAAAATGATGTTTCCGCGAAATGTCGTTCGCTCCTGCCATTTGATTTCGCATCATCCTGTCCGAAACCGCTTCGCGCCTTTCGGACCATGCCGAGAGAGAGGCCGAACGTGAGAGAATCCGACGCAGACGAACCGGTCGCTCCGCTGAGGCCGGTAAAAAAGCGGACCTTCACCGATAAGGCCTTGGCCGGCACCGGTCTGTTGCTCGCTGGCATCTCGGCTTTCTTCCCCTGGTACGTGTTCCTGAACCCCGACAAGTTCGGCATTCACGTCGCCGAGGGCGATCGTACCCGCGATCTGCCGAACTGGCCGGGACGCGAGATCGTCAACGTCTCGCCGCTGGCCATGGTCAACAAGAACCCGAACGAGCCGAAGGTTATCGCTCCCGATCCGTTGACGACGGCGACGATTAGCAACGTCGGGCGCGAGGACGATAAGGGCCAGCCGGCCGAAGATCAGCCGTTCCCCGGCAAGTCACCGTTCCATTTGCTGCATGTCGCAAACGGCCGGGCGCTGATTGAGGATGACACCGGCATGTATGTCGTGCGCGTCGGCTCGATCCTGCCCGATAACAGCCGTCTGGCGACGATCGAACAGCGCGACGGAAAGTGGGTCATCATCACCTCCACGGGTGATGTTTACGGCCACAACTAAGAACCCGCAATCGCCTGCGTATCAGACTTAGTAAAGACTTTAGCAAGAACGCATTCCCCGCAAGTCCCACGCAAGATTATTCCTCTAGGGTCCTGCTGTAAGAACGGAGAGAAGCCCATGCAACCGATTCAGCTCTTTGACTTGGCCTCGCGGCAATCCGAGTGGCTCCAGGTTCGCCAAGAGGTCGTTGCCGGCAATATCGCCAATGCCAATACCCCGAAGTACCACGCCAAGGATGTCACGCCGTTTCAAGCCGTTCTCGACAACCAGAACGTCGCCATGGCGAAGACCAATCCGGCGCATTTTTCGGGCAATGAATTCAGCCAGAGCGGCGACGTCAACGTCGAGGAAGCGTCGCTCAATCAGGAAATCGGCGTCCAGGAGTCGGGTAACACCGTCGGTCTGGAAGACGAACTCGCCAAATCCGGCGACATCCAGCGCCAGTACGGTTTGAACACTGCGCTGGTCAGCTCCTTTCATCGCATGATGTTGATGACCGTAAAACAATAGATGAAGTGAAGATGTTATGGACCCTTTATCAGCTGCGTTGAAGATTGCGGGCTCCGGCCTGGAGGCCCAATCGACCCGCCTGCGTGTTGTTTCCGAAAATATCGCCAACGCCCGTTCGACGGGCGACACCCCCGGTTCCGATCCCTATCGCCGCAAGACCGTGACGTTCGGCGCCGAGCTCGATCGCGCCAACAACCTGACCACGGTTGGGGTGAAGAAGTTGGGCGAGGACACCAGCAAGTTCATCCAGGAATACGACCCAGACAATCCGGCGGCGGACCCGAAGGGTTATGTCAAGATGCCCAACGTCAACGTTCTCGTTGAAATGGCCGATATGCGCGAAGCCAATCGCTCCTACGAGGCCAATCTGCAAACGATCAAGCAGTCGCGCGATCTCATCAACTCCACCATCGATCTCTTGAAGAATGCACAATGATTGACGCTATCAAGAATATTTCCTCCCTTTCGGCAGTCCGCGGTCTCGGCAGCATCACTACGGACCAAAGCTCCTCTTCGTCCAACAGCCTGGCATCGACGCTTGGCTCAACAATCGGCAACGTGACCGGAACCAGCTTTGCCTCGGTCATGTCCAACGTGGCGAAAGACACGGTCAACACGCTGAAGGAAGCTGAAAACGCCTCCTTCGCCGGTATCAAGGGCACGATGAGCACCCGCGAAGTGGTCGACAAGGTCATGCAGGCGGATCAGACGCTGCAGACGGCGATCGCGCTGCGCGACAAGGTCGTTTCGGCCTTTCTCGATATTACGAAAATGCAGATTTAGGGCGGGTGGCCTCGCTCCCATTATTTGATTTGGCGCGATCTTGTGCAAAGCCGCTTTGCGGCTTTCGGGATCACGCTCTAGCTCGAAGGACGAAGACATGAGAGCGCTCGCTATTGCCGCGACGGGCATGGACGCCCAGCAGACCAACCTCGAAGTGATCGCGAACAACATCGCGAACATCAATACGACGGGTTACAAGCGTTCCCGCGCCGAGTTCTCGGACCTTCTGTACCAGACCGAACGCGCCAAGGGCATTTCCAACCGGCCGAACCAGGCCGTGGTGCCGGAAGGCGCCAATATCGGTCTCGGCGTGCAGACGACAGCCGTGCGCAACATTCAGATCCAGGGCGAACTGTCGCAGACCCAGAACGATCTCGACGTCGCGCTGGTCGGCCGCGGCTGGTTCCAGATTCAGATGCCCGACGGCACGACGGCCTACACCCGCGCCGGCTCGTTCAACAAGAGCGATACCGGCCAGATCGTGACCGCTGACGGCAACGTGCTGCAGCCGGGGATCACGATCCCGACCAACGCCACCAACATCACCATCAACGAATCCGGTCAGGTCTCGGCAACGATCGGCACCGCGACGACGCCGACCGTTCTCGGCCAGTTGCAGATCGCCAACTTTGTCAACGAAGCGGGCTTGCAGCCGATGGGCAGCAACCTCTTCACGCAGACGCCTGCCTCCGGCGATCCCGTCGTCTCCGATCCGAACCAGAACGGCTTTGCCTACATGAAGCAGGGCTATCTGGAATCGTCGAACGTCGATGCGGTCAAGGAAATCACCGACCTGATCTCCGCGCAGCGCGCTTATGAGATGAATTCCAAGGTCATCACCACCGCCGACGACATGGCGCAGATCGTCAGTAAAGATCTGAAGTAACGAGAGGACGGGGGCCGAACATGAGGTTTCGCCGGATGAAAAGCTTAGCAATGGCCTGGTTCGCCGCAGCGAGCCTCTCCGTCGTGTTCGTGTCGGCCGCTCCCGCCGGCGCAACCGGCAACGACGCCACCAGCCTGGGGACCGCCGTCGTGCCGACCGAGACGATTTATCCGGGCGATATCATCAGCAGTGGTCAGCTCGAAGAGGTCGAGGTCACCAATCCCAACCTCACGGGCGACTATGCCAAGCGGCTTCGCGATGTCACGGGGTTGGTGTCGAAGCGGACGCTTCTTCCGGGCCGCACGATTTCCATTTCCGCCCTGCGTCAGCCCTTCGCCGTGACGCGTGGCTCCAATATCCGTCTGGTGATGAGCATGGGCAGCATGACGATCACCGCTGCTGGAACACCGCTGGATGACGGCGCGGTCGGCGATAGCGTACGAGCCCGCAATCTGGACTCCGGCATTATTGTCAGCGGCACTGTTCTCGAAAACGGTACGATCCGAGTGGTCGCAAAATGAGAAGCCTTCGTAATTTCCTCAGGGTTTTGCTGGCATTGCCCAGCCTGATCATCGCCGATCCGGCCCTGGCGATGCAATCGCGCATCAAGGACATAGCCTCGCTGCAGGCCGGCCGTGACAACCAGTTGATCGGCTACGGCCTGATCGTCGGTCTCCAGGGGACCGGCGACGGCTTGCGTTCCTCGCCGTTTACCGAACAGTCCATGCGCGCGATGCTGCAGAATCTCGGCATTTCGACGCAGGGCGGCCAGTCCGCCGCCAAGAATACCGCTGCCGTCATGGTGACGACCAATCTGCCGCCATTCGCAAGCCCCGGCAGCCGCATCGACGTCACGGTCAGCTCGCTCGGCGATGCGACCTCGCTTCGCGGCGGCACGCTGATCATGACCTCGCTCAGCGGCGCCGACGGGCAGATCTACGCCGTGGCGCAGGGCTCGGTCATCGTCTCGGGCTTCCAGGCCCAAGGGGCTGCGGCCAGCGTCACCGAAGGCACCACCACCGCCGGCCGAGTGCCGGGCGGCGCCATCATCGAACGCGAACTGCCATCGCGTTTCAAGGATTCCGTCAATCTCGTCCTGCAATTGCGCAATCCGGATTTCTCGACCTCGATCCGCATCGCCGATACGGTGAATGCCTGGGCGACCTCGCATTTCGGCGCTCCGATCGCCGAGGCCAAGGATTCCCAGGAGGTCGCGATCGAGAAGCCGAAAATGGCCGACCTGACGCGGCTGATGGCGGATATCGAAAATCTCGACGTCCAGACCGACACGCCCGCCAAGGTCGTCATCAACGAACGCACCGGAACGATCGTCATCGGCGCCGATGTCCGCGTCTCGCCGGTCGCGGTCAGCTACGGCACCTTGACGGTCCAGGTCAGTGAAAACCCGCAGATAGTCCAGCCGGAACCCTTCTCGAACGGTCAGACGGCCGTTCAGGATCAGACGGACATCACCGCCAGCAAGAGCGGAGGCCGTGTCGCCGTGCTTGAAGGACCTGATCTGAAGACGCTGGTCTCCGGGCTGAACAATATCGGCGTCAAGCCGGACGGCATCATCGCCATCCTGCAAGGCATCAAATCGGCCGGCGCCCTGCAAGCGGAGCTCGTGCTGCAATGACAACGATCACCATCGCCAGGAAATTGCTGACCTCCGGATGCGTCGCGACGGCATTGCTGCTGTCGGTCTCGGCAGCGGCGGCGCAGGAAGCGCCGAAGCCGGTCGCCGATCCGGCGTCCAGCCAGGACGAGATCAAGCAGTTCTGCACGAACATCGCCGATCCGGCCCGCGACCAGCGCTATCTGCTGCAGAAGCAGGAGCTTGAGAAGCTGCAGGCCGATGTCGACCAGCGCATTGCCACGATGGACAAGCGCAAGGCCGAATACGAAGACTGGCTGAAGCGGCGCGACGATTTCCTGAAGACCGCGGATTCCGGCCTAGTCGACATCTACAAAAATATGAAGCCCGATGCGGCGGCGGCAAGTCTTGATCAGGTCAAGGTGACCGTTGCGGCCGCCATCATCATGAAACTCTCAGCCCGCCAGTCGAGTCTCATTCTGGCGGAGATGGATGCGCAGAAGGCGGCTGTTGTCACCAACATCATCTCCAGCGCGTCCGATCCGAATACATCGAAGTCGAAGGACCCCTCATGAACATGCGTCTTACGGCCACCTGCGCACTCGTCGTTTTCCTTGCCGGTTGTCAGTCGCAGGCAATGAAGGAAATCGGTAGGGCGCCAGCCATGAGCCCGATCGGCAGCGGCCTGCAATATGCGCAGACGCCGCAGATGCTGCAGTATCCGAAGCGGCCGCATCAAGTCGCGCAGGGTTACTCGCTCTGGAACGATTCGCAGGCGGCCCTTTTCAAGGATGCGCGTGCTCTCAATGTCGGCGACATCCTGACGGTCAATATCTCGATCAACGACAAGGCGAACTGGGATAACGAGACCAATCGCAGTCGCACGAACAAGAGCGACATGAACTGGAACATCACGGCCAAGATCTTTGGCTGGCAGCCGAGCACCAATGCCGACGCGACCTCCGGTTCCGACACCAGCACCGACGGTAAGGGCAAGATGCAGCGGTCCGAGCAGATTACCCTGCTTGTCGCCGCTGTCGTCACCGGCGTCCTTGAAAACGGCAACCTGATGATCAGCGGTTCGCAGGAAGTGCGGATGAACCAGGAGATTCGTATCCTGAACGTCGCTGGTATCGTCCGGCCGCAGGACGTCACCGCGGACAACACGATCTCCTATGACAAGATCGCCGAAGCGCGCATCTCCTACGGCGGCCGTGGCCGTCTGACGGAAGTGCAACAGCCGCCGCGCGGTCAGCAGGCGGTCGATCTGCTGTCGCCGCTCTGACGGCCGGGCAGCACGTATTATTTGATAACAGGCGGATAGAGACATGGCAGCGGCAGAGGCATCGGAAAAAAGCAAGGGATCGCCGCTGATCATGATGATTATCGGTCTGGTGATCCTGACGGCTCTCGGCGCCGGCGGCGGCTGGTTCCTCGGCCACATGGTGGCGCCGCAGATCAAGACGGCGACGGCCGCGGTACAGGCCGCGCCGCAGGCGCCGACAGGTGAAAAGCAGGCTGCGGCTGCCGCGGGCGCGAACGGCATCGTCCAACTCGAACCGATCACGACCAATCTTGCCTATCCCTCCCAAAACTGGATCCGGCTGGAAATCGCGCTGATGTTCAAGGATAAGCCGGACCAGCAGCTCGCGGAAGCCATCCACGAGGATATCCTCGCCTACGTCCGTACCGTTTCGCTGCAGCAGGTCGAAGGTCCGCGTGGCTTCCAATATCTTCGGGATGACATTCAGGAACGTGTTGACCTTCGCTCGGAAGGGCGGGTATCGAAAGTTATGTTCAGAACTTTCGTGATCGAATGAGTCGATTATTACTTGCTTTACTTATATTAGCTGCTGCTGCGTTTTCGCCTGAAATGGCGATGGCGCAGCAATTGCCATCTCAGCTCCCGACGGATCTCTTGAATGTCCCGGTGAACGGGTCGGTCGCGGCTTGGATCATTCGCACCTTCGGGCTGTTGACGATCCTGTCGATCGCGCCCGGCATCCTCATCATGGTGACGAGCTTTCCGCGCTTCATCATCGCCTTCTCGATCCTGCGTTCGGGCATGGGCCTCGCGACCACGCCGTCGAACATGATCCTGCTGAGCCTCGCGCTGTTCATGACCTTCTATGTCATGTCGCCGACCTTCGATCAGGCCTGGAAGGATGGCGCGCAGCCGCTGCTTGCCAATCAGATTTCGGAGGCCGATGCCGTCCAGCGCATCGCCGAGCCTTTCCGTACCTTCATGTCGAACAACACGCGCGAAAAGGACATCAAGCTCTTCGTCGATCTGGCGCAGGAGCGGGGGCAGACGGTGGTGATCGACAACAAGATCGATTACCGCGTGCTGATCCCGGCCTTCATGATCTCGGAAATCCGCCGTGGTTTTGAAATCGGCTTCCTGGTCGTTCTGCCGTTTCTGGTCATCGACCTGATCGTCTCGACCATCGTCATGGCGATGGGCATGATGATGCTGCCGCCGACATCGATCTCGCTGCCTTTCAAGATCCTTTTCTTCGTGCTGATCGACGGCTGGAATCTGCTGGTCGGCAGCCTTGTACGATCTTTCCACTAGAGCGCCGTGCGTTGCGCTTGCGGGTGATTCCACCTGAAAGCGGGATGCTTTAATCGCTTGCCACTGGGCGGACCGTCATCGGGAGCGGAGCTTCCGATGACGCGAGATGCTTATTCCGCGGCGATCGCCGCAGCACTCTGATCTTCGACCAGGAACGGCTCGGTGCGCACCGGCAGGGCCGGTACGTCCATGTGATCCGGGCCGAGACCCTTCCTGGCGCGTTCGACCATCATTTCGTAGGCGGTCTCGAGGTGACGGGTGATGCGTTCGGCATCGAAGAGCGGCTTGATATAGCGGTTGACGGTCAGCGTTTCCTTGAGCGCGGCAATGCGCTCCGGCTGCCTGGCAAGTTCCACGGCCATATCTTCGTAGGCCTGGACATCAGCGGCCACCAGCTCCGGTACGCCGATGGCGGCGAGCAGGCTTTCGCTGACGCGCGAGGCGAAGTTCGTGCCCTTCATCGTCAACACCGGCAAACCGCCCCAGAGCTGTTCCGAGGTCGTCGTATGGCCGTTCACCGGGAAGGTATCGAGACCGAGATCGGCCAATTGCTGGCGGTCGATGTGATCCTCATAGCGGATACGGGTGGTGAAGACGATGCGCTTGCGGTTGACGCCGCGCGCCTCCAGGCGTGACCAAAGGTTGGCCTCGGCGCGCGGACCGTTGCAAAGCAGCCAGAGCACGCTGTTCTTGGTGCGCTTCAGTATGTTGCACCAGACATCGACCATTTGAGAGGTGATCTTGCGGTTGCCGTTGAACGAGGCAAAGACGAAGGCATCTTCCGGCAATCCATGCTCCGCTCGAGTGGTCGGCCGTGCCTTCGGACGATACATCGGATCGTTCGGCTGATAGCATTCGGGCAGACGGCAGAACTTCTCATGGAAATGCGGCTTGGAATAATCCGGCAACACGTAGGGGTCGCCGATGATGTAGTCGAGGTCGATGTTGACGGCCGAGCCCGGAAAGCCGAGCCAGGCCGTCTGGATCGGCGCTGCCTTGTGATTGAGGATACGGACGCGGCTATCCTTGGTATGTCCCTTGAGATCGACCAGGATGTCGATCCCACGGGCGCGGATCGCCTCCGCCGCTGCCTGATCGGAGTGGCTGCGGATATCGACCATGGTGCCCCATCTCGAATAGTCGAATTCTTCCTCGCGCTGAGATGACAGGGACGAGTGGTCGAAGAGGGTAATCTCGAACTTGTCCCTGTCGTGCAGTTCCAATGTCCGCTGCAGGAGCTTCATCGTCGCATGGCCCGGCCAGAAGTCCGATGAGAGATAGCCGATGCGAATCTTGCCGGCCCAAGTATGCGGCGCCTTGCGGCGCGCTTCGGCGTGTCCGGCCGGCAGCGGCATCGTGTCGTGCACAGCGAACTTGTTGATTGCTTCGTCGCCGCACCAGTGCAGATGGAAGAATGGATTGTCCGGCCTGACATAGTCGAGGCTGCCCGCAGCTACGGATGTCAGGATCGGCCCCATATGTTTGTCCACCGTCGCAAGATCGGACAATTCGCGAGCAAAGATCAAATGGAGCGTGCGAAAGATGATATTGTCGGGATGCTTCTTGAACAGGGTGGCAACGATGTGCCGGTTGCCGTCGTCGTAAAGATCATCGGTCAACAGTTTCGAGGCCAGCAGCCGATGCCGGAGCTCCGGTCCTTCAACGAGGACGCTCTTGAAGCCGGCCAGCAGGTCCCTTTGCTGTCGGCTTAGAAAGATGCTGGTAAGGGCAAAGGCGAGTTCCGGATCCTTGAACGCCTGGGGCAGGATCAGGCTTCCGATCGAGAGCGTCGCGTCTTCGTTGCCTGTCGCAAAATGCAACAGCAAGGCTTCCCGCAGATAGTCTTCGCGATACGGCTTTTGTCTGCCTGCCAGCTCAAACGATCTCGCCGCGTCCGATCTGAAGCCGAGTTTCAAGAGCGTTTTTGCCAGCAGCGCGTAGGTCTTTGGCGATGTGTCGGTATTGAGCAGCTCGTTCAGTGTTTCGAGCGCGCGCGTATATTGCCCCTTTTGATAGAGGTTGGACGCTGTCACATAGGCGTTTTTCGTATTCACGAGCGAGAACTCCGAGCGAACTTTGACCAGTCTCCGGCAATGGCCGAAGTCCGTCATCATGGATTCGTGGGATAATCGCGCGCGTAGCTTGCCTGAAACCGAAGCAATGTTGAACGCTCCTTTACGTATCGTTAGCTACGTTACGGTTGGCCGCTTTTGGGAGTTCCGCGTTTAAGGAATTCGCAAGCAATGCATGCGAGTTTACCTGCGACATGACGGGTTTGGTCCTCTAGGAAATGGGACCGAGGAGCATGAAGCCGCTCCGTCATCGCCGGTATTTGAAGTCCGGTATGTCCTCCTTTTCGTATTCAGTTTCCAGGGGACACACTTATGACCAGCATTGTAACCAACAACTCCGCTATGGCCGCTCTGCAGACTCTGCGCGGCATCAGCAGCAACCTGCAGAACACGCAGGAAGCCGTTTCTTCCGGCCTGCGCATCTCCAAGGCTTCCGATAACGCCGCCTATTGGTCGATCGCCACCTCGATGAAGTCCGACGACAGCGCTATGGGCGCCGTCTCCGACGCCCTCGGCCTCGGTGCTGCCAAGGTCGACACGGCATCTACCGCCGTCACCAGCTCGATCGACATCGTCGGCCAGATCAAGGACAAGCTCGTCACCGCCATGGAAGGCTCGGTTGACAAGGGCCAGGTCCAGGAAGAAATCGGCCAGCTCCAGCAGCAGCTCCAGAGCGTTGCTCAGTCCGCTTCGTTCAACGGCGAAAACTGGGTCATGGCTGCAAGCGGCGACTCGGCCTCGGTCGTTTCGTCCTTCATCCGCGGCACCAACGGCACCGTTTCGGTCAGCACCACGTCCTACGCATTCAACACCGGTGCAACGGGCAACGTTCTGTTCGGCTCGAACAGCGGTTCGATCGATACCTCTTCGGGTATCCTTGGCACCACGGACTCCACGGTTGGCGCTTCGGTCTTCAGCCTGGACATTTCCAACATGACCTCGGGCCAGATCTCCAGCGCCCTCAACATGGTTCAGACCGCTCTGAACTCCATGACCAGCATGGGTTCGAAGCTCGGCTCGATCTCCAGCCGTATCGACCTGCAGACGAGCTTCGCTTCGTCGCTCTCCGACTCGATCGAATCGGGCGTTGGCAAGCTCGTCGATGCCAACATGGAGCAGGAATCGAGCAAGCTCTCTGCTCTGCAGACACAGCAGCAGCTCGCTATCCAGTCGCTCTCGATCGCGAACTCCTCCTCGCAGTCGATCCTGTCGCTGTTCCGTTAAGAAGAAGGACTGGCGCCAGACGCCAGCCGAAATTTCTAAACACCAAGTTAACCGCGCCTTCCTAAGGCGCGGTTTTTTTTATATTTTTGGATTGGCCTCGGTTCAGGTTTTCTTAACCATATTGCTGTTTTCTAACACCATTGAAACGGCGAGTTAACCTTAACAGATTGGGTTAACAGGCATGATGCTGAGTGCCGTTACCGGTTTTTAGGTCCGGAATGTCCCTTAATTAACCGCTGCCAAAGGGGCAAAATATTATGACGAGCATCCTTACCAACAACGCTGCAATGTCCGCCCTGCAGACGCTGCGCGGCATCAACAGCGACTTGCAGTCCACTCAGAATGCTGTTTCCTCCGGCCTGCGCATCTCCAAGGCTTCCGACAACGCCGCCTATTGGTCGATCGGCACCACCATGAAGTCTGACGACAGCGCTATCGGCGCCGTCTCCGACGCCCTCGGCCTCGGTGCCGCTAAGGTCGACACGGCAACGACCGCTGTCACGAGCGCCCTCGACATCGTCAGCCAGATCAAGTCCAAGCTTGTAACCGCCATGGAAGGCTCGGTTGACAAGGGTCAGGTCCAGGAAGAAATCGGTCAGCTCCAGCAGCAGTTGGAGAGCGTCGCTCAGTCCGCTTCGTTCAACGGCGAAAACTGGGTCGTGGCTGCCGCCAACGACTCCGCCTCGGTCGTTTCCTCGTTCATCCGCGGCACCAACGGCACCGTTTCGGTCAGCACCACGTCCTACGCATTCGACACCGGCGCAACGGGCAACGTTCTGTTCGGCTCGAATTCCGGCACGATCGACACCACGTCCGGCATTCTCGGCACCGTGGACAGCACGGTCAATGCCTCGGTCTTCAGCCTCGACATCACCGGCATGACCGGCGGCCAGATCTCCAGCGCCCTCAACATGGTTCAGACCGCTCTGAACTCCATGACCAGCATGGGTTCGCGCCTCGGCTCCATTTCGACCCGTATCGACCTGCAGACGAGCTTTGCTTCGTCGCTGAAGGACTCGATCGAATCGGGCGTCGGCAAGCTCGTCGATGCCGACATGGAACAGGAATCGAGCAAGCTCTCTGCTCTGCAGACGCAGCAGCAGCTCGCTGTTCAGTCGCTCTCGATCGCCAACTCCTCTTCGCAGAACATCCTGTCGCTGTTCCGTTAATAGGAAGAGCCGGCGCCTGGCGCCGACTGAAATTCCGAAACAACAATTTAACCGCGCCTCCCAAGAGGCGCGGTTATGCTTTTCAGGGTAGCCTCTATCGTATTCTTGCTGCTTTCGCGAGCAGCTCGGCTTGCTCAGGAGGCGTCCGTCGTTACGCCGGTCTTCCTGTTCTGCACGGCATCGATGAAGCCATCAAACAACTTGCGCATGGCAACCTGCTTGTAGGGGTAGACGGTCGCGCTATCCATGTTGTGGACGACCATTGCCACGTCGAGTTCGAAAACCAGCAGACGCCCGTCTGGAAGTTCGGCGCAATCGATACCGAAATAATCAAGCCCTATGTGCMGATAGAGAGCCGCGAAACTCTCCTTGTGGCGGATCGCGAAATCCGTATCGAAATTCTCCATCCAAGCCTGTTCGACAGCGCGCTTCGCCGGGCTCTCCGCCATGCCGGCGCTCAGATAATGCACGATCCAATGCTCGGAGAGTGCCATATGGCTGGCAAAGGCCTTACCGTCGATGAATACGATGCGTTGCTTGTTGTAGAGGCCGTCCGGCCCGCGGAAATCGATGAAGGGCGCGACGTAAAGCTCGGGAGCCGGCTGCGTGGCAATCCATGCGGAAAGTTCTATGATATCGGCGATGCGTTCCATTCCGTTGCCGGCATGGGTGCTGATCGGGCGAACGACCAGCGGAAAGGAGAGCCCCGGTGCGCAATCATCCAGGGTCTTCGTGCCCGCACCGATGGCGACAAGATCTGCTCGTGGCACGCGATACGTGCTCGGCGACAGGATGGAGGGCTCATTGGCCAGCATGCCGCTGACACCATCGCGCGTCAGCCTGCTGATCAGTTCCGGATCGTTGTTCATGATCGGGCCGTTAAAATCGGCCAGCACCTTCTGCATCCGTTCAAGCACGGGGCCGTTTTCCGTGGATTCGCCGATCGCCATGAACGCCACGTCATGCTCCGGCAAATCCGCGAGCGCGGTCGTTTCAGGATCCACATAGTGCAGCCAAAGAACACAGTCGCTATCCGCCAGTAGGAAATCCAGCGGCGTGTTCGCCATGAAGTTGCCCGGTGTCACGAAGGCCAGCAGCCGTGGTCCCTGTCCATTTCCATGGACGATGCAAAAGTTGCGGCTGAGATCGACGGCGCCCCGCAGGACCTGTTGCGCCTCCTCGGCGCGGTTAAGCGTTTGCAGGATCGTCGCTAGGTCGAAAATCGCCGCCGCATCCGTGCCATCGGCTCCAACGCGTTGCATCAGCTCGTTCCAGAGCGGCGTCACATCCGCGCCGGCATAGATGAGCGACACGATCCTCTGCATGCCCAGAATTCGGCCAGCGCCACCGATTTCGTCAGAGGCGCGGTCGGCCACGAGGCCGGATGTCATCAGCATGGGAGCAAATCCTGTCGAGAACCGAGTTTGAGAACGCCGTCAATCAGCGCATCGATATCCGCCTGCCGCGTGCGATGGTTCACGATCGCGGCGCGGATTGCCGGTTGTCCGTTGAAGTGAGTTAGGGAAGGGGCAACGCGCCCCTCGGCGTGGAGATGTTCGATAATCCTTGCATTGACCTGCGGCGGCACGTCGTCGCCGGCGCCGACATAGGCAAAGCAAACGATGTTGAGCGCAACCGGCGCGAGGAGCCGCAAGGCGGGTTCCTGTTCGATCCGGCCTGCCAGGCCGCGCGCCAGGGCACAGTTGGCAGCCATCGAATCGCCCAATGCCTTGACGCCATAGGTCTTGAGGGTGAACCAGGTTTTGAGCGCGCGGAAGCCGCGGGACAGGTCCGGGCCGTAGTCGCAAGGCCACCAGTCGCCGCCGGCCAGACCGGAGGCCGCGCGGCTGAGATAGGCTGCATCCGAAGCAAACCTCTGACGCTGCCATGCGCTGTCCCGCACGAGGAGGAAGCCTGCGTCGTAGGGCACCTGGCCCCATTTATGGAAATCGAACGCAAGCGAATCGCAGGACTGGATGCCGGTGAACAGATGCGCCAGATCATCGGACAGGATGCCCAGTGCCCCGAGCGCGCCATCGACGTGAAAATGCAGGTCATTGGCGTCAGCGATACCGCGCAAGGCACTGAGGTCGTCGATCGCTCCTGTATTCACCGTCCCCGCGGTTCCGATGACCAGGAACGGTGTGTGTCCTTCGTTCTTATCGCGCAGGATGGCACGTTCGAGAGCCGCAATATCGATCTGCCCGGCCGCATTGACCTGGATGCGCCTGAGCTGCTCGCTGCCGATCCCCGACATCTCGAAGGCGCGCGGCACGCAACCATGCACTTCGCTCGATGTATAGGCGACCAGCCGTGACCCATTCGGCAAGCCTTTTGCGCGGACATCCGCACCAAGCTTTCTGCTTAGCGCGAGCAGGACGGCGACGAAATTGGCTTGCGAGGCGCCAGTCAGGAACAGGCCGCCGGCGGTCTCAGGAAATGAAAATATTTGCCGGGTCCATCGGATGATCTGACGCTCGACCTCGATCGGCATATGATCGCGCCCGCCGAGATTGGCATTCAGACCGCCAGCCAGCATCTCCGCCAACATACCAGCGGCCGTTCCGCCGCCCTGCACCCAGCCCATGAATCCCGGGTGGATATTGCCGCTGCCATAGGGAAGGATGTTGTCGCGGAATATGGCGTGGGCATCCGCCAAATCCGTCGGTTCGACCGGCAGCGGTGCGTCAAACAGGGCGCGTGCGGGTGACGGCGCCGGTTGCCAGACGGGCTTCTCGGAGAGCGTTTCCAGATGGTCGAGCATATCGTCCAGCATCTGGTGACCCTGTTTGCGCAGGGTTTGCCAGTCGTCGGGGTCGAGGCTTGTCCGTTGAGGAGGTCCATCCCCCGGCAATCCGCCGTCTTGTAAACTTAACATGCCGATCCCGCATTGGCTGAATTGTCGACGTC
The DNA here is from genome assembly GCF_047445835.1 of Rhizobium sp. BR 317. Lineage (NCBI taxonomy): Bacteria > Pseudomonadati > Pseudomonadota > Alphaproteobacteria > Hyphomicrobiales > Rhizobiaceae > Rhizobium > Rhizobium sp. BR 317. Next base: position 24,176 of record NZ_JARWLB010000007.1, on the reverse strand, counting down.
GCGATCACGCCGTTTGCGGCGGGACAGTCGTCCGATCGTGACAATCTTATGCCGCCCAAGGTGGCGCGAGGCTGACCTGACGCGCGGCTCGCCTCTTCCGGGATATATGATTTTGTTAACTTTCCGGTTTCCTTGTTAACTTTTTATTAAGCCTAATGTTGTCATCTGCGGCTAACGCAACGGTTGGTTAACTTCTCCTAAGAGCCGGTTAACAGGCATGACGCTGACTGCCGTTCCCGGCCGAAGACCGGAATGTCCCTTCTAATTTCAGCCACAAGGGGCACCTCTCCATGACCAGTATTTTGACCAACGATGCTGCAATGTCTGCTCTCCAGACTCTGCGCTCGATCAACAACAATTTGGAAAATACCCAAAACCGCGTCTCCTCCGGCTATCGTGTTGCCAAGGCCTCCGACAACGCCGCCTATTGGTCGATCGCGACCACCATGCGTTCCGACAACAGCGCGCTTTCGGCTGTCTCTGATGCTCTGGGTCTCGGTGCTGCCAAGGTCGACACCGCCTATACGGCAATGGACAATTCCATCAGCGTCGTCGAGCAGATCAAGGACAAGCTTGTCGCGGCAACGGAAAACAGCGTCGACAAGGCTGACGTTCAGGAGGAGATTTCGCAGCTCCAGGAGCAGCTTGAGAGCATCGCGCAGTCCGCTTCGTTCTCCGGGCAGAATTGGATGATCGGAGCCAACGGCGCCTCCGCATCGGTCGTGTCCTCCTTTGTCCGCAACAACGACGGTACGGTCGCGGTCAACAGCACCAGCTACACGTTTGATACGGGATCGGCAGGCAACGTGATGTTCGGCGCCAATTCCGACGGCACGATCGACACGAGCTCCGGTATCCTCGGCACCACACAGGATATCAACGGCACGGCCTATTCCGTCTTCAGCCTCGACATTACCAACATGACGAGCGGCGACATTTCCCTGGCGATGAACCTGGTGCAGTCGGCCCTCAACACGATGACGAGCACCGCTTCGCAGCTCGGCTCGCTGTCGACCCGCATCGACCTGCAGACTAGCTTCGTTTCAACCCTGAGCGACACGATCGACTCCGGCGTCGGCAAGCTCGTCGATGCGAATATGGAAGAAGAATCAAGCAAGCTCTCGGCGCTGCAGACACAGCAGCAATTGGCGATCCAGTMGCTGCAGATCGCAAACAACAGCGCGCAGAACGTTCTGGCGCTCTTCAAGTGAGCCTTGACCGGAGCTTACGTTAGGAAAGCGCGGCGGCATTTCTCTCTTGCCGCCGCGCATAAGCTTTTGTTAGCCTTCCGGGGTACTGATTTGCAGTATTTGCGCAAAGCCCCGGTGTCCGGCCTTTTTCGTCGGAACCGTCAGGGCTTTATCTAGCGACGGGCCGCGTTGGGATCTCTTCCGCTGGCTGGCATGAAGCCGTTCGTTGCTGCCGGATCGTCCGGTCTGCCGTTTCCAATAGAATTACGGATTTTCCGATGAGCAGTCTGACGACGAACCCCTCCTCTTTGGCCGCGCTGACCGTTTTGCGCGGCGTCAACAAAGATCTTGGTGTCGTGCAGGAACAGGTTTCGTCCGGGTATCGCGTCGAGAACGCGAGTGACGATCCGACCTATTGGTCGATGTCGAAGACGATGCAGTCGGACCAGAGCAGTCTTTCCACCATCAGCGACGCGCTCGGCCTCGGCGCCTCGAAAGTCGATACCGCCTCCACCGCCATGGATTCGGTCGTCGATCTCGTGACCCAGATCCAGGCCAAACTGGTTTCGGCCAAGGAGCCGGGCACCGATAAGACCGCGGTCAATGCGGACATTCAACAGCTCAAGAACCAATTGCAGTCGGTCACGCAATCCGCGTCCTTCTCCGGTGAGAACTGGCTCTACAACACCGCTTCGCAGCCAGATACCAAGCAATCCGTCATCAGCAATTTCACGCGTGGTTCGGATGGCCAAGTCAATCTCGTGACGATCAATTACGATAGTTCGCAAACGCTGATGATCGATACCGCCGATGCGAGCCGCGGACTGCTGACGAAGGACATCGACGCCAGCGCGTTCGATACATCAGGTTCAACGTCGACATCCCGCAACTATTATCTCCTCGCTGCGGATTCCGGCACGGCTCCCTCCGACGGCACGGAAATTTCCATTTCCGAAAGCACGACGGACGATCAGCTCACCGATATGATCAATGTGACGAACTCGATCCTGAAATCGGTGACGTCAGCGGATTCGACGCTGGGTGTGATGAAATCCCGTATCGACGACCAGTCCGACTACATTTCCAAGCTCAGCGATGCCCTCAAGACCAGCGTCGGCAATCTCGTCGATACCAACATGGAAGAGGCATCCGCGCGTCAGAGCGCACTACAGACGGCACAGCAGATGGGCATTCAGGCATTGTCGATCGCCAATACCATGTCGAGCAAGATGCTGATCCTGCTGCAGGCAAAGTAAATTCCGGGTTGGCGCGGCCGAGAGGCTCGCGCCCGCCGCATTCATCCTCGCACAAGTTTGACCCCCTACGGTCCATCGCAATGGCATGGCTGCGCTATTTTCCGGTGACGTTCGGCGTCACGTCCGGAAAGCGCTGCCGCAGGACGGAAACCGGAAGCGTGATGATCGACGTTTTGAGCATGGGAATTCAAGGGACCTGTCGAGAAATCAGCTCGCGGTCTTCTGCGGATGAAAAGGGGAGGATGTCAGCATGAGCCCGACACTCTCCCGCTATCTCAAGGATTTCAGCGCCGAATCGCCGCCCCCGTCTCCAGTCGTGCCGGACATGTCGTTCGAAGAGACGTTCGATTTCCCGGAAGCTCCGGTTGTACAGCCGATCGATATCGAGGCGGAACGTCGCGAAGCCTATGCGCAGGGGCACGAAGCCGCAACGCAGGAATTGACGCAAAAGCACCAGACCGAGTTGGAGACCATCGCCGAAACGCACCGAGGCGAGATGGACGCCTTGCGCACCCGATATGAAGAGCGCGCCGCGGAGAAGATCGTCAACGGATTGACAAAGGTCGCCACGATACTTGGGCAGGCGATCAGCGCGGAGGCTGCCGCAGCACTTGCGCCGATCATGACCGAGGAGCTGACGACCAGGGCTGTCGCCGATCTCGCTGAACGCGTGGAGGCAGCGATTCTTGATGGCGCGGCCGGCCCGATTACGGTCAGTGGTCCCCGCCATCTCTTCGAGAGCCTGCATGACAGTCTCGGCCAAAACGGCGTTTTGCTGCGCCACATCGAGGCGCGCGATGTCGATCTCACCGTAACGATCGGAGAAAGCGTTCTCGTGACCCGTATGTCTGCCTGGGCCGCTAGTCTGAAAGAGATTCTGAAATGAGCGACGGCGATCACAATCAGGGCAAACACGAAATCATCATCGTCAAGCGGCATGGCGGCGGTGATCATGAAGGTGGTCATGGCGGCGCATGGAAGATCGCCTATGCCGACTTCATGACGGCAATGATGGCCTTCTTTCTGGTGATGTGGCTGGTGAATGCCGCAAACGAAGAGACKAAGGCCTCCGTTGCCTCCTATTTCAATCCGATCAAGCTCGCCGACGAAAAGCCGACCGAAAAGGGGCTGAAGAAGCCTGTCGATAAGGCGGACGGGCAACAGAACCAGGCGAAGTCGAAGAACAAGGAAGACAATCCGAACGACGGCAAGTCCGCCAAGACCGGCGAGGACCAAACCTCGACGTCGGGCGATCAGACGAATTATTCCGAAGCCGATTTCTTCGAGAATCCCTATTCGGTTCTGGCCGAAATCGCTCAGCAGGTCGGTCAGCAGGCCAATGTCAGCGCCAAGGGCGAGGGGGGCGCTGCCCAATCCGGTCCCGCCACAGGTGCGGATGGCGGCCAGGCCTATCGCGATCCCTTCGATCCGGATTTCTGGACCAAGCAGGTTCAGGTCTCGAGTGCCTCGAAGAAGGCCAACGAAGAGCAATCCGCAAAATCCGACCAGTCGCCGAAGGGCGAAGTGATTGCCCTTTCCAAGGCGACTGCCGCCGATACCGGTCAGCCGGCTACTCAGCCACAGACTCCTGAAGACCAGCCGACTCTGAGCGATCAACAGGCGCCGACGGATCAGCAGACCCCGGCCAAGGACCAGCAGAACAAGCAGGCTACGAAGCAAACCGCGAACCAACAGAGCGCCAGTGCAGCCGCCGCTACCGCCGCCGAGCAAAGCGATGCTTCGACGACCGAAGACAGCACCGCAGCGGCGCAGAACAAGGACGCCGCCCCGACGAAGGATCAGCAGCAGGATGCCAAAGACCTGCAGCAGGCGATCGAGAAGCAGATCAGCGGCGTCGCCGGTCAGCTCGCCGAGGGTCTGCAGGTCACGCCGGCTGAGGGCGGGCTTCTCGTGACGATTTCCGATCAGACCAACGATCCGATGTTCAACATCGGCTCGGCCGTTCCACGCCAGGAGATGGTGCTGGCGATGGCGAAGATCGGCAAGGTCCTCGCGGACCGCAAAGGGTCGATCCTGATCCGCGGCCACACCGACGGGCGCCCCTATATGGTCGATGGCCACAATGACAATTGGCGCCTGTCGCTCGACCGCGCTCAGAGCGCCTACTACATGCTCACTAACGGCGGGCTGGACGAGAAACGGATAGCGCAGGTTTCGGGGTTTGCCGACCGCCGGCTGAAACTGCCCGACGATCCCTTCAACGACGCCAACCGCCGCATCGAAATCCTGATTCAGGGCGCTTCGAACCAGGCTGCCAAGAGCCAGACCGATGGCGGAAATCAGGAGCCGGTCAAGCCAGTCCCGGCCAAGCCGAGCCAAGGCAAGCAGGGTAAGGGCCAAGGCAAGCCGACACAAGGCAAACAGGGATAGTCCATGGCGCGCATTCAGCATCGTCATCGCCTCGCGCTCGCTCTGACCCTCGGCATGTCAATGCCGGGGATCGCTGGTGCTGAGGATGCGGACAGCCTGCCGCCCTATAAGATGCTGCGCTCGCTCGAATTCATCCAGGACTCCGTAGTGGCAGGTGACAGTTCGGCCGGCGAGATGCAGCGTTTCATGCTGGCGACCATCGACGAGCGTCTGCGCACCGCCGATAAATCCACCTTCGACGATAGCCGCAATGTCGACGCCGCGCTGATTTACGCGATGAGCGGCGGTAATCCTGCGACGCTGGAATTTCTGATGTCGCGCGACCTCAACGGCAATTTCGACAATCGCGTCGCCGATGTATTGAGGAAATATCTGAACGGCAAAGGGCTGCTGGTGGTCAATACGCTCAGCGATATTGCCCGGGAATATCGTGACAAGAAAATCGGCCCCTATATTTCGCTCGTTGCCGCCAACGTCATGTCCTCCAAAAACCCGAAGGCGGCGCTGAAGCTTTATGACTGGGCGCGCTTGACGTCGCCCGGCACCATTGTCGAGGAATCGGCGCTGCGTCGTTCCCTTGCTCTTTGCACCGATAGTGGGATGGTGCCGGAGGGGCTCGCCTATGCGCAGCGCTATACGAGGCGCTTCCTGCATTCGCCCTATGCCAGCCAGTTCGCCAACCTTTTCGTGCAGCTCGTCGTCGATCATAACGCCGAGGTCAAGCAAGAGGATATTGTCGACATCCTGTCCTTCATGGACCCGCCGAGGCAGCGGGAAATCTATCTGCGGATGGCGCGTCGCGCCGCGATCGCCGGCAAGGCCGATCTTGCCGCCCTCGCTTCCGGTCGTGCCCAGGCGATCTCTAACGACGGCGGCGATGCATTCGGCGCTCTGGCGGGCTTCTACGGCGGCGTTGCCGGTGTATCGACACCTGAGCTGGGGACCGCGGTTCGCAACATAGATCAGATGCCAGCCGGCGAATTGAACGTGCAGGATCGCGCCCTGCGCGACGCCGCCAAGGTGGTGGCGGACGAAATTCTGCGGGCGCCAGACCCGTCAAGCCTGACGCAAGTCTCACCCCTTAATCTGCCTAATCAAGATAATACTGAACACGATGCTGCTGTGACGAAACCACCTGGGGCCAAGCCCCCTGGCACGGCGGGTGTTGAGGAGGGAGCCCCGGCAAAGGCGGCTCCCGCCCCGGAGGAAGGGAGGCAGGAGGCCGACTCTTCATTCAACGCATTCGTCACGACGAGCCGCTCGAAGCTTGACGCCATCGACGGCCTGTTGAAGCAGGAAAGTCATTGATCATGATGGATATCGGTATTGCCAGTGCCCCATCTGGGGCCGATCTGGTTGCTGTTGCCAAGGGCGGGCGTTCGGCCAAGCAGGATGACGGTGACGGCAAAGGTTTTCTGGATGCGCTGACGAGTTCGCGCGGCAACGGGCGAAGATCCGACGCGTCCGCGCAGGGCGATGCGGACACAACCGATACCGCTGGTGGCGCCGATAGCAACACCGATGCCGATACGGTGCAAACTTCGGCAGGCGATCCGACCGCGACCACTCCGCCCACGGATGATAGCAGCACCGGAGCCGGCATGATCGATCCGTCCGCCGCCAATATTGCCGCCCTCGCTGAGCTGGCCAAAGGCTCCAAACAGCCTGGCGGTGCGAAGTTCCCGCAGGGAGCGGACGCAGCAAATCTTTCAAAATCGCTGATGGATCTGCAGAAGCAGGCCCCGGCAGATGCCACATCCGCCGATCAGGCTCAGGCGGCCGACCCGGCTGGCAATACGGACCCAACCGATATTCTGGCTCAGGCGCAGACCTCGGATCAGCTTGATGATATTGCGCAGCAATTCTCGGACGCGATCGCCGGCAATCAGCCGATGCAAGGTAATGGCGACGGCAAGACGCAGGCGCCTGGCAAGACAGGCAAGACGACGTCAACCGACGACGATGGTAAGTCTACGATAACGCAAGGCGCTCAGGCCAGCGGCGCGGTGTCGGACGCGCTGTCGCTTCTGAATGTGCCGCAGGCGGCCAACGCGGTTGCGGCTGCGCCGCAGAGTGTAGCGAATGTGTTTGCCGGCGCCGACGCAAAGACGCAGGCGGATTCGGATCAGTCGTTGCCAAAACTTGGCGATGTGACGGCGCTCAAGGATGCATCGGCGAATGCCACGGACGCCGACGCAACACCTTCTGTTGCTACCGATGCCACCGCTACCGCACAGACCTTCCGGCTGGTGCGCGCCGATGGCCGCGGCGGCTCGCTCGACATGTCGATCAGCAAGGGCAGCGACGATACGGCACAGGTCGACGTCAAGGCATCGGGCGGCGGCAATGCGGAGACCGTTACGGTGCTCGATTCCCGCCGCTACCTCGGCCTTGCCACCAATTCCAGCGCGACGCTCGTCACAAGCGCGCTGGCGGGAGACGGGGAGTGGTCGGGTGCGATGCAGTCGAGTTCGGCGCTCTCCAACGCCGCGAGCTGGACAAGCACCGGTAAGGTCGTCAATACGCTCAAGATCCAACTGCATCCCAACGATCTCGGCCAGGTCACCGCTACCATGCGGCTTTCTGGCGATCAGTTGAGTGTCGATCTCAAAGTGCAGACCAGCGAGGCCTATCGGCAGCTCCATGCCGATCAGAGCCATATGATCGACGCGTTGCGCGCCCAGGGATATCAGGTCGATAATATCACTGTGACCCTGGCCTCGAACGCGGATCAGCAATCGGATAGCGGCAGGCAATCCGGCTCGCAAGGACAGTCCCAACAGCAATCCCTATTGAATCAGGGGCAGGGCGGGGACGCGCGACCAAAGGGGCAGAGCTATTCGGGGCAGCAGGCAAATGGCAATGACGGCAATCGCAGCACGGGCGACCGCAGCATGGAAGACAGCACTGCTGGCACTGCTCAGCGTCTGCGCTCTGGCGACGTTTACCTCTGACGCCCTTGCTTCTGCGAATGGTGCTCCGCCCGACAACGGCGCGGCCGGCCTGTGCGAGCGCGAAATCCAGTCGGCTGCAGCGAAATTCGGAATACCGGAAGGGATTCTTTATTCGGTCGGTTTGACGGAGACCGGACGCAAGGGCTCGCTCTATCCCTACGCCCTCAATATCGAAGGCAAGCCGGTTTTCCCGCCTTCGGAAGGCGCCGCCTTGCAGACCTTTGTGGCGGCGAGACAGAGCGGAGCGAAGCTGATCGATATCGGCTGCATGCAGATTAACCAGTATTTTCACGGCGAAAACTTCGCCTCCGTTGCCGATATGTTCGACCCGCATCGCAATGTCGAATATGCCGCCAAGTTCCTCCGCGACCTCCACGACAGGCATGAGACCTGGACGATGGCGGTAGCAAGATACCATGCCGGACCGAACAACGACCCCGCCCAAAAGGTCTATGTCTGTCGTGTCATCGCCAATCTGGTCGCCACCGGATATGGGAAATGGACGCCCAACGCGGCGACCTTCTGTCAAAACTAAAATAACCGAAAGTTGCATTTGGCTTTTCGTGCGTCGTCGCTAACCTATTTGGCATGGTTGACAACATGCAGATTGCCTGAATTACATATATTCATAATATACTAACTAACCAAATTTTTATCGGTGTAAAACGAAGAGCACCCACTACATATAGTGCAAATCGTACCCTAAATCTTAATCAATTATTAATTCCCGTCACTCATTTCCTTCAGTTGTTCGTGATTCGCCCGATTCGTACCCATAGTCCATCGAAACACCACACTGATTCGGAGGCGGACGAATGATCGTAGTGGTTGATGAGCGAGAGCTCGTTAAGGATGGTTACACTTCTCTCTTTGGGCGCGAGGGCATCCCGTCGACGGGGTTCGATCCCCGGGAATTCGGCGAATGGGTCACGACCGCTGCAGACGGCGATATTGCCGCCGTCGAAGCATTTCTGATCGGACAGGGACAGCATGTGCACGAATTGCCGCGGGCAATTCGCGACCGCTCTGTCGCCCCGGTTATTGCCGTTAGCGATCAGCCCTCGCTGGAATCGACGCTGGCGCTCTTCGACTGCGGCGTCGACGATGTCGTCCGTAAGCCGGTGCATCCGCGCGAGATCCTTGCCCGTGCGGCAGCGATCCGCCGGCGGCTGAAGGCGATCACCAGCTACACCGACATCGGCCCGATTCGCGTTTTCGCGGACGGCCGTGACCCGGAGATCAACGGCGATGTCTTCGCCCTTCCGCGGCGCGAACGGCGCATCCTGGAATATTTGATTTCCAACCGCGGCCGCCGGGTGACCAAGACGCAGATCTTCAACGCGATCTACGGCATCTTCGACGAGGAAGTCGAAGAGAACGTCGTTGAAAGCCACATCTCCAAGCTGCGCAAGAAGTTGCGCAAGAAGCTCGGTTTCGACCCCGTCGATTCCAAGCGCTTCCTTGGCTACTGCATCGATTGGAATTGATCCATCGATCGGGATTTGGCGTAGCAACGCTCGAACCCCGCGTGTAATTCCCTCCCAGAATTTCTCCCAATTCCCCAGAATTATACGCGGGCCCGAACATCGACGGCGGTGTTCGAATGAGAAGGTGCGCCAACTCTTACCGTCACTGCGACCCTTGAGCGTTCTTTTTGACGCGTCGCAGCAATCTTCGAAAAGCTGCATCATGATGACCGGCTTTTCCTCTTTTCAGACAGCTTCACGCAAGGCCCGCCCCATACTCTCAGCCTTACGAGGAAAACGAGGATTCCAGATGAGCATTTTCGGCAGCATGAAAACCGCGGTTTCAGGGATGAACGCCCAGGCGAACCGTTTGGGCACTGTTTCTGACAACATCGCCAACGCCAATACCACCGCCTACAAAGAATCAACGGCGAGCTTTTCCTCCCTCGTCCTGCCTTCCTCGGCCGGCAGCTACAGTTCCGGCGGCGTCCAGACGTCGGTGCATCAGGCGATCTCGCAGCAGGGCACCATATCCTACACGACCTCGAGCACCGACCTCGCAATCCAGGGCAACGGCTTCTTCGTCGTCCAGAGCTCGTCCGGACAGACGTTCCTCAGCCGCTCCGGCGACTTTTCTGCGGACTCCTCGGGCAACCTCGTCAATTCCGCCGGCTTCACGCTGATGGGCTATCCCGCTAGCTCGTCCGGGACGGCTTCTGTGGTCGTCAACGGCTTCAGCGGCCTGGAACCGATCAATGTCAGCCAGAACGGCGTGACCGCGGTCGCTACGACGACCGGCGAGATGGAAGGCAACCTCAATTCTAATGCCACCATCGCGACCACCAGCTCCACCGGTCATCTGCCGTCCGAAAATCTGGCGCCGGTAACCGACGACACGAACAAGGTCTCGGTCACCGGTTATGACAGCCAGGGCAATGCCACCACCTTCGACGTCTACTATACCAAGACAGCCGACAATACGTGGGATGTAACGGTCTACAATCAAGCAGACTTGGTCTCCAATCCGACATCGGGCAGTGCTCTTTATAGCAGCGATCCCGTCGGCAGCACGGAGCTGGATTTTGACGACACTGGCGCTTTGACGAGCGGCGGAACGTTCGATCTCAGCTTCACCAGTGGATCGACGACGCAAACCATCTCAATGGATATGACGGGCTTCACCCAGGTCGCTACCGACTTCAACGCGACGGGCAGCATGAACGGCCAGGCTCCGAACCCGGTGACGAGTGTCACCATCGGTAAGGATGGCACGGTCAATGCAGTCTATAAGGACAGCTCCACCAAGGCCCTCTATCGTATCCCGCTCGCCACGGTGGCAAGCCCCGACAATCTGACGCTTGAGAGCGGCAACGTCTATTCGGCCAATGGTGACTCGGGCGTTACGGTGACCGGTTTCCCGCAGACTGGCGGCTTTGGCTATATTCAGTCCGGCGCGCTGGAAGAGTCCAACGTCGACCTCGCGACCGAACTGACGACCATGATCGAGGCGCAGAAAAGCTACACCGCGAACTCCAAGGTGTTCCAAGCCGGTTCCGACCTTCTGGACGTTCTGGTCAACCTGCAACGTTAATAAGTACGATAGGGTAACGAGCCAGCCATGTCGCTCACCACAGCACTCAATAACGCTCAAGCGATATTCAACAATACCGGCACGCAGAGCAGTGTCGTATCGAACAATATCGCCAATGCCGGCAACACGGATTATACCCGTCGCCAGGCGATGTTGACGACGGACATGACTGGCGCACAGGTCGTAAAGATCGCCCGCGCCGACGAGCCTTCCTTGCAGAAAGCGTTCCTGGGCAGCACGTCCGACGATGCTGCTCAGCAACGCCTGCTGAAGGGCTATGAGGATATTCAATCCGGAACGATCGGCGGCAACGACAACGAGATCGCGCCGGCCACCTACCTTGCCGCCCTGCAAACGGCAATGCAGACCTATGCTGGTTCGCCGGCCAGCACCACCGCGGCGCAATCGGCCGTCAACGCTGCCCAGGATCTCGCAAATTCCCTGAACAACGCCACCACGGCCGTCAACGGAATTCGCACCGATGCCGACAAGGAAATCAGCTCGGATGTAGACTCGCTGAACAGCCTGCTCTCGCAGTTCGAGCAGGCGAATGATGCGGTCAAGACAGCGACCGCGACCGCCGGTCCAACCTCTTCCGCGCTGGCGGATGCAACGGACCAACGCGATGCGGTTCTGAAGCAGATTTCCCAGATCGTCGGTGTCACCACGGTAACACGATCGAACGGCGACATGGCGCTCTATACCAGCGGCGGCACGACACTGTTCGAGACGATACCGCGTCAGGTGACCTTCTCGCCGACGAATTCCTACACGGATGGCACCGTCGGCAACAATGTTTATATCGACGGTGTGGCAGTCGATCCCGGCGAGGGCGCTGACACGACGGCTCAGGGCAGTCTTCAGGCAGCACTTCAGGTTCGCGACGACATTGCCCCGACCTACCAGAAGCAGCTCAACGAAATCGCCCGCGGCCTTGTGTCGATGTTTTCGGAAAAGAACCAGTCCGACTCCACTCAAGATCCGTTGCCCGGCCTTTTCACATGGAGTGGCGGCACGGTGCCGACCGATGCCACCACCGTCTCCGGCATGGCCGGTACGATTGAGGTCAATTCCGCACTGATCACCTCGGAAGGCGGCGATCCAACCCTCTTGCGGGATGGCGGCATCAACGGTTCCGACTATGTCGTCAACTCCAGTGGCGACAGCGGCTATTCCACGCTGCTCGACTCCTACGTCACCGGCTTTGACACGAAGATGGACTTCGACGCCGATGCCGGCTCCGACACGACAGCCAGCATCATGAATTACGCGTCCGATTCTATCGGCTGGCTGGAAGATCAGCGCAGCTCGGCAAATACGGCGGCGGAAAATACCTCGGCGGCACTGTCTCGGTCATCCGAAGTCTATTCGAACGAGACCGGGGTCAACCTCGATGAAGAGCTGACGCTGATGATGGACATCGAGCAATCCTACAAGGCGGGAACGAAGATATTGAACGCCGTGAACGAAATGCTTCAATCGGTACTGGATATTGCGAGCTAAGCCATGAAACTTTCCTTCATTTCAAGCGCAGCCATTCAGAACGCTATGCGCCAGACGATCCGTCAGTCGCAGAATGAGATGACGGATGCTTCGACAGAAGCGACGACCGGTGTCTATGCCGATATCGGTGTCGCGCTGGGCAGCAACACCGCGCTCAGCGTCAATCTCACACGGGAAGTGACGCGCATCGATTCCCTGCTGAGCAGCAACTCGATCGCCGACCAGCGCATGTCGTCCTCGCAGACGGCCCTGAGCGATATGTCGTCCCAATCCCAGAAGCTGATGGACCAACTGGTGGCGTTGCGCGGCAACACCGATGGCAGCAGCGTGTCGCTGACGCAGCAGACGGCGAGTGCGACACTTTCGAGCTTCCTTTCCGATGCCAATACCATGGTCAACGGTGAGTATCTCTTTGCCGGCACCAATACCGACGTGCAGCCGATGACCGACTACACCTCCGAAGCAACAACGTCTATCCAGGCGGCGTTGTCACAATACGCCAGCGACAACGGCACGACCGTCGATCAGCTCACCGGCGACCAGATGACGGATTTCATCACCACCCAGGTCGAGCCGATGTTCACGTCGGACAGCGCTACTGCGCCGGATAGCTGGGCAAGCTGGTCGGCCGCTTCGGATCAGAACATGTCGAGCCGCATCAGCAACTCGGAAGTGATCGATTCCTCGACCAACGCCAATGAACCCGGCATGCGCTACCTGGCGCTCGCAACCACCGTGGTCAATTCGCTGATGGACTCGTCATTGAACTTGAGCCAGGACGCGTTGAACGCGGTCAACGACCAGGCCACCAGCTATACGCGTCAGGCGATCGACGGGATCAACGACCAGTCGAGCCAGCTCGGCCTGTCGCAATCGCGTCTCTCAGATGCGAACACATCGCTGAATGCTCAGAAAGACATCATTAACACTAATATCGGGGACCTTACCGGAGTCGATCCTTATGAGGCTTCGACCAAAGTCAATAGCCTCGAAACTCAGCTTGAGACGGCCTATACTATCGTCTCCAAGATACAGCAGCTGAGCCTTGTAAATTACCTTTGATGATCAAAGGGATGTAATGACCAGGAAGGATGCATGAATGTATCAGTTCTCATATGCGGAAGTCATGCAGGATGCGGTGGCCGACGCCAAAGAAAGAGAACGGCAAGTACTGGACCGGTCGGTAGCTCTTCTCTCAGCGGCCCGTGACAAGGGGAAGTACGGCCGCGAAGCGATCGAGGCGTTGTTCTACACAAGACGCGTCTGGCTCAGCTTTATTGAGGATCTGAAAAGCCCGGAGAACCAGCTCAACGTCGAACTGCGTGCCAATCTGATCTCCATCGCAATCTGGATTTTGAAGGAATGCGATCGGATCCGTAGGCGCCAGTCGGAAAATTATCAAGGCATCATCGATGTCACCACCATCATCAGGGATGGACTTAAATGAAAAGTACGCTTCGCATATCGCTTAAAGCCGGGGAAAGAATTTTTATCAACGGGGCCGTGCTGCGTGTTGACCGCAAGGTCGCCCTGGAATTCCTGAATGATGTGACCTTCCTGCTCGAGAACCACGTTCTCCAGCCGGAGGATGCGACGACGCCGCTGCGCCAGCTCTATTTCATCGCGCAGATGATCCTCATCAATCCGGAAGGCAAGGAACAATCGACGGCAATGTTCCGCAAGTCGATCGTCATGTTGCTCACATGCTTCCGCAACGAGGAAGTGCTGGCCGAGCTGAAGCGTATCGACGGCCTCGTTGCCACGGGCCGCGCCTTCGATGCGCTGAAGGCAATCCGGGGGCTTTATCCGGTCGAGGACAACATCCTTAACAGCCAGGAGATGCCGGCGGCAACGATCGAACACATCCGCCGGGAGATCGCTCCGTGGCGGTAGATCCGGTCAGTGTGCTCAGCAGCAGCAGTAGTACCAGCAGTAGCAGTTCGAGCAGTGCTGCAGCGGCGTCTACAAGCGCCACTCTGAATTATAACGACTTCCTCCAGCTCCTCATCGCCCAGATGAAGACGCAGGACCCGACCGACCCGATGGATGCCAGCCAGCAGATTTCGCAGCTCGCCAGCTTCTCTCAGGTCGAACAGCAGATCCAGACGAACTCGCACCTGGAAACGGTGTTGCAGAACCAATGGATTTCGAATGCGTCGGACTATATCGGCAAGGAGATCATGAGTGCCGACGGCACTGTGACCGGTACGATCAAGGAAGTAACCGTCTATTCGGACGGTATCATCGCAGAAACCGACGCGGGCGACAAAGTGCTGCTGCAGGCCGGCGTTACTGTTGCTCCTTCGGGCACGACCATTGATGCGCCGACGTCAACGACGGATACTAGCAGCAGCGATTCGACTGACAGTAGCAGCTCGACCAGCGGCTCATGAGGAGCCGCTGAACTAAAGGATGAAGATATTATGAATGAAGCCGATGCATTGGATATCTTCCAGGCGGCGATCTGGACGGTGCTCGTTTCCTCGGGCCCGGCCGTTCTCGCCGCCATGCTCGTCGGCCTCGTCATCGCCTTGATCCAGGCGCTGACACAGGTGCAGGAAGCCACATTGACCTTCGTTCCGAAGATCGTTGCCGTCATGGTGACCGTCGGCATCACGGCTCCCTTCGTCGGCTCGCAGATTTCGATCTTCACCAACCTCGTCTTTTCCCGAATTCAGTCGGGGTTTTAGGACGGCGGGCGATCAGCGCGAGGCCATTCTCGCGCAAGCTTCGCCTTTTAAGGATTTGACCGAATAGGGCAAACGGGTCAGCCGCTTGCCCCCTCTCATGAAGAGACGGAACCGGTCGATGGCGCAACCACCCGCAATAGCACTTCCCAAAGCCAATCCCAGCATGCGTGATATCGGGTTTGCCCTCGGTATCATGGTCATCCTCTGCGTGCTGTTCCTGCCGATCCCGCCATTCCTCATCGATATGGGTCTGGCCTTCTCGATCGCGCTCTCGGTGCTGATCCTGATGGTGGCGCTGTGGATCAAGAAGCCGCTGGAATTCTCGTCCTTCCCGACGATCCTGCTGATCGCGACCATGACGCGTCTGTCGCTGAACATCGCGACGACACGCGTCATTCTTTCGCACGGCTATGAAGGGCATGATGCGGCCGGCGGCGTGATCGCGGGTTTCTCCAGCCTGGTAATGTCCGGCGATTTCGTGATCGGTCTGATCGTCTTCATGATCCTGATCACCATCAATTTCATCGTTATCACCAAGGGTGCGACGCGTATCGCCGAAGTCGGCGCGCGCTTCACCCTCGATGCCATCCCGGGTAAGCAGATGGCGATCGACGCCGATCTGTCGGCCGGCCTGATCGACGAAAAAGAGGCTCAGCGCCGCCGCCGCGAGCTGGAAGAGGAAAGCTCCTTCTTCGGCGCGATGGACGGTGCTTCGAAATTCGTGCGCGGTGATGCCGTCGCCGGCCTGCTTATTACCTGCATCAACATCTTCGGCGGCATCATTATCGGTTATTTCCGCCATGGCATGCAGATCGGCCAGGCGGCTGATGTCTTCGTCAAGCTTTCCGTCGGTGACGGTCTGGTATCGCAGATGCCGGCGCTCATCGTCTCGCTCGCCGCCGGCCTTCTCGTTTCGCGCGGCGGCACCGCCGGCTCCACCGACCAGGCCGTTATCAACCAGTTGAGCGGCTATCCGCGTGCGCTCGCTGTCGCCGCGATCCTCATGGGCATCCTGGCCGTCATGCCGGGCATGCCATTCCTTCCCTTCCTCATTCTCGGCGGCCTCATGGCGGGCGGCGCCTGGTTCATTCCGCGGCAGGTCGAAGCCGAAAACAAGCTTCGCCGCGATGCGGAAGAAAAGAAGGTGATGCAGTCGAAGGAAATGGAGAAGGATTCGGTCAAGTCGGTTCTGACGACCTCGGAAATCGAATTGGCGCTCGGCAAGATCGTCTCCACCCGGCTGCTCGGCGCGCATCAGGAGCTGGCCTTCCGCGTTGGCAAAATGCGCAAGAAATTCGCGACGCAATACGGTTTCGTGGTGCCGGAAATCAAGGTCACCGACGACATCGCCATTGCCGACAAATCCTATCAGATCCGCATCCACGGCACGACGGTCGCTTCCAATATGCTGCGTGTCGGCGAGGTGCTCGTCGTCACCGGTTCGGGCCGCAAGCCGACCGTGCCGGGCGATGAGATCCGCGAACCCGCCTTCGGCATGCCCGCCGTCTCCGTCCTCGAAGCCTTCACCGAGGATTTGAAGCGCGAAGGCTTCCAGCCGATCGACAATGTCTCCGTCGTGCTGACGCATATGAGCGAAGTCATCCGCAACAACCTGCCGGCACTTCTCTCCTATAAGGACGTCAAGATCCTGATCGAGCGCCTCGATCCGGAATACAAGAAGCTCGCCGATGAGATCTGCTCGTCGCACATGTCCTATTCCGGGCTGCAGGCGGTGCTGAAGCTGCTGCTTGCCGAGCGTGTCTCGATCCGCAACCTGCACCTCATTCTCGAAGCCGTTGCGGAACTCGCACCGCATGTGCGCAAGACGGAGCAGATCGTCGAGCATGTGCGCGTGCGCATGGCGCAGCAGCTCTGCGGCGACCTCGCGGACAATGGCGTGCTGCGCGTCCTCCGTCTCGGCAGCAAGTGGGATCTCATCTTCCATCAGGCACTGAAGCGCGACCAGAAGGGCGAAATCGTCGAGTTCGACATCGATCCGCGCAATCTGGAAGAATTCAGCGAGCAGGCAGGCAAAGTTATCCGTGAATACATGGACCGCGGCTTGCCCTTCGTGCTTGTCACCTCGCCGGAAACACGCTCCTATGTGCGCATGATCATCGAACGCCTGTTCGCGACTCTGCCGGTCTTGTCGCATGTGGAATTGGCCAAGGGGATCGAGATCAAGATTCTAGGTTCCATTTCATGATAACAGACCCCCAGGGCACCATTTTGGCGTTGTTTCTCGCCTTCTGCCGCATTGGCGGCTGCATCATGGTGCTACCGGGGTTTTCGTCAGGCCGTGTGCCGCCGCAGGTTCGGGTGCTGCTGGCCGCGGCATTGTCTATGGCGATCCTGCCGCTGCTCTGGAACACGATCTATCCGGAAGTATCCAAAGGCAGCGGCACCTATATCGGTCTGATCTTCACCGAAACGGTGATCGGCCTGATGTACGGCATGATTGCGCGGCTCTATACGCTTGGGCTGCAATTTGCCGGCACGGCCATATCGATGTTGATCGGTTTCAATGCGCCAGGCGGTATGGACGTTATCGAAGAGACGAACGAGACGACGCTGACGAGCTTGATCAGCTTCTGCGGCCTGATGATGCTGTTCATCCTGGACTTTCACCACCACGTCCTACAGGCGCTGGTCGATTCCTATTCGGTCCTGCCTTTTGGTGGCCATGTCGATGCGCGCGCCTCGCTAGTGTCGGTGGCGGATACGCTGCAGGCCACCTTTTTCATCATGCTGCGGTTGACGAGCCCCTTCCTGCTCTATGGTCTGATGTTCCAGATTTCGATCGGCTTCATCAATAAGCTCGCGCCGCAGATCCCGATCTATTTCATCTCCACGCCCTATCTGCTGATGGGCGGGCTGTTCATGCTCTATCTCAGTATCGCGGCGATCGTCAGCCAGTTCTCCGGCGCTTTCCTCCGCGTCTTCAACGGGCATTAGCGAGGGCGAAGCCGAAGCCATGGCGGAAAAGAGCCGGTCCGAAAAACTGAAGCGCCTCGTCGCCGTGCAACGCCATCTCGAGCGGATAGCGGAAAACGAGCTTGCGGATACTACCCGCCAGCGCAACGAGGTCAGCCAGTCGATGGAAAAGCTGATCGATGCGATCAGCTCGGCCGATCCGATCCATATGGCATTTTCGGTGCACTATGCCGGGCGCTATGGCCGCCTGACGCTCAAGGATCAGCAGCTTGATGGCATCCAGAAGCTGATCGAGACAAAAGTCTTGCAAGAGCGCACCAAGGCGGACCGGTTGGAAGAGCATATGAAGGACGCTCGCGAGCTGGAAATGCGCGAGGCGGACGACAATGCCGTCTACGACATCATCGATCAGCGCTTCGCAGGCGCAACGCCAGCCTCCAGCAAGGTTCAAAAACCATAATCGTCGCGATCTTAGAACAAGATGGCTCCTCCCCGAATCGCCACCTTGCTCCGGATTCAAAAGATTAGATGATCTTCATGCGTTCAAATGAACCATGACGCTCTAACCGCTCGATTTCGGCATAATCTTGCTCGATGGCTGCTTCACGCGTCGCAGGGTCATGCTTTAGTGAAAGGAAACGTGACGTGGCTATTTCGCCTCCGAGTGATTTGGTCCTGGATGTCGTCAAGGCCGCCAATCCGGCCGACGTTCAGGCAGCCCAGGAAAAGCTCGCGGCCAACAGGGCTGCCTTTGCCGCCACAAGCCTGGCGGAAAATGGCAATGGTTTTGCCTCGACCGTGAGTGCGCTGGACAGCGCCGCGACGAAGGCCGGCCTCAGCAACGCCAACACGCATACGGCACAGACAAAGGTGCCGCAGGCCTATCACAAGTTCGAAGCGATGGTGCTGCAGAACTTCGTGAAGAACATGCTGCCAAACAGCGAAACACTCTACGGCAAGGGCTCCGCCGGCGAGATCTGGAAGGGCATGATGGCCGAACAGCTCGGCAATACGCTGGCCAAGAATGGCGGCGTTGGCATTGCCGAGCAAATGTACAAGGAACAGGTCGACAAGATGCGCAACACCGGCGCTGTCAACTCGGCAACCAATGAGAACGACAAGAAGATGGCGCTGAGCGCAATTACCGATTTCCAGCGCAAGACGCTTGCGGCGGCTGAGACCAATGGTGACAGCGATACGACCGTCACCAATCAAGATGCGCTGACGTCCAAGAAAGTATGACCTGGGGGATGGACATGGAAGTGATTTCGAACGACTACCGCATCAAGTCGGTCCTTGGCCGCTTGGAGATGATCATCGATAACGAGAACAGCCGGATCGGCACCGATCCGGAATTCGATCTCAAGGTATCGAACGCGCATAAGAGCCGCTGCCTCTACGAATTGTCGATGCTGTTTCGCGATACCAATCCGGCCGAGCTTGCGGTMGCGCATATCGAGCAGTTGCACGGGCTGAAGAAGAAGCTGGTCTTGAACGCGCGCCGCGTCGAAGCCCATCTCGAAGCCGTGCGTGCCGTTGCCGATATCCTGAAGAACGCGGTGCAGAACGCCGATGCGGACGGCACCTATTCGCAGGAGCAGTTCCGCGTCCGTGAGGCCGGATGATCAAGCTCGTCCTCACCGGCCTCTGGGTCTGCATCGTAACGCTGGCCTCTGTCTATTTTTCGGTGCAGATGGCGACGGCGCCCGCGATCAATCCTGACGACGCCAAGAAGGCGCAGCAGGAATTCGTCAAGGGCGAATCGATCAACGTGCCCGTCATCGCCAACGGTCAGGTGAGCGGCTATTTCATCACGCGCATCTCCTTCATGATGGAGAAGGGCAAGGTGGCTCAAATACAAACGCCGTTGACGGAATTGACGACGGACCAGCTCTATTCCCTGCTGGTGGGCAATAAGGCGATCGACATTGGCCATACCGCCAGCTTCGATGTCGTCAGTTTCCGCAACGATATCAAGAAGAACATGAACGAACGTCTCGGCGGCGATTATGTTGCCGACGTTCTGGTCGAACAGCTCGACTACCTCTCCAAGGACGAGATCAATAGCGGCGGCGACGGCTCCGGCAAGAGAACCGTTAAGCCCGTAAAGATCGTCCAGGGCGATGCGGCGCCCGACGCAGAGCCCAAACAGGCGCATTAAACCTATTGACCACAGTGATGGCCGCTCCCCTCATGGAGCGGCCTGCTGCGTCTATCGCCCGAAACAGCGTTAACAAATCCCTGTTTTCCTCCCGCAATTCCGATCGATTTTCCTAACGGAAGCTTGGGATCGCCTTGCTATAAGCATGCTTAGCGATGCGTCCGATGTCACCGAACGGACAGGCGGTGGAGGATTTGCGTCGAGAAATTTGCCGGCGTCGAGCGTAGGAACGTTCGCGGCAGGAGGTTTTGGGTGAATCTGGTCGCAAATTTTGCCGTGCTGACGTCGCGTCGAATGATTTTCTACTTGCCGGTCTGCGACCTCGATTGGGAAGATGCGCTGAACTTCATCAATGAGCTGGCGTCGCTTCCGGTCGGCCAGACCGTCATCTCCTTCGTCAATGCCCACAACATGCTGATGATGCTGCGCGACGCCAAATATCGCGATGTGCTGGCGAAAAATCTTGTCCTGCCCGACGGCGTCGGCCTGGATATCGCCTCGCGGGTTGCCCATGGTGTTTCCTTTCCGGCCAATCTGAACGGCACCGATTTCGTGCCGGCTCTGCTGACTTTCATGGATCGGCGGAAGCGTGTCGGCCTGATCGGTGGCCGCCGCGATGTCGTTGAAAAGGCCGCGGAAAATTTCCGCAAGCATGCACCGTGGCATGACTTCATCGTTATTGCAGACGGCTATTTCGATAAGGCGGAAAGCGATCTGATCGCTGCGGAGGTCGGCCGCCAGAAGATCGACGTGCTGATTGTCGGCATGGGGACGCCGCTCCAGGAAAAATGGGTCGCCGACCATATCGAGCCGCAGCATGCGAGGCTGGTGCTGACGGTCGGCGCACTGTTCGATTTCGTGTCCGGCACGGTGCCGCGCGCGCCGGCGCTGATGCGCACCATGCGCTCCGAATGGATCTATCGCCTGCTTCAGGAGCCGGGCAGGCTATGGCGGCGCTATATTCTCGGCGTGCCGCACTTCCTCTATCAGGTCGTTCGGCACCAGTTCGGCCGCAAGGAACGTATCCTGCGTGCCGCGGAGCCACAGGCCGCGCCGCTGCTGCGGCTTCCTTCGCCCGACAAACTCGCCAGTTGATCCTGATCGCGCCCTCGATCGCTGCGGTTGTTAACCTTTTCTTTGCCTTGAAAATTTAGAGTGGGTTAACCATCGGCATCGGTCATTGACCATGCGCGCGAGAAAACCCGCGATGTTCGAAAGCAAGGCCAGGATCAGATTCCTTTCCAATGACGCAGATGCCTTCGAGGCTTCCCGCGGCGCCGAACGTCATGCCTATTTCGATCGCGGTGTGGACGGCTATCTCGTAGCAGCGAATGTCCAGCCCGCCGACCGCCAGGCTGCGAGCGATGCGGAATTGCTGGCCCTCATTCAAAAGATGCTGGATGGTGATCCCTATCCGGTCTCTGGGCGGAAAAGGCCCGCGGTGACTGAGGTCGCAGAGGCTCCGCCGCTCCCCGATCGTATCCGCGGCATCCTGCGAGATCATTCTGTCGCGCGCGAAACCATCATGGATCGCCAACCGGAGCTGATCGCAGAGCAATCATTGCCTTCGTCCCGCGCCGAAGAGATTGAAATCGATCTTTTGCCCTTGGTCGCACCGCCTGCCGTCCAGGCGACCGCGCCTCCGCCGCATCGTCGCTGGGTGTTCGGGTTCGGCTCCATTGCCTTCGTCACTATCGCAGCGCTGGCGGGCGCTTTTCTCCCGACGGTGGTGGCAGCGCCGCCGCGCTATGTCTCTCACACCGTGTTGCAAATGAAAGGGCAGGGGGCGGCGCGACAGGCGCTTCTGGATGTCACCGCCAAACGCGCCACGGCGCCCTCCCTGCTTTCCGATGTTGTCGCCAGGCTGAAGCTCGACCGCGATCCGGAATTCACCGGCGATCGGGCCGGCGCTTTCGGTGTTGCCGTGGAATTGCTGTCAGGCAATGGGAACGCTTCCGACGCGCCCTCGCGTGCGCAGGCTGCCTTCCGCAAAGATATCGCCGTTACCATCGATGCGTCGAGTGGCACCTTGCATCTCGCCGTGACCACAAGCGATCCGGCAAGATCGGCAGAGATCGCCAATCGTCTGGCCGATGCGACCATCTACGACGCCACCGTTGCGCAAGGGGCAGGGCTTGTTGGCAACGGCAGCTCGCCTGCCGACAAGAGCCTCAAGAATCTTGATCAAGCGAAGGGAGCGCTGGCCGATTTCAAGGCGCAGTATGGTGACGATAGGATCGTTGCCGCGCTCGATCTTCAGCAGCAGCGCCAGCAGTTGGATGGCGAAATCAAGGCCGCCGAGGCTGCCGTGCAGGGCGCAAGGGCGCGCGTCTCGGCCGCCAAATCCGCGACGCCTGCCAGCGTCATGAGTGGCGCGTTGCCGGGCGGTCTGTCATCGGCCGCTCTCGATGATCTGCGCAGCCGCTATAGCGCCGCCAAGGTCGTCCTATCCCAGCTTTCCACGCAGCTTGGTCCGCGCCATCCCCGTCTGTTGGCGCAGCAGGCGACGATCGATGGTCTGGTCGCCGACATCCGCAATCAACTGCAGCGTCTCATCGCCAGCAGCGATGCAGCGTTGCAGGCAGCCCTTGAGAACCGGACGGCGCTTTCCGCGCGGATGACCGCTCTCAGCCAGAAAAGCATCGATGTCGATATAGCCCGCTTGAGTCAGCTTCAGAGCGATGTTGCGGCGGCGCAGAGCCACTATGACGCCGATCTGCAAAACGCTGATACGGCTCCGCCCCAGGCCGAGATTCCGATCGCCGTCATCACCCCTGCCATCGCCGCCAAGACGCCGCTCGACGACAATCTCGCGGGTCGTCAAGCAGCGGGCTTCATCATGGGCCTTGGCGCAGCACTTTGCCTGGTCTTCCTGCGGAAATGGATGGGCGGCGGGGTGTTTGCGGAGGATCAGGCAGCCCCGCACATCATGACGCCCGAGCCGGTTTTCAGTGCGGTCGTCGAGCCGGCCCCACTGCCGCCGCGACCAATGCTCGATCTGCCGCGACCGCACTTCGATGCCACTATTCCGGTTGCCAATGATCGTCCCATGGTCTCGGAGGAGCTGACGCAGATCCAGCGCGAATTGGCGTTGTTGCGCACGAAAGTCCAGACCTATGCGTCGCGCCGGCAGACGATGCGGGGCTGACCCCGTCACTGCTTTTTCCTTGCAATTACCGCTTTCAGACACCATAGGGCGTTGGCAGGCAAATCCACTGGGCCGATGGCTTGTAGATTGCCGCCGAAACAATGTCGGGAGATATTCGTGACGACTGTGATCGATGGCAAGCAGGTGGCTGCTTCGGTAATTGATGCGGTGAAGACGGCAACCGCAGCACTGGAAAAGAACACGGGTGTGAAGACCGGCCTTGCGGTCGTCATCGTCGGTGATGATCCGGCGAGCCACACCTATGTCGGCGCCAAGGGCCGCATGGCCAAGGAATGCGGCTTCAACTCCATCCAGCACACGCTGCCGGCCGAGACGACGCAAGCTGAGCTGGCAAAGCTGGTGGCGACGCTGAACGAGGATGCGTCCATCCACGGCATCCTGGTGCAATTGCCGCTGCCGAAGCATTTGAATGCCGAAGCGATCATCCAGTCGATCCGGCCGGACAAGGATGTCGATGGCCTGCATGTCGTCAATGCCGGCAAGCTGGCAACCGGTGATCTGGCGACCGGCCTCATCTCCTGCACGCCGGCYGGCGCCATGCTGSTGGTGCGCCGYGTGCATGGCGARGAYCTGTCGGGACTGAATGCCGTCGTCATCGGCCGTTCCAACCTGTTCGGCAAGCCGATGGCGCAAYTGCTGCTTCATGCCAATGCGACGGTAACGACGGCGCATTCGCGGACGAAGGACTTGGCCACGGTGGCCCGCAACGCCGATATCCTGGTGGCGGCGGTCGGCCGGCCGGAAATGGTGAAGGCGGATTGGGTGAAGCCGGGTGCGACGGTCATCGATGTCGGCATCAACCGCATCGCAGCACCGGAAAGAGGCGAGGGCAAGAGCCGTCTGGTCGGCGATGTCGCCATGTCGCCTTTGC